>CAZFCK010000102.1:0-16027 GCA_964517355.1 uncultured Desulfovibrionaceae bacterium | reverse complement strand
TGGAAATTGTTTCAGGGGAGAGCCTTGTTTCAAGGCGAAAATGCGCTAGAAACAGACTCTAATCAAGAAATGGGAAACGGCGTAGCTCCATGCGTTGGATCTCTTCTTCCGCACGGAGCTGCAAAGAGGCTGAAGAAGAGCGGGGAGGGAACCCTTATCGAAAGAGTTCCCTCCCCGTATCGAAACAATGTGGAACCAGGCTCTAGAAAACCTGTTTGAACAAATCTTCGCTGGTGGCAGGTTGTCCAGTGCCCGGAGCGGATTGCCCCGGTTGCCCTTGTTCCGAGGGAGTGGTTGTGGCGAAAGGCTGCGCCGTGTCGCTCCATGCCGGAGTGCCGTAGTGTTGCGGTTGCGTTCCTGCTTTGAAAGGCAAGGTATAGCAATCCGTGCAGCCCGGACCGGCAAGAGTGCCGTTGCCGGCGTTGACCCGCACATTCACGATACCCGGAGGTTCCGGAAAGTTCTGCTCGGGGTACATGTCCTCAACCGCCATGCGGTATTGCACCCAAATGGGAGCCGCTGCCCTGGAGCCCGTCTCCAGCTTGCCCATGGGCTGCAGCTGATCGAAGCCCACGTAGACGCCGGTGAGCAGATACGGGGTGAAGCCCATGAACCAGGCGTCGCGCTCCTCGTTTGTGGTGCCCGTTTTCCCCGCCACGGGACGGCCGAGTTGCTTAGCCTTGAATCCCGTACCGCTTTGCACGACAGCCTGGAGCAGGGTATCCATGATATAGGCGTTTTGCGGTGTAATGGCCTCATGGGGTTCGGGTTGCGACGTGTAGATGTCGTCGCCCCACGGACCTTTGACCGCAAGCACCATCCGCGGCTTCACTGTGCTGCCCATACGTGCGAATCCGGTATAGGCCTCGCAAAGATTGATGGGCGTCACGGCCACGGCGCCCAGACAGATGGGCAGATAGGGCGGAAAGTCCGGATCCAGGCCCAGGGCCTTGGCCCGTTCGATAACGGTTTTGATGCCAATGCGTTGCGCAATGCGGATGGTCACCAGGTTGCGAGACTTGGCCAAGGCCGTACGCAACAGGGTCGGCCCGTAGAATTTATGTGAAAAATTTTCCGGTTTCCAAATGTTTTTGCCTATCTGGATAACGATGGGAGCGTCCAGAACCATTGAAGCCGCGGTGAACCCGTGATCCAGGGCCGCTGAATACACAATGGGTTTGAAAGCCGATCCGGGTTGGCGTCTGGCCTGGGTGGCGCGGTTGAACTGGCTGCGTTCAAAGGAATACCCCCCGACAAGAGCCCGCACTTCACCGCTCGGCGGTTCCAGGGAGACCAGGGCGCCCTCGACCTTGGGCCGTTGTTGCAGGGCGAGGTGTTGCAGCGGGTCCGTCTGATCCTGCTCCTTGTCTTTGGCATCCTCGGCTGGCGGTTCGGGCAGCGAGGCCCAGATAACGTCGCCGGGCTGCAGAAGCTTGCGCGCGTCCCGTATTTTTGGTGCGTATTCCGGGGCCACGCCAGGATTGGGGGTTCGCGCCCAGGACATGGTGTCCACCGCAATATAGCCCTCGCGCGCCCCAACACGCACCACGGCGCCTTTGGACTGCACTTTTGTCACCAGGGCCAGAACCCAGGAGCCTGGTTGCAGGTCTTCCGGCAGGTAATCGTTTTGCTCCAAAAAAGTGTTGAATTGTCCCGGGGGCAAGGTTTGCACCGGCCCCAGCCAACCGCGGCGTTTGCTCGACGCCTCGAGTCCTGCGCGCAGGGCGGCCTCCGCCGCCTCCTGGTGCTTCATGTCTATGGCGGTGTACACGTGCAGGCCGGCGGTATAGGCGGCGTCTTCTCCGTAACGGTCCAGTTCCACACCCAGGGATTCCATGTTCTCCTTGCTCAGGTAGTCCACCAGCCAGCGCCGCACCTCCTCAAGGTAGTAGGCGCCCTTTTTCCATGAGATGTCCTCCATGCTCTTGTAGACCAGAGGTTGAGCCAAGGCTTCGCGGTATTGTTCTTCCGTGATCCAATTTTCCTCGCGCATGCGCCCCAGCACATAATGTTGCCGGGCCTTGGCGCGATCGGGAAAGCGGAAGGGATTATAGCGGGAGGGCGCCTGGGGCAGTCCGGCGAGAATGGCGCTTTCGGCCAGGGTCAGCTCGTTCACGTGCTTGCCGAAATAGACGCGCGCAGCGGCCTCGACGCCGTAGGCGCGCGCGCCAAGATAAATCTCGTTCAGATAAATCGTGAGAATTTCATCCTTGCTCAGATAATTTTCCAGCCGGTATGCCAGCACGGCTTCCTTGAGCTTGCGTTCGTAGCTGCGTTCGGAAGTCAGCAACAAACGTTTGATGATCTGCTGGGTGATGGTGCTGCCCCCTTGCACCGTACCCCCCGCCTTCAGATTCTTGACAAAGGCGCGCGCAATGGCGCTCAGGTCGATGCCTTCATGCTGGTAAAAGGTCTTGTCCTCCGCGGCGAGAAAGGCCTTGGGCAAGTGCGGGGGCATGTCGGCCAGGCGCACCAGAAATCGTTTTTCCCGGTACAGATACCCCAGCACGTCTCCATGCCGGGTATACACGGTGGTCACAAGCGAAGGCTTGTAGTCGGCGATACGCTTGAAACCGGGCAAGTCCTTGGCCGCCCACATGTAGACGGTAACGGCCAAAGCGCCGCCCATGAGACAGCCCATGACCAGCAGCAGCGATAATATCAGCAGTATTTTTTTCATTTGGTTTTTTTATAGCGGGTAAAGGCTTGCGGCAAAACAGGCATGCCCTCTTTCGGGGGCAGCCCCCAGGCCAGGCGGATGCGCCCATGCAAATGCCGCACTTCGGCCTCGGTCATGCCCATGTGTTCCAGCAGTTTGAGCACGGTGCCGCTTTCCTCCACGGCCAGGCAGCCGGGCGGCGTAAAGACCGTCATCCTGCTCCCCCCGGTTATCCAAAAGGGAAAAACCAGACAATAATGGGGGCGCGCCTCCCGGGGGAGCGTACACCCTTCGGGACCGAGAAACACGCAGCTGCCGTCCTGGCGCGTGGCCAGACGCAAGTGGAAATGATGTTCCGGAAAAAGTTGCTCTATGAGTTCCTTGTCGCCGGGAAAAAGCCGCTTGATGTTCTCGACAAAAGGGCGCGTGTTGGGTTGCTGCACAAAGGCGCCCTTGTCCTTGGCGAACTCCAGAATACGGTCGCGCTCCATTTCCGAAAGCGGAAAGCAGACCTCTTCCTCTCCGGGTTGCAGACGGCAACAGGTGGGACCGCGGTCCGTACAGCGCTTGCAGACATGAGGGTCGCCATGACTCTTGGACTTGGTGGGTACGTCGGTCATGTTAAAACGCCTTTTTTTGCACCTGCGGCCAATATCCGTTGAAATCGCGGCAAAGCACAATGGTGAATTTCCGTGCCGGATCGCCGAGGTGCATGGACTGGTAATGCCGGATCGTCACCGAGGAAAACATTGCGTACAGTGCATCGGGCACCCTGTCCTTGAATTTTTTCAGGACGAACAGCGCATCCCAGCCTTTCTTGTCCTGGGGACCGGGCCACAGGTCGTATTGATTCATGCGACGGTCGAAATAGGCGCAATAGGCATGAGGCTGGCCCGGAGCGTAAAAAGCCAGTGCCGCCGTTATATCGTACGTGTCCGCAAAGTAAAACACATGGTGCGGATCGTCAAAGGCGCTTTGCTCGATGCGCGCGAGTTCGCGCCCCATATCGGCCCAGCCTTTGAGACGCATGGCGGGATTCAGTGATGCGGGCAGGGGCAGCCAGTTCTGCAGGTGCAGCAGCGCGAAGGCCGCAAGTCCCAGCATGGGCCATAGTCTGGTCAGGGAGCGCATGCGCCCCGCGCAGTAGCTCATGTGGCGGGCAAAGGCGAATCCGCCCAGCACCGCCCCCGCCGCATAGCTCATGGCCGACCAGTTGGGATAAATTTTGGTGTGAAAACTCCAGATGATGAAAAAGAGCCACAGGGGCCAGAAAAAAATCCCCAAAAGCAGGCGTTCGTCCGTGACCAGGGCTCGCGGATCAGCGTCGCCCGCATTTGCCTGCGTGCGGACGCCCCGCACGGCCTGCCAGCCGCCCCAAAGTATGTAAAAAAACCACCAGGGCAGAAGAATGCCCACCTGTCCCCCGAAATATTCCGGGAACCGGTCGAATCTGATCAAGGGAGCGGGTTTGCTCCCGGAAATCCCGGCCAGGGTGCCCACGTGCCTGAAGCCCACCCAATCATTCATGGCGTTCCAAATCGCCACGGGCAACAGCCCGACGGCCGCGCCCGCGAGCAGGGCCACGGCCAGGCGTGGGACATACCCCCTCGGGGCCAGCCCTTTCACGCGCAAGGCCACAGCATAGGCCAGGGCCAGAGGCGCGAACGCGAGCATGGTGTATTTGGCCAGCACTCCCAAAGCCATGCAGCCCCCCAACAGGACCAACGGCCACGTGGAGCGCGTAGCGGTGCGCGACCAGTACACGCAGCAAAGTCCGGAGACCCAGAAAAATAGCAAGGGACTGTCCGTGGTCATCAAGACCCCGGAAGCCATGAACAGCGGCGTGGTGTTCAGCAGAAACAGCGTCCAGAATCCCGTGCGCGGACGCCCCATAAGCACGGAAACCAGCATCAGGAAGGCTCCCTGCGTACACATGGAAAAAAACACGGCCATGCAGCGCACGCCTTGTTCCGTGTTGCCGAAGAACATGGAACCCAGGGCGTTGCACCAGGCGATGAGCGGCCCCTTGGAATAGTAGGAGAGTTGCAGGTGTCTGGACCAGTCCCAATATTGAGCCTCGTCCTGCACAAGATCCAACTGGCCGGAGGAGATGAACCACCAGCGCACCAGGGTCGTGACCGCGATCACGGCCACTGAAAAGATGATATAGCGCCGGGGGTGCCCCTGCGCTTGTTCCCGCATCATGCAACACCTCGCTGGAGAAGTGGCAGACATAGCCTCTCGTTCGTCCGCTGTCCAGGAGCTTGGACGGCTGTCCGTGCAAAGATTTTGCAATAATGATGCGTCGGAACGCCCGCGCTCGACTGTGCTTGCGGCATGGAGTAAAACACGGGATACTCTGCCACCGGCCTGTGGTTCTTTCCTTTGGCCGCAACACAAAAAGGTATTATCCGGAGGTGCGCCTCATGCTCTTGCAAGGGAAAAAAGTTCTGATTTTCGGCGTGGTAAATGAACGCAGCATCGCCTACGGCATTGCCAAGGCCTTTCACGAGCATGGTGCGCGTCTGGCTTTCAGCTATGCGGCGCCCCCCATAGAAAAGCGTCTGCGCCCTATTGCCGATGAGCTTGACGGTGAATTCATGTTGCAGTGCAATGTGGCGTCCGACGAGGAGATAGCCGCCGCGCGCGCCACCGTGGCGGAAAAATGGGGGCAGGTGGACGTGCTGGTTCATTCCATCGCCTTTGCCAACCGCGACGATTTGCGCGGCCGCTTCATAGACACAAGCCGCGACGGTTTCGCCCTGGCCATGGATATTTCCGCCTACTCCCTTGTGGCCCTGTGCCGCGCATTTGAGGAGCTGCTGCCGCACGGCGGCAGCGTCCTGACCATGAGCTACTACGGCTCCGGCAAAGTGGTGGCCAACTACAACGCCATGGGCGTTGCCAAGGCCGCTTTGGAATCCAGCGTGCGGTACCTGGCCGTGGATTTGGGCAAACGCGGGGTGCGGGTGAACTGCATCAGCGCGGGACCCGTGAAATCCCTGGCCGCATCCGCCATTCAGGGCTTCAACAGGATCTTGGGCTCCATTGAGCGGGCCGCGCCGCTGCAACGCAACATCACCATCGAGGACGTGGGCAAATGCGCCCTCTACCTTGCGTCGGACCTTTCCTCCGGCACAACGGGAGACATCGTATTCGTGGATTCCGGCTTCAACATCATGGGCGTATGCACCGAAGGCATCGCCGGCGCGTAACGAGGGATCATGTCTACTTTCGAACCATCCAGGCCCCGGCTCCAACGTCTGGCCCTCACTGTTTCCGGCCAGGTGCAGGGTGTGGGATTCCGCCCCTTTGTCTACCGTATCGCGCACGAGCACAAACTCACCGGCAGCGTGCGCAACACCCCGCAGGGCGTGCGCATAGAAGTACAAGGTTTGTCCAAGGAATTGTCCGGGTTCGTACATGACCTGGAACACGAGCAGCCGCCCTTGGCGCACATCGTTTCCCTCCGGGAAGAACCCCTGGCGCTTGTCCAGGATGAAAAGGACTTCGCCATCCTGCACAGCAGCGCGGGGCAAGGGCACAACGTGCTCATCAGCCCGGACACGGCAACCTGCCTGGACTGCATGCGGGAAGTGGCGGACCCGGACAACCGGCGGTACCTGTACCCCTTCACCAACTGCACCAACTGCGGCCCGCGCTACACCATCACGCGCACGATTCCCTACGACCGAGCCGGCACCTCCATGGCCTGCTTTCCCATGTGTCCCGAATGCGCGGCCGAGTACGCCGACCCCCTGGACCGCCGGTTTCACGCGCAACCAAACGCCTGCCCGGTCTGCGGCCCCCAGGTCTGGCTCACGGACGCGCAGGGCAGGGAAGAACTCCGCGGCCAGCCCGCGATTCAGGCCGCGGCCGAAGCCTTACTACGGGGGCGCATCGCCGCCGTCAAAGGCCTGGGAGGATTTCATCTGGCCTGTCTGGCCTGGGGCGCCACCGGAGAACTCGCCGTGGCCGAATTGCGGGAACGGAAACACAGGCCGCATAAACCATTGGCGCTCATGGTGCCGGATGTGGAAACCGCGCGCCGCATGGCCCACGTGGACAACGATGCGGCCCTGGTCATGGAAGGAGTGCAGCGCCCCATCCTCTTGTGTCCCATACTGCGGCAGCCCTACGCGGGCGACACTCCGGGGCTTCCGGCCAACGTGGCTCCGGACACCGATCAAATCGGCTTGATGCTGCCCTACACGCCGTTGCATTTCGTGCTCTTTCATTACCTGCGGCAGGCCATCGACAACCTGCCTTCCGGCGCGGAACGCCCCTTGCCCGCCTTGGTGATGACCTCCGGGAACATGAGCCACGAGCCCATTTGCCTGGGCAACCGCGAAGCCCTTGCCCGTTTGCGGGGCATTGCCGATCTTTTCCTGCTGCACAACCGCGACATCCTTATCCGCACCGATGATTCCGTGGTCCGGCCGTTGCCTTTTTTTTCCGGCCGCTCCCCGGCGTTGCAATTCTTCCGCCGCGCTCGCGGCTACACGCCCAATCCCGTGTTTCTGCGCCCCATCCACGGTGGGGGGCCCAGCGTCATGGGCCTCGGCCCCGAACTCAAGAACACGCTCTGCCTGACCAAAGGCGACCAGGCCTTTGTCAGCCAGCATATCGGCGACTTGGAGAACCTGGAAACATTCGGCTTCTTCAGGGAGATCGCCGAACACCTGCAAGGCATACTCCAAACGCGCCCCCAAGCCTTGATCCGCGATCTGCACCCGGACTACCTCAGCTCCCGCTTTGCGCAGGAGCAGGACGCCCTGCCTGTTTTGGCCCTGCAACACCACTTCGCCCACGTGCACGCCGTGCTGGCCGAGCACAAGCACCACGGCCCGGCCCTGGGCCTGGCTCTGGACGGTACCGGCCTGGGCGACGACGGGACGCTGTGGGGCGGCGAATGCCTGTTTGTGGATACCCGGACCCTGGAGCAATACCGTGTGGGGCATTTCGCGCAGATGCGGCTGCCCGGCGGAGAAAGCGCCATCAAGGAACCCTGGCGTCTGGCGCGAAGCTGTCTCTGGCTTTTGGGACGCAATACCCCGAAGTCCAGGCAATGGCCTTGGCTGCCGCAATGGGAGCGGCTTTCCGAAATGCTGCCGCAGATATTGGAAAAAGGCGTCAACGCCCCCATCACGAGCAGTTGCGGCAGACTCTTCGACGCCGTGGCGGCCATGATCGGCCTCCAACAAGCCATCAGCTACGAGGGGCAGGCCGCCATAGTGCTCGAACATGCGCAAGCAACAACCACACCCGGCCTCCAAGGCTACGACTGCCCCTTGATGCCTTTTGAAGCAGGGCGGGGGCATCTGATCCTGGACACCATGTCTTTGTTCGCCCAGGTGGTGCGGGACTGGGAAGCGGGCGAAAACCCCGGGGTCATAAGCCGCCGCTTCCATGTGGGGCTGATCCGCGGCCTGGCCTGTTGGGCGGCGGAAGCCGCGCGCATTACCGGAGTGCGCCACGTGGCCCTCTCCGGAGGTGTGATGCAGAACCGCACCTTGCGTCTGGAATTGCCCGCCGCCCTGGAAGCCAAGGGCTTGCTTCCCATGTGCCATAAGGAACTGCCCCCAAACGACGGATGCATTTCCCTGGGGCAAGCCGCATGGGGGCGGCTGGCCGTTGACCTGGGCGCCACGGCAAAATGGAGTTCCGGAGATAACCCGCCAAGCGGTCAGATGCCTTGCTTATGAGCTTGAAATCCGGGGGTAACATATATTGTCCCCCCCGGAAGTTCGTCCGACCATGCCGGATGTTGCAGGTTTTATTCTCGCCCGTTGCCATATCTCCATACAGAATTATACTACGACAGAACACTGAGAGCGCGCCTGAAGCCGGCGTCTCTATGCGACAACCGTTTACGCAACCACAACGAGGAGCGCTGTATGGAAAAAAAGCAAGTCGTCATCATCGGCGCCGGTCCCGCCGGGCTTTCCGCGGCCATATATTCCGCCCGCGCGGGTCTCGACACTTTGATACTCGGCTGCAAGCCAAAAGTGGCCGGAGATTATGACATCGACAATTATTTCGGGTTCAACGAAACCATCACCGGCAAAGAGCTCATGGAAAAGGGACGCAGCCAGGCCGAACGCTTTGGTGCCAATGTGTCCTGCGAGCGTGTGCTTGGCGTACACCTCAACGGCAGCGGCACCTTTCATGTCAAGTCGGAACACAGGGATCTTGAAGCCTGCAGCGTCGTTATCGCCACGGGAGTATCCAGAATCCGCCCCGGCATCGATAACCTTGATGATTACGAAGGAAAGGGTGTCTCCTATTGCGTAAGCTGCGACGGCTTTTTCTTTCGCAATAAAAAAGTCATCGTGATTGGAGAAGGCATTTTCGCGGCCAACCAGGCCCTGGAGCTCACGACCTTCACCCCGGACGTGACCATAGTGACCCAAGGGAAAAGCCTCACCATGACCGAAGCCTACAGGGAACGGTTGAAACAGGCCGGGATTGCGGTTCTGGAAAGCAAGATCGTGCGCCTGGAAGGCGAAAACGGCCTGGAACGGGCGTTGCTGGAGAACGGAGAACGCTTTGAAACATACGGGCTGTTCGTGGCCCTTGGCGAAGCGTCGTCCCTGGATTTCGCCTACGCCCTGGGCTTGGAGCGCAATGGCGTCTTCATTTCCGTGGATCACGAACAGCGCACCAATATCCCCGGCGTGTTCGCCGCCGGTGATTGTGTTGGCGGTTTCATGCAAATCGCGGTTGCGGTTGGCGAAGGCGCAAAAGCCGGGCGCGGCGCCATCAGCCACGTGAAAAAAACCTGCCTGCCCCCTTCCTCTGCATAGCGCGTGTCTTTTTTTGATGGAAAAAGATGCGAGGGGGGAAACCCTTTGAAAAGGGTTTCCCCTCTCGCGCTCTCTCCTTACGAAACCTCTTGGTGTGCGTACACCTTTCAAGAGTTTCTTAACACGCCGAAGGCATTCACCTTTCAATGCTCAATCGCTTTACGTCCGTAAAGGTCTCAGGCGGGAGGTTCCACCCAGCGTATGGAAGGTTTGCGGCGGTCCGCCACCCGTACGTATGACTCATTTGGCCAGCCGAGCGCTATAACGGCGTACACCGGCTCTTTGCGCGGCATGCCGACGCTCTCTTTAATGCGGGGACAATGCTGCAAGGCCGCCACGGCGTAGCCGATGAGACAGGTGCCCAAACCAAGGTCATGCGCGCCGAGCAGGATGTTTTGCGTGGCCAAGAGGGCGTCTTCCGCCGGGCAACTGGCGCCGGGGCGGGAACCGACCAGTATGGCCGCCTGCGCTCCATGAAACAATCGATCTTCCGCGTCATGTTCCCAGGCATCCAATGCGGCCTGCACTGCGGAATAATAGGTATGGTAATAGTGATCGAGGTCACTCTTGCCCACCCATTTGAGCATGGTGCGCAGCCAGCCCCGGGCGGCCGTGGCGTTGAGCCTGCCGAAAAAATCCTTGATAGGCGTCGCCAGGCTCAATACCGCCTCCCGCGAGGGAAAAACGGTGAAGCTCCATAATTGCGAATTGGTTCCGGACGGCGCGCTGATGCCGATGCGGATCAGGTCTTCAAGAAGTGTGCGCTCTACCGGCCGTTCTTGATAATTCCGGCAGCTGCGGCGCGAGCGCATGAGCCGCACCAGTTGGGCGGCGTCGCCCCCGCCGTGAGGCAGCCAGTCCTCGTGAGGCGTAAAATGGACAAACTCCTGGGACCAGAGATCTCCGTGCGGCATGGTGACGGCTCCAGCGGGGCACGCGGCCACGCAATGCCCGCAGCCCAGGCATGTGGCGTTGCGAGCAACGGCCACTCCTTGTTCGATGCTGAAGATCTTATCCAGGCAGACCCGCACGCATTGCCCGCAGCCCAGGCAACGTTGCGGATTCACGGTTGCTATACGCTGTGCTTCCATACACGGCTCCTTGGAACGTCGAAATTTGTCTCTTCCACACTCTTGCCATGCGCAACGCAGGGCAGTATCAGGAAATGAAGGATTGAAGTAAAGGCCGTTGCCCCCACGGCAACTCACAACAACATGCAAACGGTTGTATGACGCAACAGAAGACAAGGAAGGGATCATGAGCGTAAAAAATGGAAAGTTAGCCGACACAATCGCGGACTACATGCTCGCCAACACAACTGTGTTAAAGTATTTTGAAAGATTTGAGCATGATAGTGATCTTTTGGAAGAAAAGCTGGAAGAGTTCTGCACCGAGATGGATGCTATTCTGGAAGAATTTATTGAGGAAATCGAAGAACAGGAAAGCGAAGAAGATTTTGAAGACGAATTTTAGCCTCCAAAGACGGAGGCATAACCGCAGTAGACCGTATTGCGATTATTATTGAGGCAGCTCAATGGTTGCAACCGGGTATGCCGGAATACCCCTGTTGGCACTCCAGAGCGCCAAAACCAAACCACATTGGTTTTTCGTTGCCATAAACGATGCCTGGAATATCGCCCTACCGCTTGATTCCACTTCTGATCTTTGATTATATCCAAATTTGTCGTGCACATTGATCAACCAGGTACCTTGCGCGTACCTGCGTAATATTTCATGTACATTCTTGTATGGAGCACGAGTTGGCGCATTTTCGGCTTGAGACGGGGCTCTCCTCTAAAGCAATGCAAATTCGTATCGAAAAAATGCAGAAGAGCACCCGGAGCCTTTCAAGCGGAAGATGCTCCGCAACGACCAAAAAGCGGTATCCTGGCGCACCGGGAACTTATACCATTTCCAGATTAATTTATGAAAATTTCCGGGGGGAAACCAGCGCTGCTATCTTCATCCCTAGAGCATCTCACGCTTGAAAAGCGCTAGATGCTCTTATGCATTTCCCTGGAACAATTGGAAATTATTTCAGGGGAGAGCCTTGTTTCAAGGCGAAAATGCGCTAAGGCGCGATACGACCGCGCCCAAGGGCTGAAGTTTTTGAAAAAGGTTCTCCCCCCGTAACTCCTAACCTCTCCGTCCGTCTTTGCGGAGCGTAGTCTCCGGAACGACTGCCCCCTTCAAAAAAAAACACCGGCACGAAAATGACGTGCCGGTGTTTATTGCCAATCAATTGCTGCCGCTTATTGCTCTTCGGTGAACTCACGATCAATGGGTACGCCTTTCTCGTTGATCTTACTCGTGTCCAGGGGGTACATCAGCACCGCTGTCCGCCTGGAGCCTGCGCCGAGCATGCCCGGATGAGTGTTCACGAGGACGTAGAGATCAAGGATGCCGTCGTTGTTGATGTCGCCCAGACCGTAATCGGCCACCGAACCTTTGATGCGTCGCGTTTTCCACACCAGGCTCATACCCATGCCGTCCCAATACAGGCAATGTATTTCGCCCTGCGGGTAATAGCGGTAGCGCGTAAAAAACTGCGCGGCCACGGAGATGGGGCGGTTCACCAACATTTCGAACTGATTGTTGCGGTCCAGGTTGACGGGCAGCATGCGCATGGGCACGTAATAGGGCTGCGTCATGATGATCTGGTCCTTAAGCCCGATGCGGTTGCGCGCGTCCACAATGCCGAGCGACGACCCCGAAAACTGGACGTCGGAAGTCCACTGCCTGTCGCCCGTCCGGCTGTAAATCCGCAATCTGTCCTTATCGTCGATGATGATGATCTTGTAATCACCTTCACCCATGGGCATGTACGTGAAATTGAAGGTATTCGCTTCCGGCGGCAGCATAAGGCGGGGGCCGAGCGCATACTTGCCGCCCATTTTCACGATCTCATGCACGTAGGATTCGAAAACCTTGGGGCTGCCCTTGAGCTGTCCCACAAGCTTCGGCATATAGTCCGGAGGAGTTTGCACCGTGGCCATAAAGATCGCTATGTCGTCTTCCACCACTTGCAGCTTGTCGCCGACCAAATTGAATATGAAGGTTCGCGGGTTGTTGAGCGTGGCCAGATTGTTGATTTTCTGCACGTCCATTTCCACGGGCTTGTACATTGCGCACGCAATAATCTCTGCCTTGCCGTCCCGGTTCAGGTCGATCATGGACATGCGCAAGATTTCAAGCAATGGACCGATATTGTAACGATCCAACTCCTTCATGTCGTTGTCGGCGGTAAAGCGGTAGGCATAAACGCCGTCATCCGCGGCGATAAAGGCCTCGCTGCGGCCGTCGGCGTCCGCGTCGCCCACAACGATGGAGGTGCTGACATAAGGCAGGGACCTGCTGCGGGTGCGGCCTGTGGACTCGGCATCGCCGGCATAGCGGAACTGCGGATTAAGGTAAAATTCCTGTCCCTGGCTGGTTTCATTGTGTACCAGATCCGGGTTCATGGCATTGATCTGCTTGGGCTGCGCCTCGGCCGTTTCGTCCTTTCCCGGCCGCTGAAAGATTTCAGCGTTGACTTTGCCCGCAAGCACTTCCAAGGTGGGAATCAGGGTATCGAGCTGCGTTTGCGCGGTCTGGGGAAACGTTTTGCCGGCAGCGCTTTGCACGCGCAAGTCAACGCTGGTTTCCTGCCCAAGTATGGTGACGCTGCCGTACACCAGGAAATCGACTCCCAGTTGGGACATGACGGACTGCGCGTCCCCGTCGCTCACGGGTTTTCCCTTTGTCAGGGAAAGAATCTTATCTTTGCTTTGGGCTTCGAAATTACCGGCCCAATGCAGCCGGGAGATCATCATGTCCTGGATGCCTTTGCCCAAATATTGATACTGATCTGGACCGTTGATTTGAAAAGGAGCAACGGCAAAGCTTTGCGTAGCCCCGGCATGGACCGGAAAGAGCAGCGCACAGGCGAGCGCCAGCAAAGCGAGTAGGCGTGTAACACGCATGTTCATAACGACTCCTTGGCATCTACCGCATCTCGCGGTACGTGGGTTGCTCTGGCGCGCGAGAAGCGCACCGTTAACGTTAGCAGGCAGTTCTGCTCAGTCTGGAGAGTGTGTTCACTTACCATGAAGCATTGCAGGAAGCAAAGCATACTCCGGCAGGAAAAACCGGGCAAGTCTCCAGCTCCAGGCTCTCTGGGGCGGGAAATTGATGTTTTTTAGTTTTGCCTTCAATATGTATCCGGACGTTGCGCTTGGCGTTGCACATGATTATGACTTTTTTTTGCCGCGTATGGCAACGGGTATGGTTTTTTTTACGTTTCTTTTATGGAGGGCTTCACACTGAACGATCATCAGGAACGCTGCTTCCGCCTGGTTTGTCCCTTGAGCCGTCAGCAAGCGGTGTTGGAATTGCTCCAGGCGCAGGGATTTGTCCTTGAACCCGAGCCGTTTTCCCCTTGGGCCTGGCGCGCCGTCTCGAGCCCCATGCCCTTGGGGTCCAGTCTTGCGGCCTGGTTCGGCGTCATATATATCCAGGACCGCGCGTCCATGCTTTCGCCTTTGGCACTGCATGCGGACGTGGAGAACATGCCTGTTATGGACATGTGCGCGAGTCCGGGAGGCAAAAGTTCCTTTCTGGCGACCCTTATCGGCGACAAGGGGCTGGTGCTGGCCAACGAGCCCAACAAGGAACGCCACCTGACCCTCAAGCGCAACCTCGCGCGGCTGCAACTGCCCAACGCGGCCATATGCCGTTATCCGGGCGAGGACATGCCCTTGCCTGACGGATTCTGGCCCGGTATACTCCTGGATCCGCCGTGCAGCGGATGGGGCACGGCGGACAAGCATCCGCAAGTGACCTCGCTCTGGCAGGGTGAGAAAATCGCCCCCCTCGTGGGATTGCAGCGATTGCTCCTGCGCGAGGCATCGCGCCTGCTCGCGCCAGGAGGCGTGCTGGTCTATTCCACGTGCACCACCAACGTGCAGGAAAACGAGAAGCAAATCCGATACGCCTGCGATGCGCTCGGCCTGGAGCTCGCGCCGCTCACGCCCCCGCCCGGTTTCTTCATGGAGAATCCGCAGCTGACGGATTGCACTGGGTGTTTGCGCGTGGATCAGCGACGCTCCAACGCCCAAGGGCATTTTGCGGCGAAGCTGCGCAAACCGGGCGTATTGGCGGATGACGAATCGCCGGCTTCGCTTGAAATTCCCGGCCTGCCCATCGACGACTGCGATGCGTTCGAACACGGCTTCGCACGCCTTGGCCCTGGATGGGTGCGCCTCTTCGGCGACAACGCATGGTTCGTGCATCGTCACGCAGCCAGATTTCCCAGCGGCTTTCAATGGCACGGAGCCCAAGTGGGGCGCATGACAAAGGGGGGATTTCGTCCGCTGCCGCGTGTGCGGGCCCTTTTGCCGGACGCTCCGGAACCCGGCGCTTTTGTGGCGGAACGTCCCGAACAATTACAGCAACTGCTTTCCGGGCAGAGCTTGCCCGCCCCACCGGGGACCGGCGGCATGTGCGGCCTCTATTTCCGGGATTTGGGGTTGGGGTGGCTCAAGAGGAAAGGCAAGCGCGTATTGTGGGCGGAGCGCTGAGGCGGCTCAGCATGAATTTTCAAAAATCATTTGTCAATTTATTTGAAATGGTTCACTATTTTCTATAAAAATCATGGCCATGCCGCGGTGGCGTCGGCCGTTTAATTTCATGAGTTCTGAAACGCACAACGATACGCAACAACCTGTAACACGTGCCAAGGAGTGACACGCATGATCGGATGCAGGCGCAGAATGCGCCGCTTTTTCGATACGCAAAGCAAACGCGCACTGATCCTGGCTCTGGACCACGGCGTCAGCAGCGGCATGATCCACGGTATTGAGGATATCCCCGGTTTGATCGGCAATGCGCACGACTTCGGCGTGCAAGGCATTGTTTTGAACAAGGGCCTGGCCAGGGCCTACGGCGATACCGCCCCCCACACGGTGAACCTGGTGGTGCAGCTCTCGGGCGGCACGCGCCATGGATTGCCGACCTACAATAAAAGCATCGTCTGTTCGGTGCAGGAGGCTTTACGTTTGGGGGCGGACGCGGTGGCCGTGCATGTCAACATCGGTAATGATCTGGAAGACCGCATGCTCACGGATTTCGGTCTCGCCACGGATGAAGCGCACCAGGCGGGCTTGCCCGTGTTTGTGGTGATTTATGCCAGAGGCGGACAGATCGTGAACGAGCTGGACCCCAGCCTTATCGCTCATTGCGTGCGGCTTGGGGGCGAATTGGGCGCCGATCTGGTCAGCGTGCTCTATTCCGGGGATACGGAGAGCTTCAGCAGGGCGGTAAAAGCCTGCCCCGCGCCCGTGCTCGTGGCCGGAGGCCCCAGCCAACCGAACCTGGAATCGTTCCTGAACATGATGCGCACGGCTCTCGAGTGCGGCGCCGCCGGAGTATTGGCGGGGCGCAACATCTTCCAGCATCCCGAACCGCACAAGGCCTTGCGCGGGCTGGAGCAGATCGTGCACGGAACCGAGACAAAGGCGTCCCTCTAGAGCATTTTCGCCTTGAAACAAGGCTCTCCCCTGAAACAATTTCCAATTGTTTCAGG
>CAZFCK010000101.1:0-16149 GCA_964517355.1 uncultured Desulfovibrionaceae bacterium | reverse complement strand
TCATGAGCAAAGCATAACCAATTGTCTAGACTATTTCAAGAGTTATATGCTCTAACGGCTGCCGCTAACAAAGGGTTTCCCCTCTCGCATTTTCTTTTCAAATGGTATTACATCCGCATCCAGTCGCCGAGCCAGCGCCGTTCCGCCGCGCGCAGCTCATCAAACATGTCACGGATCTGATCCAGCGTGCAGACGGCGGAGGTGACGGGGTCGAGCGAGAGGGCGTACATCGCCGCCTCGGGCCGGTGCTCCAGGGCCGCCTCCACGATAAGGCCCTGCACGTTCACATTGCTCTGGCAGAGCGCCGCGCATTGGCTGGGCAACCCGCCCACGGCCACGGGATGGAGCCCCGTGCCGTCCACGTAGACCGGGACTTCGACCATGCACCCGGCCGGCAGGTTGCTCACGAGCCCGTTGTTGGGCAGGTTGATGTTGACCCGCGCCGTCTCGCCGCTGACAAGGGCGTTGATGATTTGCGGCGCGTTCAGGACGTTGCGGCGCACCTCGATGGGCTTTTCGCCCGCCAGCTGGGTCTCGATCTCGCCCTTGCCCGCGGCGTGCACCTCCCGCTCCAGGGCCAGCAGGTTCCACCGGCGCGGCAGAAAGCGGTTGATGGTCTCCTCGTTTTTCCGGAAATAGGGAACATAGTCCGTAAAGTGCCAGTGGTTTTCCGTGGACCACAGGCCGAAATGGCGCAAAATCTCGCAACGCACGCCGTCGGCCGCGAAGACCTCGGGGTTGTCCGGCAACGCGCGGATTTCTTCAGACATGTCGCGGCCCTTGTACTTGAACGAGAGAATCCAGGCCATGTGGTTCACGCCGCCGTAGGTGAACTCCACCCCTTCGGGTACGAAGCTGTGCATCAACTTTCCCCAGGCCTCGGGCGTGTAGGGATGCTCCACCCAGGGACCCAGCCCCAGGTAGCCGGCCAGCTGCGCCACGGTGTAGGTGACGCCGTAGCAGAGCCCGATGGACGTGATCGGTGAGGCCTTGCGCGCGGCCCAGACCAGCGGGGCGAGCGGGTTCGCCTTGTTAATCAGGAGCGCATGGGGGCACAGCTCCTCCATGTCGCGCAGGATGGAGAGCAGCGGCGGGATGTGGCGCAGAGCGCGGAATATTCCGCCGGGGCCGAGCGTGTCGCCCACTTCCTGGATCACGCCGTATTTGCGGGGGATGTCCATTTCCAGCCGCCAGGCGTCGAGCCCGCCGACCTGGATGGCGCAGATGACGAAATCCGCGTCCTTCAGGGCCTCGCGCTGATCAGTGGTCGCGCTCACGGTGGCCTTAAGCCCGTTCTGCTCCACCATCGCCGTGATCAGTTTCCGCGCACGGTCCAGCACCTCGGGGTTCAGGTCCTCGAGAACTATGCGCGCCTTGCGCAGGCTGGGGAAGGAAAAGAGGGACGAAAGCGTCTGGCGGGTGAACATGACGCTTCCCGCGCCGATGATGACTATTTTGGGCATGGCCGTCACTCCCGTTTTGTTCTGAGCGCAAGGGCGTGGATGGACACCGAGACGATGATGATGAGGCCGTAGACCAGGCGGGTCCAGAAACCGGCCAGCCCCGCGCCGATGACGCCGGCCTCGATGACGCCGATGATGATGGAGCCGACCACCGTGCCGTAGATGGTGGCTTTTCCGCCAAAGACCGAGGTCCCGCCGATGAAGACCGAGGCGAAGACCAGGAGCAGATACCCCTCGCCCTGAGTGGGCCACCAGTTGGCCATTTCCAGGCAGATGAGCGAGGATACGAAGGCCGATATCGCGCCCATGAACATGAAGAGCCCGAAACGCGCGCGGTCCACGCGAACGCCCATCATTCGGGCGGCCCTGAAGTTGTCGCCGATAAAGAGCAAGGCGTCGCCGAAAACGTGGCGGTTGAGCAGAAACCAGAAAAGCACGGCCAGCGCCAGGCACCAGAGCGCCTGCGCCGGGATGGCGTTGAAAAGCCGGCCCACCATGATGTCGTGTGTCAGGCTCGCGCGCGAATCCACTAGGCTGATGGCGAGCCCGTCGGCCAACACCACCGCGGCGCCGCGCCAGAAAAACTGCGTGCCGATGGTGGCGATGATGGAGGGCACACCGATGCTGACCACAAGAAAGCCGTTGACGAATCCCGCGAACACGCCTGTGGCGAGGGCCGCGGCCAAGCCCAGACCGGCGTTGCCTGTGGCGGCGAAGACCTTGGAGAAGGCAAGTCCGGAAACAGCCATGACCGAGGGAAAGGAAAGATCAAGCTCCCCCGATGCGACACAAAAGGTGAGCCCCATGGCGAGCAACGTGGTGAAGGGAATGGTGGAGAGAAAGGCCAGGTAGATGTTGACGCCGAGAAAGGTGCGGGGGCTGGCGATCATGAACACGGCCAGCAGGACGATCAAAAGCGTCGTGACGCCCAGTTGCGGCCCGTAGCCGCTCCAGAATTTTCCGCCCGCGGACTTCATGAGTCCTCCCTGCGCGAGGCGGCGGCGATGAGGAGGCGCATAAGCTCCTCCTGGGTCAGGCCGTCTCTGGCGTATTCGCCCACGCAGCGGCCGTGGTCGAGCAGGTAGAACCGATCGGCGGCCAGGTAAGCGTGGCTCATGTTGTGGGAGATGAACACGCAGGCCTTGCCTTCGGCCTTCACTTGGCGGATGAAGTCGAGCACCTTGCCCACCTCCTTGAGCGAAAGCGCGGTGGTGGGCTCGTCGAGAATGACGATGTCGGCCTGAAAATGCATGGCTCTGCCGATGGCCAGGCCCTGACGCTCGCCGCCGGAGAGCGCCGAGACCTCGGCGTCGGGCGCGATGCCCACCCCGCGCAGTCCCAGCCGGCCGTTCAGGATTTCCAGCGTCTCGGCCTTCTCGCGGCGCACATTGATGAAGCCGAACCGGTTGGTGATGTGCCGTCCCATGAACACGTTGCGCCACAGGGGCTGCTTTTCGCCCAGCGAACGTTCCTGGTGCACGGTCTCAACACCAAGGGCGCGGGCGCGCTCCACGCTGAAAGCGCGGATGTCGATGTCCCGCCCCTTGATACGCATGACGCCGGCATCGGCCTGATGCACGCCGGAAAGGATCTTGACCAGCGTTGACTTGCCGGCCCCGTTGTCGCCCAAAAGAGCCATCACCTCGCCGGGGTTGAGGTGGAAATCCACCCCGCGCAAGGCTTCCACACCGGCGAAGGATTTGCGGACGCCACGAAGCTCGATGAACGGTGAAGCGGTCATGGTCGCTGACACGAAAGGCGCTCCTCATGGCGGGGACCGGGGAGCGGCTCACGCCGCCCCCCGGTATTGGGTTGTATTTCGTCTACCGGATGCCCTTCTCGGCCAGAGGGGCGATGAGGTCGATGTTGTCCTTGTGCACGAAACCGGCGCCAGTCTCGATGACCAGACCGGAGAAGCCGAACTTCTTGGTCATGACAATCTGCAGCACGGGCAGGTAGCCCTGCAGGAAGGGTTGGCCGTCGCCGACGAGGTCCACGTAGCCGCTCTTGATGGCCGCGGCCGTGGCCGGAGAGAGGCTGAAACCACAGCCGATGATCGTGTCGGGAGCGACACCGGCGGCGCGGAAAAAGTTCTCCAGCTGGCCCGTCAGGGCGCCGTGGTCCATGAACACGATCTTTGTGTCGGGGTTGGCGGCCAGGGCGGCGGTCATCAGCGGCGCGCCCAGCGAGGAGTCCTTGTCGATTTCAGGAGTGATCTCCATGTAACTCACTTCCAGGCCCGCCTGCTCCAGGGTGTCGGTGATGCCGATGGTGCTCAGGCCACGGGTGGGCTTGCTCTTCAGGCCCCAGACCAGGGCCTTGTCGCCTTTTTGCAGGTTGAAGCGGCGGATGGCCTCGCTGGCCAGTGCGATGCCGCGAGTCTTGTTGTCGACGCCCACGTAGCCGAAGCCCTTGGACTGGTTGGCGGCGGTCAGTCTGGGCAACTCCGTGTCCGAGGCGGTGACCACGATGCCCTTGGCGACGGCTTCGGTGATCAGCGGCTCGTAAGCGTCGTCGCCGGGGTGGCCCATGACCACAATGCCATCAGGGCTGGCGGCCATGGATTTTTTGATATTTTCCAGCATGGTCTGCGGATCCCAATTGGAGTAAACGAACTTCACCTCGCAGCCCAGATCGGCCGCGGCCTGAGCCGCGCCGTTCTGCACCACCGTGGCGTAGGGTTCGCCCACCGATCCGCCCACGTCGAAATAGATGGTCAGGCCCTTGCCACTCTGCTCCAACGTATCGGCGGCCTGGACATTCGGCGCAAGCAGCAGCGTCATCACAAACAACACGACCAGCACGCGAAGAACACCTTTCATTTTATCCTCCATTTTTCGTTAGCTCACACCGCCCCGGGCGCGGCTCTTCGATCCTGAGCGCGAGAAGTCCAGCACCCATTCAAACCGAGCATGCCCGACGCCTCGCAGGGCGTTGGAAATTTTTGTTTTCTTTGTTACTCATAGATTTTATCTATGCATTACAAAATCATTCACAGAGAATAATAATTTAAGTAGCTGAATTAAGTATTTATTTTAGTTTTTCCGACCTTGCAAGAAGAAAATGCCGGTCTGTTTGCCCGTCCTCCGCGCCCTCCCTCTGGATGTCCGCCTGAGATCCGTATCCAAAGGCGAAAATGCGCTAAGCCTGCCTGGCCTGTTTCTCCCGTCTGCATCAGTCCAGGCCTCGCCAATCCGATCTGCCGAAGAGCATGCTCCAAATAATCTGCACGCTGTCTCTTATCTGGCTCATTATGCGAATTCTCTGGGATTTCTTCTTCCTTATTTGGGTTGTTTCAAAGTGGAAGCGTGCGCGATGACGGAAATAACCACGAGTTGTGCTTATTGAGGAGCGTTTGCAGCATCATCACGGCACTGCCCCCAAAGGGAGGCACGCGCAAAAATGGAAATCGTCGCGAGCGCGAGACCGCCCTGGACACTAAACCTCAGTGGATGTCCGGGCAGGAGTGCGTCGGAGATCAGTATGGCAAATACGCCAATCAAGATATGCAAAAATAAAGGTGGATACCGTGCAAAAAATGGAAGTCGCATTCTTGGCTAGAGCATTTTCGTCTTGAAACAAGACTCTTTCCTGAATTTATTTCTTATAATTTCAGGTAAATGCACAAGAGCATCTGGAACTTTTCAAGCTGAAGTGCGCTCAGTAGTAGGCACGTCCTTTTGGCAATGAGGTCATGCCCCACTACTCATAATGAGGATGAAGACCCTGCGCTCGCCAAGATTGCCTTTACCGAGATCTTCAGACGCTTCTTGCGTTGAGAGCATGTGAAAAAAGGGTTGCGGTCATATGACTGCAACCCTTTGATTTTTCTGGAGCCAGCGATGGGACTCGAACCCGCGACCTGCTGATTACGAATCAAAAACTTTTTCACCAATCTGTTTCAGATTACATCACATATCTATTTATTTTTAAAATAAAATATGCTAAAGCATTTTCACAAAGCTTCACATTGCTTCAGCCTATTTTTGGAAAAAAGTGGAACCAAACTGGTACCGCAGATAAGTGAGGAAGGCATGCCCAAAGACAAGCGAAAATGGATAACCTCGAGAAAATTTCCAGGTGTGAGATGGTATCTCCACCCGACTCGAAAAAATGGCGTGCAATTTGATCGATGTTTTGGGCTTCGTTATGCAGCAGCGGGCAAACGCTTTCAGCCGGCTTTAGGGTGGGCGAGTCAAGGATGGACTGAGCAAAAAGCAGCTCTGGAACTTGCAAAGCTAAAAGACGCCTACAAGACTGGCGAAGGAGATTTCTCACTTTCAGAGAAACGAAGAAAAGCGCTGGAAAAACAGAAACGTATTGAAAAAGAGCGGGAGGCGCAAAAGGCGGCGTCCATCACCTTTTCAGAATTCTGGGAAAAACACTACTGGCCCGCGCAAAGCCATAAATCAGCTGGTTCTCTTCGCGCTGAGCTAGGGTTGTATGAAAAATGGCTATCTCCAGTCATTGGAGCGCAGGCGCTTGCCTTGATAACGCCCGGCATGCTTGCTCCGATCAAAAGCAGCATGATCGAGGCCCAAAAAGCTCCATCTACAATCAAGTATGCAATGGCACTTTTCTCACAGGTCTGGAATACGGCCAAAAAAGAAGGCCTCGTCCTTACTGACAGCCCCAGCAGGCATGTCATTACGCCAAAAATCGACAACCGCCGTGTGCGTTATTTGACTTTGGAGGAAAGCGAAAAACTTTTGTCTGCGCTCAAGGCAAGATCAATACAAGTTCATGACATGTCCTTGCTGGCCTTGTACTGCGGCTTGCGCTTTGGCGAGATAGCCAACCTCACTTGGGGGTTTGTCAACTTTGACGAAAAAACGATGACAATCGTTGACGCCAAAAACAAATCCAAATCCAGAACAGCTTACATGACCACTAAGGTTGCAGAGATGCTCCAGGCACGAAAAAGCGTAACAACTGATGCATCCGATCTGGTCTTCCCAAGTGAAAAAGGTACTATTCAGACCAGCATTTCAAAAACATTCGCGCGCACAGCCAATGAGCTTTTCAACCAGGGCGTGATCGACCATAGACAAAAAGTCTGCTTCCACACATTACGCCACACTTTCGCCAGCTGGCTCGTGCAGCGTAGCGTCGATCTGTATAGCGTGAAAGAGCTTATGGGACATGCGACTTTCAAAATGACGCAAAGGTACAGCCATTTGTCACCTGAGGGGTTGCGGAAGGCGGCGGCGGTGATTGAGAAGTGAGGGGCGGTCTTGCCTGGGATATGAGTTTCTGCATAGCATGAGACAAAAAACGTATAATTAAAAACAGAATGTCAATCAGCAAGTGCCTTAATAAGAGCCTCTTTTGAGTCTTGAAAAAATTGAATATCTACTTTTGTCGCCATATCATCCGATAAATCAAACAGTTGTTTTCGGCAAGAAATCGGCATTAGCAGTGCATTGCAACCTTTCTCAACAGCTATTTCTGCCATAGACACCGCATTATGGACAGGTTCAATCGAACCGCCGAGGTTTATCTCTCCAACAATGATCAATCCACCCTTCATGCTCTTCTTGAGCAAGGCAGAGCACATCGCTATTAATGCTGCTACGCCAATTTTGGCACCAGCCTTCGAGGCGTCAAAGGCTCTAAGCTGTACAGTATACTCATGGTTTCGAGGATCTTTATCGCCAACCAGTTGCTTTGACCTTGAATACAGATTCTGTTCAGCATATCCTAGGCTTTCACGAAAAGATGGTGGCACAGGTTTATTGAAAATTTTCACCCCTGACCCTGGCCCTTCATTAACCTCTATTCGGAAAAGGCCCGGATATTCATTCTCGCTGCCAGGACTTATCGTCCAAATCTGACCAGGTTCTAATGGATCGCTCCCAATGCTATTTTCACTTTGCAATTCAGGAGTTGAAATAAATTTTTCCACACCGTCAGGCCCCATGACATAGCTGAAGTGGGTGTTACGAAACTCAGCAGCTCCAATACGTTTTTGTTGTTCCTTTACTCGTCTTCTCGCTTCAAGAGCAATTCGCACTGCCCATTCAATGTCTTCATCAGAAACGGAAATAGTGTCATCAGGATAAAGAAGTTTTAAAAGCCCGCTGATCGTTTTATTGACAGCGTTTACATCCCTACCTGACAAAGAGCCACCATACAAAATTTTACCCTGAACACAGTTTACCCTGCTTTGGTTTCTTAACTGAGACCAGCATTCTGAAAGAAAATCACTAACTAAGCCAAAATGATATGTTAAAATATCCTTATTGATTTTTGGAACATCCCAACCTGGAAGATATGCATGGATTCTGTCCATAAATGCTGTATCATCTCGCATTTCAGGCGGCATAGGACCAAAAAGATGTCCAACCCTTTGCTGATGCTCCACATCGACTTCAAAGTTTCCTACAAGAGCTATACTCCCATCTGCTCGGATGCTTTCTTTCCCTCTACTAAATTCTCCAGATTCCATATAGCCTTTCATTATATTTACGCCGTCTTTTTGATCAAATGATACACCTGAAACTTCATCAAAGCAGATGACGTCATACTGACAAACTAATCCACGTTGCCCTGTAGAATTGTTGACAAACATTCTTGCAACTGTAGCCTTACCGCCAGATATTAGATGAGCATAAGGAGACACTTGTTGAAATAGATGACTTTTTCCTGTTCCACGAGGACCAAGTTCGACAATGTTATAATTGCGTTCTACGAAAGGGACCATGCGGAGCATAAAGGCGTTTTTCTGTCTTTCGGTAAGTTCTTCAGGCTCTATTCCTATTGATCTTAGAAGAAAATCAATCCATTCTGATGAAGAGAATTCCTTTCGAGCTTTGGCGAGAGTCTCTAATACGTCACGCTTCGACAATTGGATTTCTCTAAGTGACTCTACACCAAAGGGTCTCCCCTTGGATTCTTGCGCAATAGCAGCGTCATAAGAGATAGCAATTTCTGCGTAAAAACCTCCAGTAAGCATTCGCTCATGTTCTCTGACAAATTCTGAAGAAATTCGTGCATCATTCAGGCGGAGGCTTGGTATGGTGGCAATATAAGAATCAGTCTTTGCATCAAGGCGAGCAGTGATTAAATCAATAATTTTAACTTCTCCTTTTTCTCTCGCGTGCGCCTTAAACAGTTCCTCTTCGCCTGCTTTAACTGTTTTGTTTTTCAACTGTCTTTGAACAATTTCCAACCCTTCATCAATTTCATCTTGCTCTGTACTCGCGCAATATCTTCCCAGTAAAAACTCTACAACGTATGTCGGAACAGGAAATTGACGACTGAATGCCCTGACTAAATCCTTTCGTACAAGGTAACCATCTAGTGATTTCGCAGCCAAGCTATCGATATTGTCAAGTTCAATCATTGATCTGCCCCCCAATAACAGTTCCAACCTGGGCAATCACTTCTCCACCATCCAGATAAGCAACAACCCATGCTTTTTTCCCTTCAAAGTCATCGTCCTCAATGGCCACAGAAGCCTTGCCGCTATCACTCAATGGTTTTGGACTTAGCGCTAAAGAGGATGCCGGTTCACCAGGGAATTCTCTTATGTCGATGTATACATTGCTAGGGGAGCCATCGGCAGCAACAGTGCAACGCATACCTTTCCAGACGACATCTGTAATCTCGATGTGCAGTGAACCGGAAGCCCCAGCCTTTTTTATGACAACATAATCTGATACAAAACATTCTTGCAGGCTTAGGCCACCATGAGTGTATTCGACACCCTGCCTAAAACAACTGACACCCTCAGCTAGCGCTATGCTGTGCTCTTTGTTCCAAAACCACGGAAACGATAGAGCATCGTATGACGCTCCGGCTTTTATCGTAGCGCATCGTCCCCATTTGTTCTCAGTCAGGGCGTTTGAAATCTCGATTTTCGGCAGTCCGCCAGGCATCAATATCCATCCATGATCTGTCACAATACGGATACGACGCCATCCAGCGTTCAGGAGAAGCAATACTCGATCAACAATTTCGTTCAGTAGTCCATCTAAATGTTTCGCAATCTTCCAACCTCTGTCGTGTCCTTCATGGTCAATATTACTATATTCACACCAACCATTTCCCGCCCCGTCTCCAACTTCAGAGCGTCCTAAAACAGTCCAGCCTGCCTCATTGAGAATCTTTTTGAAGTGATATCCACCTTTCAAAGATTGCTCTGTTTCTGCAACAATTGGCTCAAAATCATTGTCAGGTTTTTTCCCCGTAATCTGCGCCACTATCGGCGAAACAGCATGTTTCCCAGTAGCTGTAATAGATGGGAGAGCAGTCCAGCGGACAGTTTCTTCCAGTTCTAAATCCTTAGATGTTAATTTTTCTACAAGCTGCTTCCCGACATCAAAACGTAGTCCATCAACAAATAAAATACATTCATTGTCGTGATATTCAACAGTAGTAGGAGAAAAAGAGTTCCCTGGATATCCTTTTTCTTCGGCGAGTTTTTGAAGATGGCGTGCGCAACTGTCAATCCATGAGAGGTACACGGCTTTTATTGCAGTAAATATTGCCATTATATCTTCTGATTTATCTACATGCTCCAAGGCTCGAACTACAGCGGAATCCGCCAACCATCCACGATGCTTATAATTACTGGCGATATCATCAAAGTCGCCTACCGCCATATCCTGCTGTGTCTGTTCAGCCAAAACGGATAGCTGCTGCAATGCATTTGCAAGCGTGGCTTCTCCCAATTCAGCCCAAACAAGATTTCGTCGGCCACCGTGCAGCCTTTCCAAGTCAATGAGTCGTTGACGCGCTTTATGCTCAGGGAGTTCGCTTAGTTTCAGCAAATCCTTACGCAGGTCGTTTTCCTGGTCTTCATTCCATTGGGGCCATCCTGAAAAAGTCTCGCCTCCCATTTGCCACATCATGTTTTCTTTTGGGGGCTTGACCTTCCTAATCCAACCAGGAATTTGCGGATACCGTTTTGGCGACTCACAATACCGGCTCCAAACAGGACTCCAAGGCCCCTTTCTTTCTGCGAGCTTTTCGGCTGCTGCTAGCTGTCCTGATTTTTCGGGATTAAACCCCAATTGCGAATTGATCACCTGAACGAAGGCACTCCATTCGTTCTCAGGACGGGCATTTTTAAACGTCTCGCCTTGATCCAACCATTGAAGCAAGTCACGGATGGGGTCTCCACCAGTGAGCAAGGTGTTAAAGAAGTCCTTGTCCAATCTGCGCCCTCTGAGGATATCGCAATCTTCGTCAAGCAAGCGGTGGAGGGCCAATTGCATGCTTTTTTTGGATTCGTTGTCTTGAGCGACATCCAGCCCAAGACCTCCCTGGTCCGACTTCAGAAAGGCAAGAATGGTCCAATCTTTTGCGTTTAATTGGGACCAGTATGTGCCCCTATATTGGAGTTCCGCTAAAGGCTTAAGAAGTTGAGGGCAGCTGTCGATTGCCCTGAGGTCCTGACGTCCGACGCCAGGCAAATAGAGTATTGGTTTTTGTGGGTGGGGGATGGAGACCTCTGGAATCTTTCCAGCGACAACACACCTGAGCCAGATAGCTGGTCCTGTCTTTTTGTCAGGGGCGTACTCGCCAAGAGCGAACAGTTCAGGCAGCTCATTTTGAAGTCGTGGAATGACTGCTTCCCATTGACGGTCACGGTCTGGCCAGAGAATGCAGACAGGGGCGACCTGGACTTCTGGATTGTATATGGCAGCGCTTCGAATCGCTTTTTCAAGGTGATCAACTATTCTACCCATTTGACACCTTGCTCTAACAATATTGTTTTCAAAAAATCATCTGTCGCATCGAATATGGGCTCCGTGTTGTTCAACTTGCGCATCAAGGGAATGACTTTTGTGCGTATTCCCATCCCTCTGGAATCGACATAGCCATAGTCGCGCAATATATCCATAATCATAGGATTTCTTGGAGAGCGTTGCCCTGCTTTCATCTTGGCCACTGTCATTGAATTCTGGAGTCTGCCAGGACTTGTGACTTCCAATCGGTTGGCATAAATTGATACCTCAATTTCAACGGATCGTGTCCAGTCACGATGGGCCAATGCATTTAGTACAGTTTCGCGGATGGCTTCTTTAGGATAAAGCCAATTCTTCTCCCGCCGAAGTCCATCGTCGATCTCATTATCTTCGCTTGTTACAAATGGTAAAACAGCTGACACAAATTTTTCGATCAAACCATCATCCACCAATTGCTTTTCACCTGAGTCATTCTCCTGCCAACGAGCAACAAGCGGGCCATCAAGATGTGTGTCTAAAATAGCCTGGTATTCTTTATCTTCACCATCGAAGGCCATTACACGCAAACCAGCTTGTTTTAGAAAACGCCTTGGATTGATGCCAAAGCACAGGATTCCTGCAATGGTGCAAACTGTGTTGCCAATCCCGTCTGCGACCATAAATCCCATGCCTACCAGACGTTCGACCCACTCTTCATTATTCGAAGGAACTTCAGGATCAGAAATAATTATCCGAAGGTAGTAATCCAATCTATCTAAATCTAGGCTGGCGATTGAAGTACCAGCCACGGGAAGAGCTTCAACATGAAGCAGCCCTCCCATTTCAAACAATCTTATTTGCTGTTCTCGTGTCGCCAATTCTGAACGATCACCCAAACGAATATATGTATCCTCGCGATTATTATGACGGACAACGTATGGCTTTGAAACTCCTTGAGGAAGGCTTATGACGCCGACACGAAGTCCAGGCTCAACAAGGACTTCTTCATAAAAGGGAATGATCTGGGGATGCACTTTGTCGCGGAAGACATTCAGAACCCATTCTTGTGTGTTTTCCCGTTGTAGCCCTGTTATGCTTCCATCATCTTCAACACCGAGTAAAATACGACCGCCCATTACATTGGCTAAAGCCACAATTTCTTTGGCCAACTGTTCAGGACGGATGTCATCACGTTTGAACTCCACACCTGAATTCTCGCCGTTGGCAATTATTTCTAGAAGTTCTGACTTCAACATAGAATCACCTTAATACCCATATTTCAGCCTGCGCTGGTTGAATGCCGCTTTTCCCCCTTCAAGGATTGCTGCGGCTTGATCACGTACGTGCGGCACGTCAATGGCACCTTGCGCTTCGTTGGGCATGATTGCTTGATTGTCTGACGCTTCAAATACGCCAATCCATTCAGCATCGCCAAACACGGGAATGTTTGCATTATGCGTAGCAAAAATGAATTGCCTTGCAATCTTGGCTCGCCGCAATTCTGTAACAATGCGGTCGGCAATAAAGGCGTTGTCCAGGTTGTCTTCTGGCTGATCCATCAACAAGGGGTCTTTGTTCTCTAAAAGAAGCAAGTGAAGAATAGCAGTGCATTGCTGCCCTGTTGATAATTTATCAAGCATGCGGAATTTTTCTGCGCCTTCGTGTGCAGTATTCAACTCAATGACAATCATGTCCGGCTGTTCGATTTCTTCCAGTTGCAAGACCTGAACGGGGGACAACTTTGTCAGTGCATCAGCTACCGTTGGAGTGATACTCCAATTCGCTTCTCGTAACGCATCCGCTCCTAAGCGAATAAGTTCAGCCAATCTGACCGGCGAAAAATCATCGTTTTCATTGACCCAAGCCAAGCGTTTTTCACCAACACCTTCCAAACGGCAACCCAAGAGAAAGTTCACTACGGGTTGTCTGTCCGCTTCCGTCTTAACTTGCAAACGAAGTTTTCCTGCAAGCCGCTTATTCAGTTTCTTGAGACTTCGCTCAAAATGTGCTGATCTTTCTGCCCGTTGAATAGAAAGGTCCTGTAAAATAGCCTTTCGTCTTTTATTGAGCGAGGCGAGGAGCTCTCCACGAGTTGCTATCATTGCCTTTTTAGGACGTATTTTTTCTATATCTCGCATCAAACGCTGATATTCCTCACCTACTTGCTGACCGGTTTTTCCTTCGCATGTGGGAAGCGCTTTGAAGTTTTTCTCTAAGACTTCTTCCTCTTTCTTGATAACATCAGTGATTTGACCAGCAAGCGCTTCAATCTGACTGATACGTTCGCCATATTTCTTTTGCCACTCCTGGATCAGTGCTTCTGTTTCATTGCGCATTGAATCTAATTCAGTGCGAATTTTCTTGAAGACTTCCACCGCAGGAAGTTTTTCAATAGCTGTGTCGCTCAGGAATGTTGTGTCTGGAAGGTTGTCGCGGACAGCGTGAACACTTCTTTCGAGGTTTGGCCCTTCTTGCTCCCTCGCTCGTTTGATGATCCTCTTAGCCTGCTCAAGGTGAGGAATGATCTTCAGCTTCTCTCCAATCCCCAAGCTATTGAATTGTTCAAGCTGTTCTTCGAGCTTTGGGAGACGAGCAACCTCGTCTTCAATTTCAGAAACTCCTTTTAATGCTTCGTCTACTTTAACACGGTTTTCCGCCAGCTTAGAAATGGCTTCTTGGATGGCGCGTTCGGCATCCGATTGTCCCGACCCCAAAAAACGTTCAAGAAGCTGGCGTTGACTTATTGAATTTTGGGCGATTTCATAAATTTCATTTTGACCAAAAATTTCAATTTCCGGCAGCAAGTCTTTGGGAGCAAAACTTGAGGGCTGTCCCTGTTCATCCTGAATACTGGTGCTTTCGCCATACCGGCGTGACATTGTGAATCGTTTGCCATTCATCTTCGAAGAACGAATAACCAACTCTACTCGCGCTCTTGATTTTCCCAGATTTTCTTTAATGATATCGTCATGTTGCTTTTGAGCGTTTTTACCAATAGGACGAAGATCAAGCACGTAGCGTATGCATTCCAGCAAGGTTGATTTTCCTGTGCCACGGCCACCGATTATGGCATTGAGATGCTCAGAAAAACTAATATCCAGGCCGTCAAGGTATCCACCCGTAACCCGCAACCTTTCCAGTCTTGAGTAGTAAGATTCTGAAATGTCGCTATTGAGGCGGACACGGGATTCAGGGTCTTGAAAGGCTAATTTAAACGCTTCAAAACTGGGGTTGGTCATCTTGATCAAACAAGATGCCTTGGGATTGGCTAAATCCTCAGGTTTGGCAACATCTTTGGCATTAATGACAGCAACAGGGCTTTCTCGTTCGTAGGCTGGTTCTTTATTGAGAATAACTTTGCGATAAAAATCACTATCAATGCCTTTCAGAGCTTCAATCGTAGATGGAATCTGAGCGGCTTTAAGCAATGAATTTTGCCAGATGTGATTTAACCTTTTTTGCAACAAGCCACTATCATCTATGCAGTGAGCCGCGTAGACCAGCCCACCGTGTTCATCAACAACTTGCAACAACTGTTCGCCGCTGAGCCGCGATGGGCGAATCCCATCTTCAGGGTCAAGAAGCTTTAAGTCGCCTAAATATCTATTCAGTTCGGCTGTTGTCGTTTTCTCCGGGTAGAGACAGACGAAATGAACCTTCTCACTGGAGGCGATTTCAAATCCAGGAAACACCAGTATGTCGTGCCCATTCATGAGCGTGCGAATAGCATCGACACCATCGACATTGCCATGATCTGCCAGGCCAAGGACTTTGATATCCTGCTCCTGCGCATATTTCAGAAGCGCTTGATTGTACTCATCCTGAGTCATGCCATGATCATCGCCACGATAGCTGATATAGCCGGCAGGGTTGACCTGTAGGGCGCACTTCCAAAATTGGGCTTTGGTGTAGGTGTCTAACATTTCATCTTTTCCTTGCTGAACTTTTTTCCGCCAGGCTCAAGTGATGATCGTTGATTCGGTCGCCTTTGAAAAGAGGGTACCAGGGGGCGGATTCCACGTCTTTGCCGCGATCCTTGTTCCAGTTGATGTTGGGCTTTTCGCGGAGGATGCCTGCGCCTTTCTTCTTGATGTCGCCGACGGTCATGAAGGGGCGGATGTTGAGGCGCACGCCGTCGTTGAGATCGGGGTTCCACCCCACGGGCTGCTCTTCGATGGGCTTCCAGCGGACAAAGATATCGTGGGGGGCTTCGCCCTTGAGGATAAGCTCAAGTTTCTTTTTGAGCTGTTCGGCTGCGGCCAGGCGCTCTTCAGCCCCATCCACGCCGGAATTAATGTCATCGCGCTGGCGGCTGATCCAGTCGCCCAGGTAGGTGTAGATGAGCGTTTCCAGGTTCTTGTAGTCAAGCTTGTGGTAGTTCACCAGCACGGAAAAGCCGTCCCTGAGCCCGTCCCAGATGTGCCAGATGAAGGGGCGGTGCTGGAACAGCTTGCAATGCTGGCTGAAGAACTTGTCGCGCAGCCAGGTCTCCAGGGTCTTCCCGGCGTGATCCGCGTTTTGCAGCAACTGGGAAAGGGTGTCGCTGGCCCAGGCATCGCCATACGCGGCAGCCAGCAGGGTCAACAGGCGGTCGGCTGCCGAAGCCTCACCTCGGACAGGGGGAATGCAGACAATGCCGTCATCATCGGCGTAGGGCAGCAGGGCGTCACACCGCTTGACCCACTCGCGCTGCTCTTCTGCCAAGTCCATGTCTTCATCCAGTTCTGCGGGCCAGCGGTAGCCAAGGAGGCGGGCGACGGCGACTTGTAGCACTGTGTCATCTTTGCGTAGTGGGCCTTGTAAGGTCCATTTTTCATCCTCATTCCAGACAACTGAACCACAGGGGTGGCCGTGGAATATCCATTGTGTGGGATTGTCAGAGTAAGGCTTAGGAAGTCCATGTGGGTATTGTTCTTTTGCCTGCTGTGTCCAATAGTCTACATCGAATGGGACCTTTGCTAGTGTATCGTCCGCTAAGTTCATATACTTTTACTTGGTGAGCGGCTTGCCCG
>CAZFCK010000100.1:0-16495 GCA_964517355.1 uncultured Desulfovibrionaceae bacterium | reverse complement strand
TTTAATTGTGCCTTGGTGGAGAACGTATGTATATCAGATGTTTTCATTGTGCCTCTGTGGGCAAGGTGTCCGAGACGGCGTTAGGGAAAAAAGTCCGGTGCCCCCGGTGCGGCGTCGTGTTTGACGTCACCGAGGAACTTGTCGAGAAAGGGGCTGAAAGGCGGCGCACGGAACGGGTAGGCGTTGAGGACCTGGATCTTGATTTTGGTTTGTTCGGCGGTACCGCCCAAGTGCTTGATTTAAGCGTGTCCGGAGTCGGATTCGAACCCACGGATGCCGACAAGGATTTCAAAAAAGGCGAAGTCGTGACGCTCACGCTTTTGGAAAAGCAAAGCATCTTATTGAAAAACGTCAACGTACGCATCACCCGGATAGGCTCCATGAGCTTTGGGGGGGAATTCCACCAGTTATCCTCTTTTCAACTGGCCGAAGTCAAAAACCTCCTTGAAAGACAAAAATATGCATCCGCTCGCAAAGAACAGGAGCAGCAAGAGTTGCTGAAAAAAAAACCGGGAAGCAAATCCGGGGAATAAGAGCATGATGCCGGCCTAGTGGCGCCGCCGTTCGGCAGAGACTCCGTCACCTCTGCACCCGCTCCGGCACGGCGCTATTTCCTAACCATGATAATGCCTTAACCTCGCTCGCACTCCTCCCTGTCCGCTTTCGTCTTCGGCCAATTTCATCAGTTCTTCCTGGTGGAAATTTTGAAGTTCGCCTATGATATCACGCTATAGGGGTAAAAAGTATCGGTGATTCTTGAGAACTTTGTTCAAAGTCAAAATGCGCGAGTCCGATACTCGTATTTCCCCCTCACAATGCCTTAGGGGAGAGAACAAAGAGTCCCACTCCACCGAGGGAACGCTCAAGCTGCTGTCGTACGCTGTGAGAAACGTGCCCCGAGGTCAACAGGCTCTGAATTTCCACTTCGCCGACGCCGGCCGCTTTGGACAGTTCGCGGACACTGCGCCCTTGTTGCATGTGTTGCCGTAAAAGCCATTGAGTGAACATGGAGCACCTCCCTCGTTTGCTGGTGAAACGATCCTGATTTGCAACATGCAACGCTTATCGGTCTTTTGCAATCGAGTATAAGGGGAGCGGCGGGTTTTTTCCCATGAACGGCGAAGAGGCTTGCACAGGGCTTTCAAGGTGGGCAAGGAAGAGAAAGGAACACGCGCTTTCAGAGAAGAGGAAACCTTGCGCGAACGGCTTCCTCCCAAACGTCATTTTAAAGGATTTACATCGGAAAACAATGAGTTGGCGGATGAAGACGCGTCATGCTGTTTGGATTGCATGAACACGTCGAAGAACATCTTCCCATGAATCAGTTGAATGAATCCGTTGCGTACGCAATCGCCCGTGGTGATGCTTTCGGTCACGCTCGCAAAGTGGCGAACGCACTTATCCACGGATTTCGCATGTTCGTGCATAAAGGTCAGACATTCTTCCGTGGAGATGGTCCGCCCGGCCTTGAGGAGCGTGTAGGCGGTCGATGTAAAGGCGCGGTACATCACGTTTTCAATGCCGTCGTTATAATCGAGGCAGTCTGAAATGGCTTTGAGTGGTTCCAGGTGCGAACATCCGGAATTGGCCATGGCGTGCACGGCCATGGCCACAAATGCGGAGGAGGCGTTTGTCTTCAGCACGCTGGTGCCTGAACTGTGTTTTTTTACGATGCTCACTTGCATTGTGGAAGCCAGATCGGAAAAAGACATTATCAGAGGAGACAAAATATCGAGCACATGGCATGCGGAGTTGGGGCCGCGAAAAACGCATTTTGCCGCGATATGCCGATTTTCCCGTATGTTGCAGGATTTGAAGAGACGTTCTTCAGGTACGTCATAGTCGATCCGGCCACCCTGGGGGTGAATACGTACCCTGTATTTTGTTATAGGAGACATCGTATTAATACCATATGCATATACATTGTTGGAATAGTCGAATTCAAAACGTCCGGATGCGTCAACTATGGTTAATTATTATTTTAACATCAAGCAAAGAAATTGACATCGGCATGGCGGAAGTGTGTTAAGAGGGTGAACTTGCCTTTTTTTCGTGAGGGGTTATTCTTTTTGAGTATGCACGACAAGCACCATAACGGATTGATAATACGCCCCCCCAATGAGGCCGGCAGCATATTGCTTCAGGTCACGCTGGGCTGTTCCCACAACAAGTGCTCCTTTTGCGGGGCTTACAAGCAAAAGCGTTTTCAGGTCAAGCCCCATAAGGAGGTTTTGGCGGCGCTGGAGCATGCGCGCCGGCATTGTTCCTTGCAGCGCCATGTCTTTTTATGCGACGGCGATGCGCTGATCATGCCCCAATCCCGCCTTGTGCGCGTTCTTGAAGACATTCACGCCCATCTGCCGTGGGTCACGCGGGTGGCTACGTATGCCAACGCCAAAAGTCTGCGCTTTAAATCCATGAGCGAGTTGCGCGAGTTGCGGTCCCTGGGGCTGCGCACCGTCTATATTGGGCTGGAGTCGGGCGACGACGCGACCCTGCATGCCGTTTGCAAAGGCGAGACCGCCGCGTCCATGATCGAACAGGCCTTGCGAGCCAAGGAAGCCGGATTCAGGCGCAACGTGACGGTGTTGCTTGGCGTGGCGGGGCGGCAACGTTCCCTGGAGCATGCGCGCGCCACGGCGGAGGCGCTCAACGCGATGCAGCCGGAGTACGCCGCGGCCCTCACGTTGATGCTCGTGCCGGGCACGCCTTTGGAATTGCGCGCCCGGGAAGGCGGGTTTCATTTGCCCACCGCCAGAGGCATGTTGTTGGAACTGCGTGAATTGTTGCAGGGGCTCAACGTGACGAAAGGGCAGTTTTTCTGCAATCACGCTTCCAATTACCTGCCCATGGCTCTGCGCCTTCCCAGAGACAAGGCGTCGGCCCTCGCCGTGCTGGAACGCGCCCTTGCCGGGCGCGTGGCGCTCAAGTCAGAGGAATACCGCAGATTATAACGCGCTGGAGCATATCAACCTGGAAACAGGAATGCCTCCCACGGGTTAAGGATCTCCCAAACTTGCCCTCTGGTATGACTCGATTTTCTGGAGAAACGTGTACTATGACATGTTGCATTTGTTGAAAAAATATTACTTTTAGGAGTCCAGGGCCTCCCCTGGTCGTCGTGCTGGCGCGAAAGCCCGCGACGTTATTCTTCTTGTTTCAATACGAAAATGCGCTGGTCCGAAAGTCGTAGTAAGGAAAAGATGTCCTATCCACGCCGGGCATTCTTCACGACCCGGCGCACCGCCTGTTTCAAGGCCGCCGCGTCCGCTCCCGCCCCATGGGGGGCATAGCGCAACTGCGCATAAAGAGCGGCCGCTTCCGCAATACTTTCTCCAAGATCAGGACGCAGGCGGGCCACGTGGGCGGCATAGTCCATGGGGCCTTGCCACGGGGGGCGCGGTATGCCTTTGCGCGCCAGGCCGCGGCAGAGTGTGGACCACAAGCGTTCAACCGGATCGCGGGGCAATGGGCGGCGCATTCGCCGTCGCAACAGCAGCAGTAAAGCGACGCCGGTCCCCGTCAGTATCGTACCGAGGAAAAGGCCCGCCAGCACCGTTATCCAGCGCTCACGCGCGACGCCGAGCAACCGGAGCAGCCGCAACTGGTTGCGCCAGCCGTAGTCGAGCACGACGCGCCCCCAGTAGTAGTTTATGGCATCCCACCCCAGGTTCAGGTGGCGCAGCCAGGAGGGGGGGGCGCTCATACCTCCCAGAACGTCGGAGATTCCCTGGCGGGCCAGGGCGGCCAGGAGCCCCTGATGCAGACGTTCGGGCACGGCAGCCGCGGTTGGGTCCAGGCGTATCCAGCCTTTGCGGGGCAACCAGGCCTCCACCCAGGCGTGGGCGTCGGATTGCCGCACGATGAGATAGTCGCCCAAGGGATTCTCCTCCCCTCCGAGATACCCGGCCACAAGGCGTGCCGGAACACCTGCGGCGCGGAGCAAAAACGTCATGGCCGAGGCGTAATGCTCGCAAAAGCCTTGGCGTGTCTCAAAAAGGAAATCATCCACTGCGTTTTCCCCCAGAAGAGGCGGGGTAAGCGTATAGGTGAATTGATGTTCGCTGAAAAAGAGCATGCAGCGCCTTACGATTTCAGCATTGTCCGCCGAGGTTTCGCGCCACTGCTTTGCCAGGGCGCGCGCGCGGGGATTGCCCCCGGTGGGCAGCAGGAGTCCGGCGATGGCTTCCCAGCGCGTCAAGGGCCCTGTGTCGTAATGCAGGAAAGAGCGCAGGGCGTAACTGCGCGTGGTGGTGATTTCGAAGCGCGAAAGCAGGGTGTTGTCCACCTGCATTCGCGCCCCTCCTGTTCCGGAAAGGGGCATGTCCAGAGCGAAAAGCCAACGCTTGCCGTGGGGTTCGAGCATGACCGTGTAGCTTACGGGCGAACGTCCGACAAGTGCGTGGCGGGCGGGGGGCACGTCCTGCAACGCGAGCCACCGGCGGCCGTCGAACCCCCAAAGCGCCAAGCCGCGCCAATACCGGGCGTCCGGCGGAGGGAGCGCATCCGTAAATGAGGCGCGAAAAGCCACATCCCTGTTGAGCGCAAGAGTGGCCACGGCGCCGGGTTCGAGTGTGTCGTCGAAGCCGGTTTGCGCCACCGGCGCGTGGTAGCCGAACAACCCCCCGGGCAATCGCGGAAAGACGATGAAGAGCGCCAAGGCCAGAGGCAAGCCCTGCGCCAGGAGTGCGGCGCTTTGCCTCACTGCTTGGGAAAACCGCGTATGGGGCGCCGTGGTATGGATGAGAGCGGCGCCCACCGCGAGCACGCCGCAAAAAGCCATGAAAGCGGTCGGAAGACTCTGCGCGAAAAAAAGGTTGAACACGATCAGGAAGCTCGTAAGCAGAAGGGTGGCCATGGCGTCGCGGCGCGTGGCCATTTCCATGGGCTTGAGAGCAAGCAACACCGCCAGCACGGCCACGCCCGTGTGCAGGCCGAGACGTCCCCCTTCGCTTGCGAGCAGCAGTATGGTGCCGAGCACGGCGAGGACGTTGCGCAGTTTCTTGCCCGGCGGCTTCCACCCCCGCGCGCGCCCCACAAGCAGATACCCCCAGCAACAGAGGCAGGCGCAGGTGATCCACACGGGAAGATAGGCCATATGCGGGATAAACGTGACGGCCACTGCCGCCAGGACCGGGACAAGATGCGGTGAGCGGAGCGCGTCAGCCACGGTCTTTCTCCGCAAGAGGCGCGAACAGCGCCAAGGCCTTGAGACAGGCGTGCAAGTGGCCCTGTCCTGTTGCCGGAGGAATTTCGCGGCCCGGCAGGCGCAGGCCGAACGGCGCGCCCTCCGCATGGGCCTGCAACGCCATGCGGCAGAGACGGGAAAGGCGTTCTTCGGTCCCGAAAGCGTGGAACGCGGCGTAATCCAGGATATAGCCCCCTCCTTGCAGCCCTTCGAATTCCTTTGTGAACAGTCCTTGCCCCCGCATGGAGGCCTTCCAGGCGATGCGCTGCAATGCATCGCCGGGGGCGTATTCCCGGAGTCCCTTGAATTCTTCCGTGCCGGGGCCGCCAGATGCGCCGTATCCACGCCCTCCAGGGAAATGCCGCAGAGGGAGCGCTCCAGCATACGGCGCGGGGTAGACCAGGCATGCGCCCTGGAATTCGCGCCAGCACCAGGCAGTGAAGAGCCCCAGAGGGAAAGAGGTGCTGATGCGCACCGGACCGGGGCGCAAAAGGCCGCGCCGCGCCGCCGGTGCACAGAGCCGCGCCCTGGCTGCGTCCGGGGGGATCGGCAGGGAGATTGTAACGGTTTGCTCCTCGTGGAATGCGATGGTCATGACGGCGTTGGGCGCGGTGGCGCGTACGGAAAAGGCAAAGCAGGCCGCCTCGCCCGCAAACACGGGAGCGGCATGCCCTCCGTCCACCGTGGTCCCGCGGATCAGCCCCCGCGAGGCGAGCGCGGAGGCCAGGGCCATGCCCGTGAAGACGAAGGCCACGAGGAAGCCGAGATTGTTGCCGTAATTGGCGCTGCCCACAACCATGCCCAGCAGGACGAACAGAAACGTCCAACCGTATTTCGTGGGCCACAGATAGACGCGCCCCGGCATTGCGCGGGAAAAGGACTGAATCCCCATACCGGAGAAGATAACACAGAAAAAAGAAAAAAAGTTTGATGAAGCCTATTTCATAATGCGGGCATGTTCCACTGCCTGAAGGGCCGGAGGCTCATTCCAATCAGACACCGACTTCGCGCATTCGCGCTTGGAGCTCCTCGTGTCCCGGCTCCCGCAAATCCGAGCTGCGGCGCAGGCGGTGGCAGGCCACATAGGGAAGGACGGTTTGCACGTCTTCCGGGAGCACGTGGTCGCGCCCAAGGAAAAAAGCCTGGGCCCGGGCCGCGCGCAGCAGGCCAAGACCGGCGCGGGGCGAGAGCCCCTGCACAAACGCGCCGGATTCCCGGGTGTGTTGCAGCAGATTCAGGATGTATTCCACAAGAGGGGGGGATGCGTGCACTGCGGCGACGGCTTCCTGGATGTCGAGCACCTGCGCGGCGTCCAGCACGGGGTCCAGGGTGGGAATCACGGCCTTGGTGTCGCCGTAGGCCAGGAGCGCCTGTTCAGCGGCGCGTTCCGGGTAGCCCAGTTCAATACGCATGAGAAAGCGGTCGAGCTGGGAATCCGGCAGGGGATAGGTGCCCGAATGCTCCACGGGATTCTGGGTGGCGATGACGAAGAACGGACGGTCCAGGGGGCGCGTTTGCCCCTCGATGGTGACCTGCTGCTCTTCCATGGCTTCGAGCAGCGCGCTTTGCGTACGCGGAGTGGTGCGGTTTATCTCGTCCGCCAGAAAGACTTGCGTGAAAATGGGGCCGGGATGGAAAACAAAGGTGTTGTGCTCCCGCTGGAACACGGAAACACCGAGGATGTCGCCCGGCAAGAGGTCGCTGGTGAACTGCACGCGCCGGAAGTCCAGCCCCAGGCAGTGCGCCAGGCCTTGCGCCATGGTGGTTTTGCCGATGCCGGGGAGGTCCTGGATCAGAAGATGCCCCCCGGCAAAAAGGCAGGTCAACGCCAGACGCAGCTGTTCGCGCTTGCCGAGCACGACATGCTCAAGCTGGGCAAGCGCGTGCAACATGCGGTTATGCAGCGACATCCTCTTCATCCTTGGCAAGACTGCCCGGTTTTTCCATACCGATAAAGAACAGGACCAGGGAGGGGATGACGAAAACGGTGAAGATCGTGGACAGGGCCAATCCGCCCAGCACCACGCTGCCAAGGCCGCGGTAGAGTTCCGAGCCTGGACCGGGGAAGGTGGCCAGAGGCAGCATGCCGAAGATCGATGTCGTGGCGCTCATGAAAATGGGCCTGAGCCGCGTACGCACGGATTCCCGAACGCCTTCCAGGGGCTGCATGCCGTGGATGCGGATGTTGTTCAGGGACTGGTGCACGATGAGAATGGCGTTGTTGACCACGATGCCGACGAGGATGACGAAGCCCAGCATGGTCAGGATGTCCATGGGCTGCGGCGCCACGAACAAGTTTTCCAGCTCCAATCCCAGGAATCCGCCGGCGGCTGCCAGAGGAACGGTGAAGAGAATCACGAAGGGATAGATGAAATTGCCGAAAAGCGCCGCCATAAGCAGATACGTGATGCACAATGCCAGCAGGAAGTTCCATTTCAGGGCTTCCGCGGTCTGGGTGAGCTTGTCCGCCGCGCCGCTCATGCGGAAGGCGACGCCCTTGAGCGGCCCTTGGGAGAGCTTGGGCACCAGGTCGTTGGCGATGAGTTCCATGGCGCTTTGCAAGGGGTAGTTTTCCGGCGGCGTGACTTGCAGGGTGATGGTGCGCTGGCGTTCGAGGTGTCGGATTTGCGTGATGCCGGTGGTGCGATCCATATCGGCCAGCGACGAGACCGGAACAAACCGCCCGTGAGGCGACACGAGCAGGGCGTTGTAAAGTTCTTCCGGGGTTTCGATCTTCACGTCGGAAGCTTTGACGACCAGATCGATTTTTTTGTGGCCCTCGCGTTTGAATTCGCTGACCTTGCGGCCGTCCATGAGCACATCCAGGGCCACGCCCAGGGATTCCGTTGTCAGGCCGGCGGCTTTGAGCCGTTCACGGTCCGGCACCATTTTCACTTCGGGGAAGAGCAATTCGATGGAAGGCACGGGGCGGACCTGCGCGGCGGGTATTGCCTGGCGCAGGGCCATGAACATGGCGCCGGCGCCCGCGACCAGCTGGTTCATGTCCGGCGCGGAGAGATCGACGTCAATGGTGCGCCCTCCGCCGAGCCGGTTTTGAAAGATACCGGCCTGGAGGCTGACGCCGAACATGCCGGGGATGGAGTTGATAAGCTGCGTGAGCGGGGGAATGAGTTCCCCGGCGCGCTGCTCCTGGGTGCTGATCACGCCGAAAAGCGTGAGGCGGTCGCCGCCCACGAAGAAGATATTGTCGATGCCGGCGACACCTCCGTACTCGGGTTTGCCGATGCGCGGTTCCAGCGTGTTGTAGATGTAGTGCCCCATCTCCATGTTCTCCTCAAAGGAGAGGCCGGGAGGGGGTACGAGAATGTTGAGCAGCAGGTTGCGGTTGCCCTGGGGCAGGTATTCCATTTTGGGGAACAGAATATAGGAGATGAACACCGCCATAAACGTCAGGGAGAGGATCGTCGTCAGGCGCGTGAACCAGTTGGCCGTGGACAAGCGCACGAGCAGCATGATGCCGCTGGAGAGCATGTGCCCGATGCCTTTGGGCGGGCCGGTTTTGACCTTGCGTTTGGAGAGGCTGAAAAATTGTTTGGCCAGCATGGGAATCACGGTGATGGAAACGAAGAGGCTCAGGATGATGGCGCAGGTGACGGCTATGGCGATATCCTTGAAAAGCTGCCCCGCCTCTTGTTCCATGAAGACCACCGGTAAAAACACGGCCACGGTGGTGGCTGAGGATGCGATAATCGCGCCCCACACTTCGGTTGTGCCGTCGTAGGCGGCCCGGAGGGGCGTTTTGCCCATGGATCGGTGCCGGTCGATGTTTTCCAGCACGACGATGGCGTTGTCCACGAGCATGCCCACGGCAAAGGAGATGCCGGCCAGGGAGACCACGTTCAGGTTGCGGCCCGCGGCGTTCATGAAAATGAAGGTGCCGATGATGGAAATGGGGATGGAAACGCCGACAATGATGGTGGAGGAAATACTGCGCAGAAAAATCAGCAGCACGATGATCGCCAGCCCGCCGCCGATAAGTATGTTTTGCTTCACCAGATCGATGGCGCCGTTGATGTAGGGGCGCTGGTCGTAGGACCACTCCATGAAGAGGCCTTTGTCGCCCAAAACGCCTTCATTGAGTTCGTTGACCACCTGCTCCATGGCGTCGGTGACTTCCAGGACGTTGACTCCGGGCTCAGGCTTGACGCCGCAGACAATGCCGGGCGCGCCGTTGAAAAGCATGGCCACGGTCTGTTTTTCATGGCCGTAGCTCACGCTGGCCACGTCGCTGATGCGCACGCGCTGTTCGCCCGTGCTCGAGATGACCACGTCTTCAATTTCCTTGGGGTCCTGAAATTCGCCCACGGTGCGGATACGGTATTGCCGGCGCCCCAGATCCATAGTGCCGGAGGATACGTTGACGTTTTCGCTTTTGAGCACTTTGATGACGTCGTCGATGGTCAATTTATGGGAAGCCAGGAGGGCTTCGTCCACCACCACGTGCATTTCATCCTCAGTGCCGCCGAACACGAGAAGATCGGCCACGCCGACCACGCGCTCCATGTGCTGCCGGATATCGTCCTCGAAAAAGGTGCGGTAGAAGCGGATGGGAGTCTTGTTTTCCGGCAGGGTCTTCAAAAACATCCAGATAATGGGAGACGTGGCAGAGCCGGTGGCGCTGATGATGGGCTTGTCGACGTTTTGCGGATATGTGGGCACTTCGTTGAGCTTGTTGGAAACACGCAGCAAGGCGTTGTCCACATCCGTACCGATGGCGAATTTCAGGGTCACGGAGCCGAAGCCGGTGAAGGATTCGCTTTCCAGGGTCAAAAGACCGGGAATGCCCTTGAGCACATCCTCCTGCTCTTCGATGATTTCCCGCTCCACTTCGTATGGCGTGGCGCCGGTCCAGGTGGTGGTGACGGAAATCTCGGGTTCCGTGACGTCCGGGCTGAGCTGGTAAGGCATCTGGTTCAGCCCGATAAGGCCGAACATGACGATCAGGATGACGCCCACCAAAACCGGAACAGGCTTTTTTATGCAAAAAAGGATTGGATCCATGGGAACACGCTATTGTTTTCTGGTGGTTTGGTCCTGAGGGGCCTGTGAAGACTGGGCCGTTTGCTTGCCGCTTTGTCCGCTGCCCTGCTCATTGCCGACGACAACGACCTTCTGCCCCGGCCTGAGTCGTTCATTTCCCTTGATCACGACCTGCATACCCGGTTTCAGGGGCGTTTCCTCCACCAGGGAGCGAACCGCCGCCTCCATGCCCTGGTAGGCGGTGACTTCCACTGGGATGTTGACGGCGAGGTCGTTGAAAATGGCCCAGAGGGAATTGATGCCCCTGGCCATGAGCACGGCGTCGCGCGGCACGAGCACGGATTCGGTTTCGGAGCCCGTGGGCACGCGGACCCGGGCCTCCATGCCCTGGGCCAGATTGCCGGGGTTGTCGATGCGTACCTTTACCGGAAAGGTTCTCGTGGCCACGTCGCCTTGGGGGATGATGGCGAACACTTCACCTTCAAAACGCTGCTCGCCGATGATGATGGGCAATGCTTGTCCCTCGTGGAGAAAAGCCAGCACTTCCTGGGGCACGTTCACCTGCACGTCCACCACGTCGTTGCGGGCGATGAGCGCCACGGTGGTTCCGGGATTCAGCCATTCCCCGCGGTCCACCAGACGCTGCAGCACGACGCCGTCGAAAGGCGCTCTGGTGTCCGCGCGCTTCAGCTCTATCTCGAGACGTTGCACCTTGGCTTCAAGGGCCGTGGCCCTGTTTTCCAAGCCGGCCACCAGATAGAACGCCTTGTCGTAGTCCTGTTCGGAAACGGTTTTCTTTTGGTACAAGGCTTTGATGCGCTCCAGATCGCGGCGCGCGTTTTCCAACGAGCTATAGATGTTGCGGTATTCAGATTTCGCGGTTTCCAGGTCTTTTTTTTCCAGCTCGGTGTTCAGCTTGATGAGCGGCTGGCCCTTTTTAACCGGGCGCCCCTCTTCGAATGTGTAGTCGTCCACGCGGCCGGAGATTTCGGCGGCCACTTCGGAGAGTTCCGGAAAGTAGACCGAGCCGATGTACTCGTATTGCGGCTGTATCAAGCCGCTTTTCGCCGTGGCCGTGACCACGATGGCGGGTGGCGGGCCTTGCTGCTTGGCTTGCTCCTGTTGTGCCGGCTTTTCAGGCGAAGCGGCCTTGTTTGCCGAGCCGTCCTTTTCCTGGGCTGGAGCCCATGTTGCGAAGATAGTCAAAAAAAATACGCAGAGCAGGGCGCAAACGGTTTTTCGTAAAGTGTACATCCGCTTCTCCATGGGGGGTGTTCAACTCGGTATCAGGCAACGCTACGTAGAATGGAAAAACTGTTTTGTCCATCCCGATGCACATGCAACTAATTCCGCATTTTTTAATTGTAAAGGGTAAAAATCAGAATTTAGGCCTATTGACCGACTGAATGTTCAGGGCGCCAGTATCCAGGTAAGCTCATGCTTGTTTTGCCAGAGGTGCATGAGCCGCGCTCCCGGAATGGCGGCAAAGGCCCGGGCCGCGGCGTGGTCCGTGTCGTGCTGAAATTTCAGGGTGCATACCATGCGGCGCACGCACCCGGATTCCAGCCAGCGCAGAACGTGACGCAGCAGGCGCTCCGGATAGCAGGCCACGTCGCTGAACAGCCAGTCAACTGGTCCGAGTTCGGACAATGCCCCACCGTCGAGGGCAAAGGCGCTGCCACGGCGGTATTCCACGCCCGGCAGGCGCAGCACCGACGGGGCCAGGGGCGCTTTGTCGATGGCCAGCACGCGCGCGCCCAGGCCTTGCAGCACCCAAGTCCAGCCGCCCGGACTGCCCCCAAGATCCAGACAAAAATCTCCCGGCCCGGGCTGTGCGCCAATGCGGGTGAACAGTTCCCAGAGTTTGAGATAGGCGCGGTTGGGCGGGCCGTTTTTATCCTCGACAAAGTGCGGTTCCCCATGCCGGAAGGGACTGCCGCACTGCGGGGCGGCGAACATGGTGTCACGATCCAGGAGCGTCCAGGAACCAAGGGGCGCCGAGGGAGGGGGCGCGCCGAAAACCAGAGGTTCGCACTTCACGGGAGGAAGTTGCGCCTCTATGAGCGCGGCGCGGCGGTGCTCGGTTGTGGAATACAGCGCCCAGTTGCGCTGCATCGCCTTGAGTGTGCGCGCTCCGTCCTTGATGGAGGCGATGGGAAGCGTCTTCGGGTCCAGCCATGTGTTGTGCGCCCAGGCGGCGGGCCGGGGCGCCCCATGTGCGAGGACCAGGCGGTCGCGTATCCATATGACCTTGTCCGGACCGCCAAGTTCATGAACGAGCTCATCCACGTATCCGGGAGCCGCAAGATAGGCCGTCTGCCGCATGCTATTCTTACTCCATTTTATGCGATGTTGCGATTCTTGCCGTCTATAACGTGTATACAGCAAGAGGATTATTCAATATGATGGAACCTTCGGGAAAAGGTTTGCCCTTGGATGGCCATTACATAACAGCAACCGCCGCTGACGGCGCGGTATTCGAAAACCCCCGAGCCCCGTGCGAGGACCGTCATTATGCCGCTTGGCGCTTTATTGAAGAAAATATTCAGCGATCTTTCCAGAGTCCCGGACGAGATCATGTCCGGCAGGCGTTACGCCCTGCTCAAGCGCAATATCATATTGCTCATGGTCATGGTCACTGTGATTCCCCTGGCCTTGATGGCCGTGATTGACTATCACCAGTACCGCAGCCGCCTCAAGGCCGAGTTTTTGGGCCCCATGCGCACGCTGGCCAGCAAGTCCAGGTATTCCTTCGAACTCTTTATGCATGAGCGCATGGCGGCCCTGGGTTTTATCGCCGGCACGAACAGCTATGGGCAGATGCTCGATCCGGAAACCCTGCGCCGGGTCTTTGCCGTGGCGCAGTCGGAGTACCAGGGGCTCATCGATATGGCCGTGCTGGACTCACGGGGAACCGTGCAGGCCTATGTGGGGCCATATGACAAGAAAGGGCGCTCCATGGCCGGGGCACAGTGGTACGAGCCCTTGCGCGCGCGGGGCAAGGCTGTGAGCAACGTGCTGCAAGAGCAAGGGGAGGTACCCCATTTGGTCATGGCTGTCCAAGGGAAACAACTGGACGGCGCTCCATCCGCCTCGTGGGCCATTTGCGCGAGTATCGACATCGCGCCTTTTCACGACATCGTGGCCTCACTGCATCTCGAACCCGGAGGGGACGTTTTTTTGGTGAACACCAAAGGGGAGTTGCAGACATCTTCGAGATTGTACGGCGAGGCCCTGCAAACCGTGCCCTTTACGGTGACCGCGCCCGGCCCGCAGCCGCAGGTGCGGGAAGTGCGCGCTCCGGACGGCGACGAATACTATCAGGTGTCCGTGAGCTGCGAACAGCCGGATTTCGTATTGCTGCTCATGACGCGCAAGCAGCAGCTGCTTGGAGCCTGGAACGCCCTGCGCAGCGAGATAGGCCTTATTTTCCTGCTGAGCCTGATCGTGGATTTCGCCGTGGTCTACAAGCTTACGGGCGTACTCGTGAACCGTATCCGGCAGTCGGACCAGAAACGCGAGCTTATGTTCCGGGAGATCGAGCACACCCAGAAGCTTTCCTCCATAGGCCGTCTGGCTGCCGGTGTGGCGCACGAAATCAACAATCCTCTGGCCATTATCAATGAAAAAGCCGGATTGCTGAAAGATTTGGTGCAGATGACCGAAGAGATGCCCCGGCGTGACAAATTCCTGAAGCTCTCCGATTCAATCCTGGGCAGCGTGGTGCGCTGCCGCACCATTACCCACCGTTTGCTTGGTTTCGCCCGGCGTATGGAAGTGCAGGTGGAGGAACTGGAGGTCAACGAAGTGGTGCGCGAGGTTCTGGGCTTTCTGGATAAGGAGGCCTTGTACCGCAAGATCGACATTGAGTTGACCCTGCATGATAAACTGCCCAGAGTGGTGACGGACAGGGGGCAGATTCAACAGGTGTTTCTCAATATTCTGAACAACGCCATGCAGGCCGTCGACGACGGCGGCTCCATCGCCGTGGCCACGGATCTGCGCAAGGACGGCAGGGTCGCCATATCCATCGCCGACAATGGCATAGGCATGAGCGAGGAAACGCTGAAACACATTTTCGAGCCGTTTTTCTCCACCAAAGGGAACAAAGGCACCGGACTCGGTCTTTCCATCACATACGGCATAGTGAACAAGCTCGGGGGCGAGTTGCAGGTGCAAAGTGTGGAAGGCAAAGGCACAACCTTTACCGTGCTGCTCCCCCGGATATTGGAAAGCGCGAAAACGGAGTAGATTATGGCGGAGCCGATCAAGGTGCTCATCGTTGACGATGAGGAGGAGTTTGCCCAGGCCCTGGCCGAACGCCTGGAATTGCGCGACCTGGAAGTCCGTGTGGCGGTCAACGGCGCCGAGGCCAGAAAGTCCCTTGACCAGCAGGTCCCCCATGTGGTGCTCCTGGATTTGCTGTTGCCCGGGGAAAACGGCCTGGACTTGCTGGCCGAGATCAAGAAGAAACACCCCTGCCTGCCGGTGCTGCTGCTCACCGGGAGGGGCGGCGTGCGCGAAGATCTCGGCGAAAGCGCGCGGCAGGCCCATTGCTGCCTGTCCAAACCCGTCGACCTGCCGCACCTGCTGGAAACCATCACCGCCGCCATAAGCGCGGCGCGCACCGATTGATCATTTTCAACCGCAAGGAGTGCCCGTGAGCGCCCCAAAACATCCCAGAGCCGCGTTTTTCGGCAGAATGTCCGCGGCCATGACCCATGAAATGAAAAACGTGCTGGCGATCATGAAAGAGTCGCGCGGCTTGATGGAAGACCTCATGGAGATCAACGAGGATATTGATTTCCCGCATAAGGACCGGTTCATCAAAGCCATGAACACCATCAAGACCCAGCTTGACCGCGGCGTGACCATCGCCACGCGCTTCAACCGCTTCGCCCACAGCCCGGACGAGGGGGTGCGCGAGGTGGATTGCCAGGAATGGGCCGAACTCATAGCGCACCTTTGTTTGCGCCATGCGCGGAGCAAGGAGCTGGAGCTCGTGCCCGGTCCGCCCCCTGATCCCGCGGCGCGGGTGGTCACCGATCCGTTCATGCTGCTGGAGACGCTTGAAGCCGCGTTGGAAGTGCTCTATGCCTGCGCGCCGCCCAAATGCGCCGTGAGTATCGCCTGCGAGCCCCAGGACATGGGCGTGCGGTATCGCGTCACCGCCCCCGGCGCGGACCCGGCCCGCGCCGAAGCGGCCTTCGCCCAATTCGACTCCCTGGCGGGGGCGTTGCTGGCCGAGGCCGCGGCATGCCCCGGAGGGGTGACGCTGACCTTGCCGGAATCCATCGTCTGAGGGCGGAGCCGGGTTTTCCCTGGGAAGAGGGACGCATGCGCCATGCGCGGTGAAAAGCCATGCGGAGGGCGGCAGCTCGTCCGCGAGAACTGTAACGAAGTGAGCCGACGGGGAGAAAGCGACAATGGATGATATCACGGTCATGCTTGTGGATGACGAAGAGGAGTTCGTCACCACCCTTGCGGAGCGTTTGGAGTTGCGCGACATGGAGGTGCGCGTGGCTTTGAGCGGCGAGGAGGCGTTGCGGATGCTGACGGAGTTCGTGCCCCAGGTCATGGTTTTGGATTTGAAGATGCCGGGCATGGACGGACTGGAGGTCTTGCGCGCCGTGCATAGTCAGCATCCTGAAATAAAGAAGATCATGCTCACGGGCCACGGCTCGGACAAGGATCGCGACGAAGCCATGCGCATCGGCGCGGATGATTATCTGCACAAGCCCATAGACATTCAGGAATTGACCCGTTGCATCAGACAGGCCATGGGGCTTTCCTGATCCTGGAAAAGCCATGGGAAATCCGGCCGCATCTGGCGCGAGCTGAATTGGTTTTTGAAAGAAAGCGCGGGAGGAGAACCTTTTTCTCAACTTTCCGGCTATTGAACGGCTCGAGCAAGATATTAGCGCATTTTCGCCTTGAATCAAGGCTCCCCCCTTAATAATTTCCATTGTATCAGTTAAATACATAAGAGCATCGAGAGCTTTTCAAGCTTAAGATGCTCTCGTGTTTGTTCAAAAGGTTGCCGCGACCGGCGGGGGCGGATTATGCGTACTCTGTGCTTGCTAGCCGGATTGCGATATGCAAATATCAAAAGTTAAGGAAGCACTGTTTAAAGACTTGTTAGGTTTTTCAGGAGGGAAACCTTTCTGGAGAAAGGTTCTCCCCCCGGACCCCCCTTCCAAAGACTTTTGGCTGGAATATCTATAAATTCAATATGTTATAAATATACTTGCCTGGCGACAAAGTTTAGGAAGGGGGAGCGCGAGGGGGAGAACCCTTTTCAAAGGG
>CAZFCK010000099.1:0-16753 GCA_964517355.1 uncultured Desulfovibrionaceae bacterium | reverse complement strand
GGCCTCCCCTGGTCGTCGTGCGGGCGCGAAAGCCCGCGACTTTATTCCTTTTTTCTATAAGTCCGAAAGTCTTATACCGTTATAAAAGAACCGGAGCAGAAAGTTTCACAACTTTCTGCTCCGCGCAAGATACGACAAAAACCGGCAAAGAGAAATGCACGGGCATGATACCCGCGCGGGAGGGGAAATACCGCAATATCAAGACCCGGCGTCTTGTCAGCGGGCCATGGTCTCAATGCTGAAAGAGGAGCACCCGCCCAGCTTCACGCTATCCACCACCTGGACCAAAACCCCGACATCCGCCAGACGGTCGGCACGCACATGCACCACGGGCGTGGTCTCTTTTTTGATGCGTTCGGAAAGGGCGTTTGCAAGTTCCTCCACTTCAAGAGAAGCTTCATCCAGATAGACTTGCCCTTCTCCGGTGATGGAAACAACTATTTCAGCTGTCGGCTGTACTTCCGCTGTGCTGGAATCCGGTAAATCTATGAGAATCGCCGGTTCGGAAACCATCCGCGAAGTGAGCATGAAAAACAGCAACAGCAAAAAAACCACATCCACAAGAGGAGCGATATCAATGCGGGGGGTAAAACGTTTACGCCTGTTAAACTTCACAGGGGGGCTCCATAACCAACATACTGGCTAATTCTTGAATATTGCAAACAATATCATTCAATCGCGCATCCAGATAGTGATGCGCGACATGTGCGGGGATGGCCACGAGCAAGCCAGCAGCCGTTGTGATGAGCGCTTCCCAGATACCCGATGCCAACATGCCGGGATTCACTCCCGATCCGGCGTCCGCAATAACCTGAAAGGCCTGGATCATGCCTATGACCGTACCCGTCAGGCCCAATAACGGCGTTATGGCCGAGACGAGCGACAAGGTGTCCAGGCCATGCTCCAGGTTACGGACCATGCGTGAACCGACAGTATTCAATTCCTTTTCATCATCGCCCCTTTTCACTGCATCCAGCAGCGGAACCAGCAGGGGCGGACGCCGGGAGCATATTAGCTGCGCCCCCATTGTCACGCACTGTAAAGCGGATCGATACTGCAGGGTTTTTCTGATGATAATCGCCAGGGCGACGATTGAACATAATACTATCGGCCACATCAACAGGCCGCCCTTTGCTAATAAATCAAGCATGTTCAATTTCCTTTAAGATTGAAACGCACAGGCAGCAGGGCGATGCAGGCCACAGGCCGCCCGTCTTTGGTGGCGGGAGTGAACATTGAATTGCGCACTGCGGCCACTGCCGCTTCATCGAATCCGGAACCGGCGCGCTGCACCACCTCCACTTTAGCGGGGCGGCCGCTGGCGTCTATGGTGATGCGCAGAACCACGACTCCGGTCTGCCGCATGTCTTTCGCCTTGCGGGGGTAGCTCGGCGGCCTCCACCGCGAGACCTTGGGGCCGTAAAGTGAACCGATCGCGGCGTGGATGGGGCCGGTATCCACGGCCTTGTCCTTTTTTCCTTCCCTGCCTCCGGAAGCCGCGGCAACGGCTTTCTGGGCGCCCTCGGGTGCGGCATTCCTCGCCTCGGATGCGTCGGCGACCTGCTTGGCCGGCGTGGCGCTTTGCTTCGCTTTGGAAGCCACCGCTTTCTTCGTCTGCTTTTGCTTTTTAACAATACGCTTTTTTTTGACCACCTTGGGCGCCGTCTTTTTCACGGGTTCGGCTTGGGGCTCAACCGCGACTGTTTGTTGCTTCTCGGGGGCAGGGTCTGTCTTCGGCTTTGTCACGGGTTGCTTCTTCACCACCGGAGCCGGCTTCAGCTTTGCCTGAGCAATCTGGCGCTGGTGCTTCACGGGCTGGGGCTTGACCTGGGGCTGCTCCACCGGTTGCTGTGTTTCCACCGGCGCCGGTTTGCGGGCGGGCTGTTCCACTGCCTGGGGCGCGGCCACGCTCTTGGGTTTCGCCGGCGTGGGCGCAGGAGCCTTCTGCGCACCCCCTCCCATCCCGACGGCAATGACCATGCTCATTCTGCCGGGAATGGAATCCGCGTTGCCCTGCTGCAGTGGAATGTAGAGCAGGGCAACGTGAAGGAGAATGGAATACAGTATACAGGTTCTGGTCGAAAAACGACCAGAACGCCACGTATTACATGAGACACTCACGGGAAGCCTCACAATCATGAATGAGATGCGATCCGTTGTGGCCGTTTTGACGTCCCAGAAGAGAACGCGGCAGGCAGGTTCGCACTCCGTTCCCCACATCGAGAATGGCGATGTCCCGCTTGTAAAGATCGCTGATGCTCATTTCATTGACCACCGAATCGGTGGGCCCGTCCGCCACGATTTCCCCCCGGCGCAGCAACACGACCCTGCTTGAGACCCACAGCGCATGGTCCGGAAAATGTGTGGTCTTGATAAAGGTGTACCCTTCCTGGGCCAACCCGGCGATGCATTCCAACAAACGGATCTGGTTGCCGTAGTCCAGTCCGTTGAGGGGCTCGTCCATGACCAGGGTATCCGCGCCCTGGGTCAGGGCTCTGCCGATGAGCACCAATTGCCGTTCTCCACCGCTGAGTTCCGTGTAAACGCGATCTTTCAGATTCGTGATGGACAACCGTTCCAGGGCGTGGAGCGCTATTTCCTTATCTTCCCGGCTATAACGGGAAAAAAAGGACATATAGGGAGCGCGCCCCATGAGGACCACGTCCATGACACTATAGGCAAAGGACATGTTGTGGGTTTGCGGCACATAGGCGATTTTCCTCGCCAGTTCACGAGGCGTCATCTCGCGCATGGGTCTGCCCTCCAATGACACCTGGCCGCGTTCGGGCCGGTACAAACCGAGCAACACCTTGAGCAATGTCGTTTTTCCGCTTCCGTTCGGTCCCAGGAGAGAAACAACATGCCCCGTGTCTATGCGCAACGAGACGTTGCGCAACACCTTTACGCCGTTGTACCCGAACTCGACATTCCGCACCCGCACCTTTTCCATATCCTTAACTCCATCCTTTGCGCGCAACCCGGAGCACCAGTGCAAAAGCCGGGATACCCAAAAGCGACGTGAGAATGCCCAGGGGAATCTCCACCGGAAACAGTTGGCGCGAAACATTGTCCACAAGAAGAAGGAAGAGCCCCCCCATGAGGGCGCTGCAAGGCAAAAGCACACGATTGTCCGGCCCCAGGAGCATGCGCGTCATATGGGGAATGACCAGGCCGACCCAGCCGATGACGCCGCCGATGGCCACCGTCATGCTGCCTATGAGGGTAGCGGCGATGATGAAGGTCAGGCGTATGGTCCTAACGCGCAAGCCGAGGGATTGGGCTTCCTCTTCCCCCATGGTCAGTACATTGAGATAGGGCGCCAGCGACAAGATAACGGCGATACCGATCACAATGCCGGGAGCGAGGCTCATGATGATCGAGCGATTGATCATGGAAAAACCGCCCATGAGCCAGTAGACGATGGCCGGGAGCTGGTCGTGCGGATCGGCCAGGTATTTCACGATGGCCAGGAGCGCCGTAAAAAGGGCTCCGCTGATCACGCCGCTGAGTATGAGCAACAGCAGCCTGTCGCCGCGATACAGACGGGAAAGCAGCAACGCCAGCCCCACGGCGAGCAGGCCGAAGAAAAAGGCGCTGCCCTGCACCACTCTCCATTGTGTGGAGAACAGCATGCCCAGGGCCGCGCCGAAGGAGGCGCCGGCCAACACCCCCAGCAATCCCGGCGAGACCAGCGGATTGACGAACATCGCTTGAAAGGTCGCCCCGGAGACGGCAAGCGCCGCCCCCACAACCAGGGCCGCGAGAATGCGCGGCAGGCGGACGTCAACGAGCAGGATCTTTGTCCGGTGCAAAGTGGCGTCCATGTCCGAAGATTGAAACAGCGCGTGATACAAGTAATCCCAGATATCCGACAGCTGCAAGGGGTAACGGCCTTGCGTAAAGGAAAGCAAGACCACTACCCCGAGCGCTAGAACCAACAGCGTTATGACAACTTTGCTTTTCATGGATACAATACATCCCGGATTTCAGCGTCAGTCAGTTCCGTTTGCAGAAACAACCGATAGAAATCGCGGGTGGCCTCCATCATATCCTTGGGATATTGTTTGGGATACAAAATGGAGGCGAGCCACTGCAGCCCCAGAATGCGCATGAACGACGGCGGCCTGTCGAACCAGTTGAAAGGTACGCGCGGAATAGCGTAGACACGCTTGTTCTTCACAGCCGGAACGAGATTCCATTGCGGCGCATCGTACACTGTTTTTAAAAACTCCGTTTCCTGCGCCACAATCACCTGGGGCTGCTTGTTGATGACTTCCTCTATGGATATGGACTCCATGCCGTATGCGGATTTACTCTCGCATTCGTTCACATTGCGCCCCCCGGCCATTTCAATAAGCACGGCATGGGGCGACTTGTCGCACTCGGTCTTGAGTCCGTCCAGGTATTCAGCATAATAGACGGGAATCCTGTCCTGTTCCGGCACACCGTTCACAATGGGGGCGACTTCGGCCAAGACACGCTCCGTGTAGTCGGCCAGCTCATTTCCCCGTTCCTGCCGTCCCAACAGATCCCCCAAAAACCGGAATGTGCGGGCGTAATCCTCCAGGGTTTCCAGCCGGACGTACACAATTGGCAAGTGCATTGTTTCGGCTGTTTGCTCCACCAATTGGCTGGCGGCCGTATCCTTCATGTACCAGACGAGCATGAAATCCGGCTTGACGGCCATGACATGCTCGATGTTGGGCGTTCTCCCCTGGCCGAACCACCCGCCGATCACGGGCAGATCAAGCATATCTTTACGTAAGTGTTTCTTTTCGTTATCCCTGATGGGAAAATTCCACCCGGCAATGGTCTCCGGCGCCATGGCGTACAGCAGATACAGGGTCGGCGGCGAGGCGCCGAAGATCTTGTTCACGACATCGGGTATCTCCACAGTGCGGCCCGTCATATCGACAATGGTCCGCGCCTGGGCCGCATTCGCCTGCGGCATAAGAACAAGCATGACCAGCGCAATCCACAACAGACGCCGGAACACGCTCATCTTCGTTCTCATTTGCAAAAGATTAGTCATTTCATCGCTCCGCGTGATCGGCGTCGCAGCCGGTCGTTTTATCCCAGGATATCACCGCCCAACGAACCGGGCGTACGTCCGGCATGTACAGCCCGTTTTCCACAGGCAACAACATGGCGGCCAAATAGTCCCGAAGCCCTTGCTCTTCTTCATCGGTCATGTCGTGCACCATCCAGCGCACTTCATGAAACGCATCGTCCACCGAAGAAAACAGGCTTCTGGGAATATTATACGTGAAGGCCACATTGGCGAAGATGCCCATCTGCCGCAGGAGATTCACAATCACAATATAGTCCATCCCCTGGTCGAAGGTTTTTCCCGCCGCTTCCACTATGCGGCGGTCATGCGGACCATCTCCCACCAGGGCCGAAACAACCACCTTCCTGGTTGCGAAGGCATGGGCCTTGAGCAACGCGCCGCGCAAATCGGAAACGACCAAAGACCGCGAGCCTATGACCACGTCGTGCGGCTCGATTCCCAGGTCCTCCCATTTGTCTTGCCAGCTTCCTTCCAGAACGCGAATGTTGTCGAGTTCCTCTCTGACGCAACGCTCCTGCAGCAATTCCCGCATACGCAGGGAGGGATCCACAGCCGTCACGGAGCGCACCCTTTTGGCCAGAGGAGCGGCCAACGTACCGGCGGCGCTGCCGATATCAAGCACCGTCCATGTGGGTTCAGGCTGCAACATGTCGACGAACTGCTCGATATAGTCGCTGCCCGTCACCGCGACGGTAAATTCTGGGGCGCGCTTGTCCCAAAACTTCGAATTGGCGTATTTCGCTTCCGCCTGTTCGTTGTTTCTTGTCTGCCAGACTTCGTTCCAATCAATCTGCGGCATGTTCATCATGACACAACCTCTCCTTCTGCCGCGGCCCGTCAGCATGGGCGGTAACAGTGCGCTCCCGGTCTTTGATCGCCGTATAATAGGGCTTGCCCGAAGCGCAGGATTTACAATATGTCTTTCCGTCCACTACCACTTCACGGCAATCAAGCACGGTTTCGCCGCAGCCTGCGCACACCACGCAACGCACGGGAGGGCCGGGAAGATCGCCGGGCTCGAGCCGCACTACCACCTCGTTGATGGAAAACAATTCATGTTCGGGCAGTTCGGCCAAAGCTTGCAAGTACGCCTCTTTTCCGCCGGTTGCGTCGATCTCCGCGGCCAAGGCCGCCGCCTTGTCCATGGAGGAGTCAAGGGCGCTGATGCGCACAGCCCTCCCTGTGATCAGATGGACGAATGTGGCCGCCATTTTGCCGTGGTCGAGCACCTTGAGACTCCTTTTGCCAGGCGTCAGGCCCGTCACCGAAAGAATGGCGTCGGTGGCGCATCGGTCGATCTCCACAATGGCCACGAAATCCTTTCTCTCGCGGCCGCGGGGGTCGCTGATTCCCAACTCCCGCAACCCTGCCATAGCCATACGCACGCCGATCACCTGGCCGCTGCACACGTGTCCGTGGAACCGTGCAGCGGCCTCCAACAATCCGGCGAAGCTTTCATATTTTGCCATCAGCTTCCCATCTTGCATAGTGAAGCACCGATTATATTAAAACGTGAGATCCATGCCGCCGTAGAACTGAATTCCAGGTTCAGGATAACCTTCGTCGATCTCATATTCCTGATCGAACATGTTCTTAACGCCCACATTGAAGGAAACATGATCAGTCAAGGCGCATTGCAGCTTGGAACCGAAGAGGAAGTATTCGCCGGCGACCCGGGCGCGATCGGTTGAGCTGTAACGGCGGGAATTGTATTCACCGTCGACCATGAGCCAGAAGCCGGGGACAAACTCGTATTTCAAGAAAGCGAACAATTTATCCTTCGGCGTATTGGTGATCTCAATGTCGTTGGTGTGGTTTTCATACTCCAGATGCATGTAGTTCGCCCCGCCGGAGAGATCGCCGATGATCTGCCCGGAAAGCGCCACTTCAAAGCCGTACTGGTCCACATCCGCGAGATTCTGGTTCTGCCACAGGCCGTCGCTCAGGGTAACGGACTGGATGAAATCGGTTATGTCGTAATAAAACAGGTTGACTTCCACCTGGCTGTTTTCGTTGAGCTGATGCCGGTACCCGAGTTCGTAGTTCACGGATCTTTCGGGATCGAGATCGGGATTGGGTATGGCGCGCCCCATTTTGTAGGAGAATTTATCCTTGATGGAGGGCATGCGGGACTTCATGGCCACGCTGGCATGGGCGAGACCGCCTTCGCCGATCCGGTAGAAGACGCCGAGCTGCGGGTTGATGCCGGAGGTGTCCCCTTTCTTGAAACTGATGATATTTCCGTTCGCATCCACATCGTCGGCCTTGATGGTCTTCACGTAGTCATAGCTGACGCCGGCGATGAAATAGAGTTTGTCCGTCACGTCGAAGGTATCTTCGAGCCCCACGGAATAAATGTCCTCATGATAATCCTGCCGGGGAGAACCTTCATTACGCTCCGTATGGAAATCGCCTTTGTAATGGAAGGCCAGTCGGATTGCGTGGTTTTCCAGGGCGTAGGTTCCCATTTCCACGGTGCCGCCCACGGTATGGTCGGCGTAATTGCTGTTGAAGGAGGACTTTTTCAGCTGCGTGGTGTAGGTGGCGTTATCGTAGCTGTTCAGGCAGTTCTCAAATTCATCGTAATAAAGGCGCGTCTTCACATAATAATCGTTTTCCTGACCAAAGGCGGTCTTGGAGTTGAAATACAGGCTTTGTTTGTTCCAGTAAGGCCAGCGCCAGTAGCGAACCATGTACGTTTTGTCCGACCCGGTATACGGGGGCGTTCCCTTCTCACCATGCTGATTGATGTAGGTCAGGGAGTATTCGTCGGTCTCATTGGGGGTCAAACCCACCTTGATGCTGAATTTGGTATCGGACGTATAGGAATTGTTCCGTTCTCCGCCATCTTCCGTGGCAGTGGGCTTAAACGAGGAAGGCAGAAAGAAGCCGGTAGTGTCCAAAAGGGACGCGCTGCCTTGCGCATACCACCAGCCTTGATTGGTGCCCACGTTGGCGTAGAGAGAGTACCCCTCCAATCTGCCCTGCACTCCGGCGTTGGCCTCGAACTTCTCCACGGGGCGGCGGCTGACGAGGTTGACAGCGCCTCCAAGAGTGTTCGGCCCGTAGAGCACCGAGGTGAAGCCCTTGGAAACAACCACCTCGGAGAGATCGTATGTGGTGAACCGTCCCAGGTCCGGATATCCGTCGTAGGGAACGTAAATGGGCACACCGTCCAAATAGATGGGTACTTGCTTCTGATCAAATCCTCGAATTCTGATCATTGTCTCATTTCTGGCGCCGATGCGGTCCAGGGTCACGCCAGGGAACAATTTCGCTGTGTCAGCCACCGTATCGGCGTTGAACTCACGCATCTCTTTGCTGTAGATCCTGTCGGCGGTGGGGTTTCCACTATTATCGATGGTGGACATGACCTCCACTTCGCCCAAAGAGAACACGCTGTTCTGCTGCGCTTCGCTTTCCGCGATGCCGGCGGCGGTATCGCCTTCCTCGGCGGTGGCGGCGGCGTCGCTCTGCGCCGTCTCCTCCGCGAAGGCCATAGCCCCCATGTTTACAAGTGACAATACGAAGATAAGCAAACCTAACAATCCGACTTTACATGTCTCCATCAATAGTCCCTCCAGAGTTAAGCTCCGATACCACATGCATCTTCCCCAACATTTTGCGAAATCCCCTTGACGCGCGCCAGACGCGGCCCAAGCGTTTAAAGACAAACCTATATCGACATTTTAAATACATATAGGTTATTTTTATTATTGAAAAACCTAGCAATGTAGTCTTTAAACGTCAATAATAATTTTAAAAATTACGATTTAAAAAAAAACGTTACTCTTCACCGTGTTGGCGATGCTGCTGTCAACACAGGGCGTATCCCCGGCAACAGTGCAAAAATAATGTAAAAATTACGCATAAGGCAGTTAGAAAAACGATGTGCTTGCGTGGAACGACACGTGGAGGGGGAGGTGATGAAAAAGGGAAAACGTACGCAAGGCATGCACATCATGTCGTCTTTAACCGTCACAATGCGCCGTACGCATGGCATGGCTTCGAAACAGCGTTCTCGACCTTGACGTACTGTTACGATATCTATAAAATTCGTGATAGATGGAAAATCAATCGCGCATGCGCCGGCCCGACATCCCGGGGGCGCGACACCGGCATAGCTTTTCAAGTAACGCAATGCCCCACAACTTTTGTTGGAACGTCTTATGAAGCCTGCCGCCCAGTCCCTGACAAACCGGGTCAAAGCCTTTCGCATCGCCAAAGGGCTTTCGCAACAGCAGCTCGCCGAGCTGGTGGGGGTCAAACGCCAGGCCATCTACGACATAGAGTCCGGGAAATACGCCCCCAACACGCTACTGGCCTTGCGTCTGGCAAAACAGCTTGCCTGCCGTGTGGAAGATCTTTTCAGCGAGGACGACGAAACAAGCGCCCCGTCATATACCCTGATCGGAGCGCCGCCGAACGACACGGCTCGCGTATCCCTGGCCATGATCAGGGGGCGGCTCCTGGCCTACCCCTTGCCCGGCGCAAACCCTTTCGGCTGCGGTTTCGAGGCCGCGGACGGCATTCTCGCCCAGGATCAGGACAAGATCCATTTGCTCTGCCCCCCTGAAATACCGGAAAAATCCATCATCCTTCTGGGCTGCGATCCGGCTTTCGCCCTGCTTTCCACGCACGTCGCCCGCCTTGCGCCCGAAATGCGCGTCCATTATCGCTTTGCCTCCAGTGTACGCGCCATGCAAGGACTGGCGGCGGGGCAGGCCCATATCGCGGGAACGCACATGCAGGCCGTGCATTCCAAAGAGGACGGCAACATTCTCCTGGCCAGCAAAAACCTTCCGGGCCAGGAGGCGCTTGTCATCGCTTTTTCGGACATTGAGGAAGGATTGCTCGTGGCGCCGGGCAACCCATTGAGAATCGGAAAGCTGGAGGATCTCGCAAACCCGGCCGTGCGGCTGGTGAATCGCGAGCCCGGAGCGGCCTTGCGCTCCCTGCTGGATGATCTGCTGCAGCGGCACGGCATCCCCGCGGAAGTGGTCAAGGGCTACGAGGACATGGTGGAGAGCCACGCCGAAGGCGCCATGCGCGTGCTCTACAAACAAGCGGACGCGGCCTTGGGCTTTCGGGCGGTTGCCGATTTATACGGCCTGGATTTCATACCTCTGGTTTCCGCCAGATGCGACCTGGTCGTGCCCCGCGACCTTATGGGGCATCCGGCAGTCAACATCCTGCTCGACACCTTGCAGACCCGCAAACTGCGCGAGGAAATCAAGTCTCTGGCAGGCTACGACGCGGGGCGGACCGGCGGGGTCATCGCCCGGATATAACGCCGTGCGCTATGCTCCGACGCCGCCCTGGCGCCATATGCCGGGAATGGCGCGCCCGCATTGCGTGCAAACGCCCTCTTCCAGCGCCTCCACACGCACGCGGTAGCCGTCGCGCCGCACCAGCATCGCGCCGCACCCGGGGCAACGGGTGCTCTGCGCTTCATGCCCCGCCACGTTGCCGATATAGACATACGCCAGCCCTTGCTCAAGGGCGGTCTCCCGCGCTTGTTCCAACGTCTTCACAGGAGTTGGGGGCAAATTGTCCAATTTGTACATGGGGTAGAAACGCGAAAAATGAAGCGGGGTTTCCGCCCCCAAATGGTCGCGCACCCAGCGGCTCATGGCCGCGATCTCCGCCATGCCGTCGTTCTTGCCCGGAACCACGAGCGTGACCAGTTCCAGAAAAACGCCGCGCCGCCGCATGGTTTCGAGCGTGCCCAAAACGGGCTTGAGTTCGCCGCGCACTATCTCGCGGTAATACTCCTCCGTAAAACCCTTGAGATCGATGCTGGCGGCGTCCAGGACCTCGCACAGCGCGTCCAGCGGCGCGGGATTCACGAAGCCGTTGGAATGCACCACGTTCAACACCCCGGCCTCTTTGGCCCGACGCCCCACGTCGAGCAGATATTCCATGAAAATGACGGGCTCCACATAGGTGGACGCAATGGAGCGGCACCCGTTGCGCAAGGCGAACGCGGCCACGTCCTCAGGAGGCAGATCGAAATTCAGGGTATTTTCGGGGCGGGCCTGGGAAATCTCAAAATTCTGGCAGAATGCGCAGTCCACATTGCAGCCGGCTGTGGCGATGGAAAAGGATTGGGTCGTAGGCAATACATGGTAAAACGGCTTCTTTTCAATGGGGTCCACGTTCACGGCGCAGGGATTGCCGTAAACAAGGGTATGCAACACGCCGTCGCGGTTTTCCCGAACCTCGCAATAGCCCCTTTCGCCCGCTTCGACCACACATTGGCGGGGGCACAAGCCGCATTGCACCGTTTTGCCTTCCAACCTGGAAAACCAGGGAGACGGACGCACTCCCAGCAGACCGCGCTGATAACGCGCCGCCAGAGCCGGCTGATCCGCGAGCAAGGCGCACATGGGCGCGGTGGCGGCGGCCAAAAGGCAACAGCCGCAATTTTTGAGAAAACAACGTCGTTGCATAGCGCCCCCGTCAAAAGACCTCGGCTGAAAAAACGTATATCTCCGTGTCCGGATCTTTCCAGCAGCCGGGTTCCATTCGTGACTTTTCACACGTGTGGTCCAAAAACCGCTCGCGATTCCATCCGTACTCAACCGCGACCTGGGGCAGCAACAGCCCTTGCCTGAAACCGCGCTTCATAAGCAGCCCATGCCGCCCCACAATGACTTCGCCGCTGTTTGCGATACGCCGTAACGGCGTAAGCACGGATATTTCATATTCCAGGGAGTCGAATTCATCTTTCCCGACAGGAGGGAACCTTGGATCGCGAAAAGCGGCGGATTTGGCCATTTCAGTCACGGCCTCCACAAGGGGCATGGTCCCCACGATATAGCCGATGCACCCCCGCAGCCGTCCCTCACGTTTCAACGTGACGAAAACACCTCGCTCTTCGCGCAGATGCCCGGATACGTTCTCAGGTTCCATAAAATCTTCGCCAAATAATTCACTGCGTATGGCGTTTCGGGCCAACTCGTGCAGAAACGCGCGTTCCTGCTCGTTGAATTCCGCGTTTACGTCCCGATCTCCGTCTTGGAGCGCTGCCGACGCATCCTGTGCGTCCTGCTGAAAAAGCGCGGCCGCCATATACCCCACCACCTTGTCCGCACCGCCGCAGGTATCGCCGGAATCCCCCATGGCCAGGACCTCGGCATGGTCCGCACCCAATAATTTCGAGGCGTAAAGCACGGCGATCAACGGACCGGCGCCGCAGGCTTCGCAACTGCCATCGGCCATGCACCGCGCTATGGCCTCATAATTCAACCCAAGGACGGCCTCCCGGATGTGCGCATCCATTTTGCCGCATTCTTCCTTGCCGTGATAATGCGAGAGATCCGTGGAAGCCACCAGCACTATGCGCTTTCCGCTCGCGTGCCGCACCGCCGCGGCCAGGGCCTTGCCCAATTCCAGGGCGGGTTGCAGTCCCTGGCGCCCCATAATCAGGGGCACGAGCCTGGCTTCTGGCAGGGCGACCTGAAGAAACGGCACCTGAATCTCCACGGCGTGCTCCCTCTCGTGCGCCTGGGGCAAAAACTGCAACTGGCCATACTCTTGCCGCAACAAGGAAACGACTTCCTTGTCTATCTCCATCACGCCCAAGGGCGTTTGATAGCCGCCCTGCTCATACGCCGAGACGCCCTCAAACATCTGATGGTGGCTCGGCGCCAGCACGATAACGGTTTCCGCCGGGTGCCGTTCGAGCACGGCATAGGCCTTTCCCGCCACCACGCCGGAACAGGCATGGCCGGCATGGGGCGCTATCAAACCGATCAGGCGGCCGGAAACGGCGCCCGCCCCCGCCGCATGGTCCATGCAGCGTCGCACGCTCTCGCGCAAAGCCGCGGCATTGCCTGAATACCACGAGCCGGCGAGGATGGACTCGCGCACCGTATCCCCGGCCCTTGCCCCTGAAGCGAACAATGTCGCAACAAGGATAATGACCACAACGTATCGTTTTCCGCAAAGGATGCTTTTCATATCCGATTATCGCCTATGTATACATATAACATTGTAAAATTAATAGAGTTCACAGCGAACCATTTCTCCGGCATTTTTCTTTCCAATATATGCCAATAGAGGTTCCACGGCAACAATGCAGATGCGAGTTACGCCACGTCTTTCATACGTATGCTTCGATAACAACACGCCGTAAGGCTTCAATGTTGATTTTTTCTTTGCTTTTTTGCACCGTAAGCGGCAATAATTGATACGCCCCCCTGCAATTGTGCAGTGCGGCCGACGCGCAACCGTTTCCCTGGCGCATTTTCGTCTTGAAACAAGACTCTGCCCTGAAACCATTTCCAATAGTTTCAGGAAAATCCATAAGAACATCTTGAGCTTTTCAAGCTGAAGATGCTCTAAAGGAGGAAAGTATGCTCCGCAAAACAATGGCGGCTCTGATGCTGCTCTTGCTTGTTCTCGCCTGTGCGCCGCTGACGGCCTCGGCCCAAGACAAGGTGCTCGAACTCAAAAACCAGATCATCGAACTGCAAAACAAGGGTCCGCTAACCATAAACGATTTTCAATTTTGCCGGAATATTATGAATTACGGGACATATATCCCCTATCAAGCGGCAGAATTTCCCGTTGGAAGCACCATAAAAGTTTATTATGAACCAGCCTTATGGTTCACAAACGTCGCAAACGGCAACTATGAATTCTGGCTGACACAGGATCTGCGCTTGGAAGACGCTTCCGGCCAGGTGCTTTTCGAAAAGCAAAAGCTCGTGGATCTGCATTTCAATACGGTAAAACCCGTGCTGGACGTGTACATGACCAATGAATTCGGCTTGGGTAAGCTGCCCCCCGGTGAATACGTCTATACCATAACGCTACACGACGAAATCACGGGACAGCAAGCCGAGACGCGCCAGTCTTTCACCATTGTGCCGCAATAAGTCGCTCACAGCCGGCATGAGGGCGAGGCGCAACGGAGGGAAACCTCGTATACGGGGTTTTCCTCCCGGCAGGCCTGCGATTATTTTTTCATCGCCCGGTTCAAGCCGGGTTTTCCCCCGCCTGCAGCACGAAGGGCCATTCCTTATCAAGGAAATCCCGGACAAAATAAAACTCCACGCGCTCTACCGGGCCGTTGAACGTAATGCTCAGGTCTTTGCGCCCCATGGAGGTACTCCATGAGGAATATTGCTGATCCACTACATTGCCCGCGGCGTCGTAGGCTCTGGAGTCCAAATGCGAATCCGGATCGCCGTTTATCTCCGCGGCAATCTTCATGCCGTCCACCTGTTTCAGCGTCACGCTCTGGCCGTTGACCTCTTTGGTCTGTCCCGTCTCCGCCGTGGAAAAGGCCACGGATTGCACGCCTAACGGCAAGCGCAGTTGCAATACGCCTTCAATGGAATGGATATCCTTGTTCTTGACGCCGGCCACAAGATGCACGTCGCGAATGGATTGGAGATGGGGCGCGGGGAACCTCATGCGGCCAAAGGTGAGTTTTTGAAACTGCTCCCCTTCAAAACCGCTCTCACGGTCGTACACGTCCTGGCCTTTGTCGTTCATCACGCGGGCGATGCGCACCATGCCGCTTCTGCCGGTGGATTCCAGATTGGGCAGCAACGGCAGCTTGACCAGAATCCAGACATGGGGCGTTTGCGGATCGTCCCAAAACGTCCCCAGTTCCAGAAGCACCGGCCCAACAAGGGTATGCGCTCCCGCGGCGTCCGCATCAAGAGGCGCGTGCCCTTGGGACAACAATTGCTCGTACTCCGCCGCCCCAAGATCGACGTAGGCCGCCGTCTCGTCTTCAGACGCCGGGGCGGCCGGCGCGGGGACGTCGCTGTCCGCACTTTCCGGCGTCACCTGCCTCCGCGTTTCCGGCCCCCCAGATTCGGTTGCGGACTCCAGCCGTTGCGGCAGCCCGGTGAACTGTTGCGCCTCCAGCACAGGACGCACCACAGGCATGAGCAGGAACTCGACTCCCACCCAGGCCAACGCCATAAGCAGGATAAAGGCCAGAAACGTCTTCAGCAGAACAGGCCGTAAGGAAATATTCCGCCGGAGCGCGTCTTGCTTGAACGCCAGCCAGGCGGGGTACACCAGCTGCGCCAAAGGGACGATGATCAACAAGCCCAGCCACTTGTTCAGCCCCAGTCTCTCTGAAATGCGCATCCAGATGTAGAGCGTGGCCACAAGCACGCCAAGGGGCACGATCATCCCCACTACGGGCACCAGCATCAGGACGGCGCTGCCGAGCAACGCCGGCGTCCACCAGCCCGGAAGCCCCGCGGCCAAGACCATGGGATGTATTTGCAGAACAGGCGCCCAAGACATCCAGGCGCATGAAACACGCAGTTTTCGAGCGATAAGATACAAGCAAAGGTACATGAAAAGCTGCAGCAAAAGCGATACGCCGAAAAACAGCATGACAAACGTTCCGGAAAAAAACTGCAACAACAATTGCGCATTCTGTAACGCCCCAGGCTGTATTTCGGTCGCATCCGGAAATGAGGGCATGAAATCGGGGAGCGCGTCTCCCGCCCCCTGCGCTTCCCTTTCGGGAGGACTCGCGGTTACAGGCGGGAGCGGTGTTGTCGACGGCTGCGGCTGGGGAGTCGATGCGAGGTTCTTTTTCCGTTCCTCAAGGGCCTTTTCCCGCTCCTCCATGGCGCGAGCCCGGCTGGCCTCGCCCAGTTGCCGCGCATACTCCCGCTGAAAGCCCTCCAGCTTCGCTAGCATTTCCTCGGGAGGGGCGAGCAGGCCGACGCCCATGTCCTTGATGCCGTAATCCTCTCCGTCCTGGCAAATCCCCAATTGCAGGAGCAGCGGACACGAATGCTCCGCAAGGTCGGCCCGCAGCGTGACGTGGCGCCAGCGGCACTCCACATCCTGCCATTGCTTTTGGAACCCCGTGTATACGCGCCCTATTTGCTGGAATCCGGCCTCGTCGCGCACAATGATGAAAGAGCGCGCCGTACCGAACGTGGCAAAAAACATTTCGAAAAACAGGAGATTGTCGCGCTCCTGCTCCGGGAGTGGTTCGGAAAATGATTTGAAAAGGGCTAAAATGTCGTCCGGCGCCCCGTCGGTGAAAGCCTGGGCAACGCGGTACAAGAGGTCCCGCAACCCGGGAGGTTCGGAGGTGATGTCCTGCTTCACCGGTTCCTGCACGGCCTCCTGCGCTTCCCGCGGTGCTTGTTCCGGTTCTCCACGCCTCGCCGCTTTTCGATCGGCAGCACGGTGTTCCCGGACTTTATCCAGGTTGCGCCTATCGTTCGTAAAATAGAGAGTGCTGTCCTTTTCCTTGTGGACATAGATCTTGGCGGCTGAAACAGCCGGAAAAAGAAGAGAAAAGAATAACGACAACAGATAAATGTGTAGAAATACAAATCTTGGCGCCAAATGGTGTCCCATGGCGTGATGATGTTCGCGACAGGAGCAGGCAACACTCATTGCGTCTCTCCCCAAACAGATGCGGACGTATCGACGGGAGCAAAAAGAATTGCCAGCCTGCTCCCAGTAATAACCGGTCATTGTAAAAAACCGCACCCCGCCCTTTATGCCTTAGCAAGCCGGTTTGAAAGGAACTCACATGAAAATAAATCCTTTTTACGGACGCCTTGTTCGCGACTTATTATAATTCGCGATGACAACAATCAAGCTTTGAAGTCCCTACTCTTATACCATTTCCAGATTAATTTATGAAACTTTCCGGGGGGAAACCAGCGCTGCTATCTT
>CAZFCK010000098.1:0-16778 GCA_964517355.1 uncultured Desulfovibrionaceae bacterium | reverse complement strand
CAATTGGAAATTGTTTCAGGGGAGAGCCTTGTTTCAAGGCGAAAATGCGCTAACGAAATCTTTACTTCCGTTGTCGGAAAAAAGTGTGAGCAATAGTGCGTGCATTGCACATAGGACGTAATGATGTAAAGACTCCTTCATAAACTCCGTGCGGGGGCAGGCAGGCTTGAAAAGTTGCCGATGCAACACGCCGTACATCGGTGCATTGTTTTTGGACGAGGATGATCCTGAGTACCATATGGCCCTTGCCCTCCTAAATGGAGCTGCGGCGTCAATTCACTACTGGAGCGTAGCAAATCCCGTGGACAATAAATCAATGCATCCACCGGAGCTGTGGTAATAAAAAAGGTAAAAGTGGAATAACTAGCGAATATGTATTATCCCTTGATTTTAATTCGTGGATGGCGTATAAAATGTATAAAAATAGGCTGGGATAAGTAACGGCTTGAAGTAGTGTTTTGTTTTGCAATTATTCTTGGAGGCTATGCAAACAAAACATTGTGCGGGGGGCGAGCAGATGTGCGAATCGGCGTTCCATATAAAATTGCAACACCCTTCAGACCCGGGAATTCTTCCAAAAAAATCCCAGGTGGGCATTGTTCATCAAAAATTTCCTTTGAAAGCGCCCACACGTGCTGGACGCTTTTTACATATGTCAATCCGGCGTGGGCCTTGTTTCGGCAGTGCGCACCGGTTGCAGCATGCATCCCATAAAGAGCGATTGTATGATGCGGCGGAGTGCGGTTCCTCGCTGGGGGCGTTGGCCGTGGAATACGGCCTGTGTATGCTGATCGCGGCTTTGATGATGGTTGGAATTCAAGACCTGTTTTGGGATATGTCCAAAGAAGTGCTGGACACTTTTATGAGCTGGATATCTAAGCCTTATCCATAAAATTTGGGAGGATGCCATGAAAAGCCTGAAGGAAAGCCTTGTGACTGCAATGCAGCGTATGCATGTGGGGTGGTCCGGATTGCGACACCGCTACAGCCTGAGCCGGTTGTCCGATGAAAAAGGCGCCGCAACCGTTGAATATGCCCTGCTTATTGCCGTTATTGTCGTGATGGTCATTGCCGCGGCAACGTATATGTTCGATCCGTTGAAGGAATTTTTCCTGAGCGTGGTCGACAAGATCCAAGGCATCGCCGACGATAAGACTGCGAAATCCAGCTTTTAGCAACCGCCGGCTCCGCTGCCGCAACGGGTTTCTGGGGAGAGCCGTGCGGCAAGGGGCATGCGCGCTGTACTGGTTGCAGCAACTTCGATCAAGAGGACGAGTCCTTTCCCTGCGAGAGGGCTCTTGATTGAGAAATGCGCCCGGATCTTTGAGGTCGGAAGCGACTATCCATCCATGATATAACGTCTTGCATGGATCGCACGCTGTCCGGCCAGCTGGGGATTACATCACGCGGAGGGCGCATATGGTGGGGATTCTGGCAGAGTGGGAGTGGTTATGCTGCTCGTGTTTATCGCATCCAATCGTGATATGGGGAATGCAAAAGAGCTTGCATCAAGTCTGAACGCGTTGCGACGGCATCAGCGAAAGAAGATGCAGCGGGGCGCCACAACAGTGGAGTTCGCCTTCGCCATGCTGTTCCTTTTTTTCTTCTTCATCGCCTATACGCAGATCGTCGAGATTTTTCTGGCGCATGAGCGCTTGACGTACGCGGCGTTTCTGGCTTCGCGAGCGCATCAGGTGCATGGCAGCGCATATAAGGCGGCCTCATCGGTTGACAGCGGCTTCAGCCTTGAAACGGAAAAAGATGCGGTGACACTTTCAAAATATATCCCTGTGCCCATCGATTTCAAGAATCCGTTCGTGAAAGGCGCGTTCCGTGAAGCGGGGACACGGGTGCGCGTTTCCACCAAAGTGGCGACGTTCGAGGAAGAACGCGTCTCGTATGGGGATAATTGATGGCTTTGTTGGCTGCCATGAAGGGATGCGACCGCGACGAGCAGGGCTCCATCACCGTGCTCGCTGTGTTTCTGCTGCCCATCATGCTGTTGCTGACCCTCCTGCTCGCCAATGTGGGCCAGGCCATCTTCGAGAAGGTCCGGTTGCAGAATACGGTGGACGCCGCAACCCTGGCCGCGGCCACGGTGCAATCCGCGGGACTCAATGAAATCGCGGACCTGAATTTCGAGATGGATCTCGAATACATCAAATTCATACAGATTTTGACCACTGCGCCGTTTTGGGATTCCTACGGCGACGGAAATGGCTGTGTTTCCTTTTTCAAGAAAGTCTTCAAGGCGTTGCGCACCTATCAGGACAGGGCGAACACCTACTACGCCCGCATGGCCCTGTACATCGCCCAGAGTGTGAGCAGGGAGAATCTGCCCAGCGCCACGCTGAGGTCCGTGAACCCCAAAGACTCGAAACTCATGGAGTTTACACGCGCTGACTCCAGGAATTGGTTCTTTCTGTACAGGATTTGTTCGTGCTGCCCCTGCGGATTGCACTGCCAGTGCGAGTGTTGCCCCTATTTGCCTGTGGCCAAGTGGATTTCCGGGTTGGCGGGCCTTTCGCAGTACAGGGGACCTCATGACGGCAGGCTGCGTATCGTCAACCGCGGTATCCTCCTGCCGGCGTTCGGTTCCGTGAAGACCAAGAGAGGCAAGAAGTCTTCCCCGACCACGTATTCGGCCTTCAAGATTACGCAGCCGGCCAAGGACTTCATTTTCGCTGCGGGCGTGTTCGGCAAGATGGAATCCCTCACGGCCTACGCTGCCGCCAAGCCCGCGGGAGGGAATGTGAAAGACGGCGTGCCCGACTATAAACCGGTCATGGTCATGCTGCGTTCTCTCAAACCCCGCCCCAGGGTGGACAATCTGATGCGGTTCGAGCACTGATTATGGCGCAGACGATCATGAAACGCGAGCGGAACAGTCAAAGCGGGCAAGCCATGGTGGAACTCGGCCTGATCCTGATCCTCGTCGGGCCGCTGCTCATGACCCTTGTGGTCGTCTACAATCTCGTCGACGCCATGATCGAATGCCAGTTCACGCTGCGGGACGAGGTCCGGCGCCAGGTTGAAAGCAACGCTCCGGGGCCTTTCCGCCGTATTGAAATTTACGATACGGCGCATGTGGACGTCCCCGGCAGAATGGATGAATATTTTTTCGGAGAAAAAAGCCTTGATGTGGATATGAGTCTGGTGAGCTACGGCGGCTGCTATCAGGGGCCGGGACAGAGCGAATTCGCCATGTACTACAAATATAGAGAGATCAGGGAGTGAGCATGAAGGGGAACAGGGTATTGTTGCTTTCGCTGCTGTTGGCCCTGGTGGGGCTGATGCTTGTCTACGTTTACATCAATAAAAAAGAAAAAAGCCTGATGGAATCGGCGACGCCCATTAAGGTGGTTGTCGCGGTCAAGGACCTGCCGCAGGATACCAGGCTGGATGAAACGCTGGTCCAGGTCGTCGAGGTGCCCAAAAAATACGTCCAGCCGGGGGCCGTCAGCGACGTGCAGGCCATCTTCGACCGGGTGCTCGGCGTCCCGGTGCTGCGCGGGACGCAGCTCCTAGAGCCCATGTTCAAACCGGCCTCGGTGGAATCCCTGGCGCAAAAGGTTCCGGGAGGCATGCTCGGCGTGAGTATCGCCGCGAATCAGGTTTCCGCGGTGTCCGGCCTTATAAAGCCCGGCGATTTCGTGGATATTTTCATTACCGTGGAAACCGGCAACTACGATCCCGAGGGGCGCATGACTCCGCAGGACATCATGACGAAATGTATCTTGCAAAATGTCCTCGTGCTTGCCAATAATCAAACCACTTCCAAGGCCGAATTTGAACGCACCAGATATCAGGACGGGCAGAATGTGCCCGGCAGCGTTTTCAGCCAGGCGCAACAGCAAGGAGGCGAACGGGAAAACCGCATCCGAACCTTGACCTTGGCCCTGAAGCCAGAAGACGCGCAAAAAGTCAGTCTGGCACAGGAAATCGGCTCGCTGACCGTGGGCTTGCGCAGTTCCTGGGATCAGGAGACAAAAGGTAAGATTACGCCGCTCACTGCGAAAGAAATGCTGGAGATCCAGGCAAATATTATACGTAATACGACGCCCGCGTGGGTGGAGATCAGGGGCGCCGAACAAATCAATCCCATCCCGGAGTAGAAGGGGGACGTTTCCATGAATCGCATTTTGGCTAGTAGCGCACTGTGCATAACGCTCGCTTGTTACGCGCTCCTCATAGGAGCGCACTCGGTTTATGCGGCAGAGGAACAGGAAGGCGTCATTCGGATCATGGCGGGAAACAGCGTGGTGTACGCCGTTGACTTCAAGATCGCGAAAGTCGCCACGGGCGATCCCGAGGTGTTCGGCGTCGTGCAGACCGGAGACGGGGAAATGCTCATCAACGCGAAAAAGGAAGGCGCCAGCAACCTGATAATCTGGGGTGAAGGCGACGAACGCAAAGAACTCTTCATCAACGTCATCACTGCGGATCTCATGATGCAGGCGGAAGAACTGCGGGGCATGCTTTCCGACATCGAAGGCGTGGAAGTGAAGATTGTGGGTAAGCGCGTTGTGGTGGAAGGACAGCTCTTCCGCAGCAAGGATTACACCAAGATCAACAACCTCCTGGCCAGCATGCCGGAAGTCGTGAACCTGGTGCAGATGAGCCCTTACATGAAAAAGATCCTGGCCGCGGAGATCGAGCGCAGTATCGGACGCGCGAATATTTTCGTGCGCGTGGCCAAGGACGCCTTCCTGCTGGAAGGCGTGGTGCCCAATGAGGAGGAGTCCGTGCGCGCCGAAAAGGTGGCCCTGGCGTACACGCCCACAGTGGTCAACGCCCTGGTCAGCGCGACGTCGCAGGAACGCCCCCAGCCTTATGAGCGTCCCAAACTCATAGAAGTGGACCTCACTGTGATGGAGATTCAACGCAACGCCTTGAAGCGGTTCGGCATCTACTTCAACCCCGACATCACGACCCAGGCGGACGGCAGCATCACCCATACCAGCCAGATCAATCTCTGGCCCCTGGACGCCTCGCGCGCTACGCAGCTCTATGGCGCTCTGGCCGGCACCATTACGTCCTTCTTCCCCAAGATGCGGCGCATCAATGAACTCGGAGAAGGGCGCAACCTGATGCAGCAGACCATCGTCACCAAAGACGGCGCCAAGGCCGAATTTTTCGCGGGAAGCGAACAGCCTATCGCGGTTTCCCAGGAAGGCGGCACCGTGACCATCGAATACAAAAAGGTCGGCATGACCTTGAACGTCATCCCCAATATCGATCCGTTGCAAAATATCAATACGTTGCTTGAAATCGAGTCCAGTACCGTGAGCGGCGAAGGCGCCGGGGGCGCACCCATTGTGCGTTCGCATACCATCACGACGGATGTGAACGTCGATGAGGGGCAGACAATCGTGCTCGGCGGCCTTGCGGGGCAAAACGACCTCAAGGCCTTGGCCAATGAAAATCCGGACGACGTGCCCACCATGTTCCAGGCGAACTATGATAAGACGCGCCAACGTGAAGATACCGAAGTGATCATTTTCATCACCCCGCGTGTGGTGCACGACGTGCAGCTGGCCAACAAGGAAGTGAAGATGAACGCCAACAGGGAATTCAGGAAAATCGAACTGGACAACTTGCGCAGGGTTTTTGTGGAAAAATACAATTAGGCGGTCTCCCCCTGCTTCAGGACGAAAATGCCCTGGAGCATATTGTCCCTGAAACGGGAAAGCCTCTGAAGGATTGAGAATCTCCAAAACGTTGTGACTGGCATAAATGCGAGTATGTCGGCAATGTTGCATACGATAATCGTGGGGCCGGGGGGGAGCGCCCCCCCCTGGCGGGGGTTGGGGCGGAGCCCCCACCCACCCCATTATAGAGCTAAAATGCGCTAGACAGCGGAGTTGTCCCGCCCGCCTGGTGCGGGCGCTTGGGGGTCGGCACTATTATGCCTGGGAAATTGGTTTCGGTTTATGCGTCCAGGGGCGGTGTGGGCAAAAGCTTTGTCGCCGTGAACCTGGCCGTCAATCTGCATCTGGAGACAAGGGAAAAGGTGCTGCTGCTCGATTTCGCGCGCCCCTATTCCATAGATGTCGCCGGAATGCTGGACGTGCAGAAGGTCAATTCCCTGGAAAGCATTCTGCCCGGCGCGCAAAAACTGAATCCGGCCGTATTGAAGACCTTTGTCACGCCGCATCCCTCAGGCGTGGATATCCTGGCCTTGACCTCGGGGCGCAAACCCATTGCGGCCGAGGCCTTGCAGCCGGACAATATCCGGGCCGCGCTGACCAAACTCATGTGCTCGTACGGCTACGTGATTGCTGATTGCGGTTCGCTTTTCGACGCCGCAACCATTGCCTTGTTCGACATCTCCAGCCTTATCCTGCTGCTGGTCGCGCCCGACTATCTTTCCATGCAGCACGCCTACGGCGATATCGCCTTGCTGCGCAACCAGAACTTCTCGCAGGAGATGGTGAAGCTGGTCTGCAACTTCGCGGGCAAGAGCGACGAGATTCAGAGCGAGCACATTGAACAGCGTGTGAATAAGCAGTTGTTCGGCGTTATCCCCTATGACCCGAACGTGCAGAAGAACTTCGGCGGCGGCAAGACCTACCCCCGGGATTTGCCGCGCCACGACGTGACCAAAGGCTTTGATTCGCTCACCGGGCAAGTGGTGCGCACGGCCGCGCCCGTTTCAGTGGGAGACGGCGGGGAGCCTCTTTCCGGGGGCGAAGAACCCTCTGGTGGGGAACTCGATCAGCTCAAAATGCGCATCCACCAGAAGCTGCTGGAGACCATGGATCTCAAGCACGCGGATTTGCAGGTGGAAAACGATCCTGAAAAGCTCAAGGAGCTGGAACAGGAAGTGGTCGCGCAGATTATGTCCATTTTGGACGCTGAAACACAGATCCGGTCCAGAGAGTTGCGCGGCGTCATTGTCCGCGAGGTGACCCAGGACGTTCTCGGCCTGGGCGTGCTGGAACAGATCCTCGAGGATGCCGATGTCTCGGAAATAATGGTCAACCGCTTCGACGACATCTACGTGGAGCGCAAAGGACGCATCCAGCACTGCGACCGTAAGTTCTTTTCCGAGAAACATCTGCTGCGCGTTATCGACAGGATCGTGGCCCCCTTGGGGCGCAAGGTCGATACCAGCACGCCCATGGTGGACGCTCGCCTCAAGGACGGTTCCCGCGTGAACGCCATCATTCCGCCCCTGGCCATCCATGGGGCGGCGGTGACCATTCGAAAGTTCCCCAATTACAGGCTCGGCGTGGAAGATTTGCTACGTTTCGGCACACTGAACAAGCAAATGGGAGAATTCCTGGACGCGGCCGTGAAATCCCGCCTGAACATTTTGATCTCCGGCGGTACGGGGTCGGGCAAAACCACGCTGCTGAACATCATGTCGGGATTCATACCCGAGGATGAACGTATCATTACTGTTGAAGATTCCGCTGAATTGAAGCTGCAGCAGCCGCATGTGCTGACCTTGGAATCGCGCCCCGCCAATATCGAGGGACATGGTGAAATCACCATCCGCGATCTGGTGAAGAACACCCTGCGCATGCGCCCGGATCGCATCGTTGTCGGCGAATGCCGTAGCGCCGAGGCCTTGGACATGCTCCAAGCCATGAATACGGGGCATGACGGCTCGCTGACCACCATCCACGCCAATTCGGCCCGCGAGGCCATATCCAGGCTGGAAACCCTGGTCATGTTCGCGGGTTTCGATCTGCCCCCGCGCGCCATACGGGAGCAGATAACCGGCGCGATAGATTGTATCGTGCAGATTCGCCGTTTTAAGGACGGCGGGCGGCGCATCGTGCAGGTCAGCGAGGTGACGGGCATGGAAGGCGATGTCGTGACCTTGGGAGATATCTTTGAATTCAAAGAGACCGGCATGACTCCCGAAGGAAAGGTGCAGGGCGCTTACGTCTCAACGGGGTATATCCCCAGGTGCTTGAAAACGTTTGAAGAAAGAGGCTTTATCATCCCGCGTGAAATCTTTTGGAACGCGACGTGAGGCGGCCATGATCTATGTTATATGCGCTTTTTTCCTGATTCCGCTGTGGGGATTTTCCTGGTGGCTCTTGCAACGCCTGCTGGGAACGCAATCCGTTACGGTCGCCGATGCGGCCGGGCAGGAGCCGTCCGCAACGCCTGCGGGCACATATGCGGATTGGGTCGTGCATAATCTCGAGGAGATGTTTTACAAGGTCAATCCCAAGGTTGTGCGCTGGTGCATCTGGGGAGTGGTGGCCGTGGCCGGGTTGGGCGGCTTTTTCCTGCCTGCGACGCTGCCGCAAGTGAACCGCAACGCCGTTGAAGAGGCAATGGCCTTGAACAAGCAGGGCGACTACAGCGGCGCGCTGTCCATTTTGCGGGATTATGAGGATGAGGATTCGCCGCTCGTCTATAATGAAATCGGGGTGGCCCTGCTGGGGCAGAGGAGTTACGAGGACGCGGCCAACGCCCTGCGCCGCGCACTGGCCCTGGAGCCCACCTACGGCAAGGCCCACGCCAATCTCGGCGCCGTCTACAAAATGATGGACAATCAGGAGCGCATGAACTTTCAGCGCTCGCGTTCCAATGAAATGGCCAAATATCCATTGGATGCCGAGCGGGTCTGGGGCATGAGCGGCGACATCACTCAAGGCCTGGGCTTGCGCCTGGCCATTGCCGCGGTCTGCATGTTCGTTGCGTACAGAATACCGCGTTTTATGGTCAACTGGCTGCGAAACAGGCGTATGGCCAAGTACGACGAACAATTGCCCGACGCTTTGATCATGGCCTCCAACGGGTTGCGCGCCGGGTTCAGCCTGGTCCAGGCCCTGGATATCGTGGCGAACGAAACCACGCCGCCCTTGAGCCAGGAATTTCAACTCGTGCTCAAGGAGCACCGCCTTGGAGCGGATTTGGACACGGCCCTGGAGCATCTCGCGCGCCGCGTCCCGAGCATGGATACGCGCATTTTTGTGAATTCTATGAATATTCTCAGGGAAGTGGGCGGCAATCTCACAGAAATATTCGATACGCTCGCTGAAACCATAAAAGAGCGCAAGCGCGTACAGTCGAAAATCAAGAGCATGACGGCGGAAGGCACGACTCAGGCCTACATCTTGTCCGTGTTGCCCGTGGTGTTGTGCTTTATCATGTACAAACTCAATCCTGAAAGCACGGGTCTGTTGTTCACCACCACGCTGGGATGGGTCTTTGTGGCGGTGATGGCGATTATGGAAATCGTCGGACTGGTGTGGATGCTGAAAATGGTCAAGGTGCGCATCTAGCATTTTGGCCTGATGACAAATATCCGGGAGAAAAAAGGAGACCACGATGCGTTTTGAAAAACGGTATATGCTTCTGACAATTTTGCTCATACTGCCCCTGCTTGCCTCATGCGCGGAAAAAGCCCCGAAACTTAAAGAGTTGCCGGGGAATGTCATCAGTATCAATACGGAGAATTACACGGCCGAAGTGCTGAATCATGACGGGCCGGCTCTGGTGCTGTTTTATGACGAAAATCCTCCCAGCACCGACATGCACAGACGTTTCATCGAATTCGCCCAGCGTTTCGGCGGGCCTGTGAAGTTCATGCGCTACAAATGGAGCGACGGTGACGATCCCGCCCTGTATGGTTTGGAGGCCTTGCCCACAGTGGTCCTTTACCGCAAGGGATATGAAATAGACCGCATCAAGGGCATTCCTCCCAAGACCAAGGAGTACCAAAACTGGGATGAGGACGTGGAGTTGTGGATTCTGCGCAACGCGCTGGAGTTGCACTCCGACGATTACACCGCGACGTACGAATGTTGGTTCAAAAACAGTTACGAACTGCAATTCAGCAATTATTGACGGGAAGTGGTGCAATGCGTCGCCTGGGAGAAATCTGAGCGCCGTCGCCTGGGGTAAGGCGTCTGGTCCCGTGTGGGGCCGCCGCAGGACCGCAGCGGGTTTTTCTCAGAAAAACACTGAATATGAGAGCATAAAAATCGTAAAAGGGCAGCTGCGCCATGAGCAACGGTCAGGACGGATTCAATCAAAAACTCGCCAAAGCCTTTGCCTTGAGAGGGGTGGAGGCGGAGGGACTGACGCCCGCGGAAAACAGTCTGCTCACGGATGAGCTGTTGCAGGCGCAGCGGGTCACGGCCGACGTGGTCAATCAGGTGCTTTCCGAGGTCACTGGTCTGGCGACCGTTGACCCGACAATGGTTTCTTTCGCCCCTGAGTTTCTGGCCCATGCCGTGGCCCTGGTGCCCATGGAAATCGCGTTCAAGGAAAAGGTTTTCCCCATAAAGCACGAGGGCAACCACGTGCATCTGGTTATGGCGCGCCCCCTGGATACCGGGTGCATCAAGCGCATGCAGTATGTCACCGGCTCGCGCATCAAACCCTACGCCTGTCACTCCAGGGCGATAATCGAGGCCATCCGCACCCATTACGCCGCGATCACGCCGGAAAAGGTGGATTCGGAGGATGTGGAGGCCTTGCTCGATGCCGCGGTGAAGGCGGTGAATAATCTCAAGGCCAGGCTGGCGCCGCACATGGACCTTGTGAACAACGTGCGGGTCATTCACCTGTTGCGCGCCGTGAGCAACCAACTTGTGCAACGGGGGGCGAGCGACCTGCACTTTGAACCGCGTGAAAACGATTATGTGGTGCGCTATCGCAAGGATGGCGTGATGACCACGGCTTGGCGCTTTCCTTTGCTCATCAAGGACGCTTTTTCCGACAGACTGAAGCTGATTTCTGGCATGGAGCTGGGCGATGTGCGCCAGCCCCAGGACGGGAGCATTGATTACAACATCTTTGCGGGGCGCGAAATCGATGTCCGTGTCAACAGCCTGCCCTCCCTGTATGGTGAAAAGCTGGTCTTGCGCATCCTGGACAAAGGGAAAAGCCGCCTGACGTTGAGCGATCTCGGGCTGGAGGAGCAGGACGCCCGCCGCATTGACGCGGCCATACGCCGCCCCAACGGGCTTTTGCTGGTCACCGGCCCCACCGGGAGCGGCAAATCCACCACGTTGTACGCCATCCTGCAGGAATTGAACACCGAAGACGTGAACATCGTCACCGCGGAAGATCCCGTGGAGTATAAGCTCGACGGCCTGACCCAAGTGAATTGCGGCGAAGGGTTGGCGTTCAATGACGTGATCCGCTCTTTTTTACGGCAAGATCCCGATATCATCATGGTCGGTGAAATACGCGACGCAGAAACGGCCGATTTCGCGGTCAAGGCGGCCATGACGGGCCATTTGGTGCTCTCAACGCTGCACACCAACGACGCGCCGAGCTCCATAAACCGTTTGACCAACATGGGCTTGCCGCCGTTTCTCGTGGCTTCGGCGCAGATCACGGTGGTCGCGCAGCGGTTGATGCGCCGCCTGTGCCCCCGCTGCAAGGCGCCCCATGAGCCGGACGCCCAGGAGTTGCAGCGGGTTCCGGAGCTGCAGGGCAAGGATGTGGTGTGCTATAGCGGTGAAGGCTGCGAGCATTGCAACGGCACGGGATATGCGGGGCGCGTGGGCATTTATGAAATCATGCCCGTGTCCGAGCGCATGGAGAAGATGATTCTGGAAAACGCCCCCGCCAGCGTTTTGCGCGCCGTTGCCCGCGAGGAAGGCATGCGCACGCTGCGCGAGGCCGCTGTCGCCAAGGTCATTAACGGGCAGACCAGTTTCGAGGAAGTCCTGCGCGTGACGCTGGATTCCTGATCAGGAGAACGCTATGGATCCGCTCCTCTTTAAAGCATTGGGCCTTTTACTTGTTTTTAGCGGCGTTTTCATGTGCGTCTACGTGTTGGCGCCGGCGGGCAAAACCAAAGGCTCGGTTACGCAGTTCGAACAGGGCACCACGCTCGGAGAGAACACGCGGCTGGTGATGGCCTTCAGTCCCGCGTTTCCGCTGCTGCGGCCGTTGATCGCACTTGCGCCTTTGGAGGGCTATCGCGCCAGACTGCGCAAGATTATCGCCTCCGCCGGATTGGATCGGGAATTGTCCGTGGTTGATTTCATGGCCTTTCAGTTGGCGTGTATGCTGCTTTTCGCTCTTTTGGGCCTCGTGCTCTGGAAGGAATGGATCATTGCCGTGTTTGTCGGACTCATCGGCGGCGGCTACGCCTATCTTTGGCTCTGGGAGAAGAAAAAGAGCCGGCAGCAGGAAATCGCACTGAGCATGCCGAACATCGTGGACATGTTGTCGCTTTCCGTGGAAGCGGGACTCGATTTTCTGGCGGCCATCAAACGCATAGGCGAGGTGGGCGCGCCTGATGGACGAGCGAAAGATCCTTTTATTCAGGAACTGCAATTGATGTATCACAACATCAAACTGGGCATGAGCACCGAGGAGGCCCTGTTGACAATGGCCGATCGCGTGGACATTCAGGAGATGCATTCCTTTGTGTCCATTATCGTCCAGGCGCATAAAATGGGTTCGAGCATCGCCGACGTGTTGCACTCCCAGGCCGTGCGCATGCGGCAGCAGCGCTTTATGAAGGCCGAACGCATGGGAGCCGTGGCGTCGCAAAAACTGCTCATCCCCATGATGCTGTGTATCTTTCCCATTCTTTTCATCATTATTTTCGCGCCGTATATCCTGAAGTTCATTTACGGCAGGTAACGCTATGTCCCTTGAACTGCAAATTATCAAAAATGGAGCGTTGGAACGGAATCTGGATCTCGAGCCCGGCGAATATATTGTGGGGCGCGATCAGGCCAGTGATATCGTCCTTGCAGACAAAACCGTGTCCGGAAAGCATGCGGCCCTGTCGGTATCGGATAAAACGGTACAAGTGCGGGATTTGGGAAGCACCAACGGCACGTTGATCAAGGGCAAGCGAATCAAGGAGAAAAACCTCAAGGGTGATTTCAGTTTTGATATCGGCGCCTATACCCTGAGAGGGGCGTTCAAGGGCGCCTCCGTTTCCGCCAAAGGGGGATTCAGCGCTCTGCCGCCGCGTTTCGTGGTCTATACGGTACTCGTGGCGCTGATAATGGTCGCCGGCCTTTTTTTCTATGTCCCTCTCCAGGATGCGCTCAAGGACTTCCAGAAGCGGGAAGCCCTGAAGCGCGGCATTCTTTTGAGCCGCTACCTTAGTGAGATAAATGAATATCCTATGCAGCTCAAAATGCTGGAACAGGTGCGCGTCGTGCCTGTGAGCGAAGAGGACGGTGTTGTCTACGCCTATGTGGTCGATGGGTACGGCAAGGTGCTGGCACCCGCACAAGGCATGGGGCGTTTTTTGGAACTGCCCCATGTGAATGACGCCTTGGAACTGGCGGAATTGAAGACATGGACAGGTCCGGACGGCGAGCGCATCATTTTTTGTCCGATTTTTCACGGTGACAAACTCCTCGGCGGCGCTTTGCTCGGCTACGACATGAAGCGGGCGGTGGAGGCTGTTGGCGGCGGAAGCGGGGGTAAAGCCTCCTTGCTTTTTCTCTTGATGCTTGCTTTGGCGTTTTTGTCGGGGTGGTATATTTTGCGCGTTTTCAAGCGCCCCTTGCGGCAGCTGGCGGAGGAAGTGGGAATTTGCCTCAAGGAGCGGCGCGACCACTTGCAGCTGAAGGGCAGTTACAAGGAGCTGCAGGCTTTGGTGGAAGCGTACGAACGCCTGCTGTATCTTGTGGTTTCGCGTCCTGTGGACCGGGAATCGAAACCGCGTGATCCTGAGTCCAAGAACCCCCCCCGGGATCCAGAGCCGCCCCAACCTCGCCCCGTACCCGTGGCGGAAGAACCGGTTCCGCCCCCTGCTTCTCCTCGAAAAGAAATGGGGCCGCGGCAGGTGGAAGAGCCTGAGCCGCCGGTTGCGGCGGCGGTGGAGTTCGGCCCTGTTGCGGAACCTGCGCCGGTTGCCGTGGACGAAACGGTTGCGCACTGCGTCATCGACCTCGAACGCTATGTTTTGCTTTCCGCCAACGCCACGTTCATGTCCAGATTCATTGAGGGGCAGGAAAGTGTCGCCGACATGCACATGATAGTGGTCTTTCAGGACCCGGACATGATAAACGCCATTTCAAACATGGCCGAAGATCCCGCCCCCAATGCGAGCCAAAAGGTGACGAGCCAGCAAGGCGAGAACATCACCGTGACAAAGGCTCCGGCGCCGGGACATGCCAAGGCCGCATTATTCACCTTCAGCGTGTAGTGTGGCCAAGGGGCCACAGGAGTGAGAGGCATGGACGACATCACCATGCAGCAATTGCCGTATATAGTGACGTTGCGCATACTCAAAGGGCCGGAGTCCGGACGCACGGTCACGTTCGACAGCTCGGGCAACTATATAATCGGGCGCCATGAGGAATGCGATATCCGCTTGCAGACCAAGGCCGCTTCACGTCGCCATGCCGCGGTGTTGCTGTATGCAAGCGGTGAAATGGAAGTGGAGGATTTGGGGAGCAATAACGGTACGATATTGAATAATGAGAAAATAACGCGCGCGCCGTTGCGCGTGGGAGACACCTTGTCCATAGGGGAATGTCTTCTCGTCGTTGAAAAGGGAGGCGGGAGCGGCCAGGACAAAGCCGCCTCGTTTGATCCGGAGTCAACGATTTACCGGCACAAACCTTTGGCTTCCGGTAAGGGAAAAAGCAGGTCTTTACGGTTGCTTCTCCTGTTTGCCGGACTCGCCGCCGCGCTGGCACTGCTTTTTTTGGCGTTGTCCGGACCCGAAAAGGGCAAGTCGCCCAAGGTCGTCGCGGAACAACCTTTAGCGGAAGCGCCGCACAAGGAAATGGAGCAAACGCCGTCCGCCCCTGCCGATACGCCCAAGCCCACTGAGCCTGTCCAAAAAGAGGGGCGGGATACCGCGCAGACGGGCGACACCGCCCGGGAAGAGACGGCGTCCCCCGAATCCGCCGCAGTGGAAGACGCGCGGGCGCGGCGGGAAGACAAGAAACCGGCGGAGGAAATCCCCCCGCAAGCCAAGGCGGCCGAGGTTGAAAGGCTTTATCAGGAAGGCATGTTTTTTTACAAGGCGGGAAATCTTACGCGCGCTGTGGAGGCCTGGCAGCAGGCCTTCGCCATGGACGCCACGCATGATAACGTGCGCAAATGGCTCCTGCGCGCCGAGGGCGAATTGGACGCCGAGATAGACAAGCATTTCCGTCAAGCGCTTATGGCCAGGAAATACATGCGGTTTGATGAGGCCAAGCATGAGTTCAATCTCGTCATTCAGTGGATCCGCGACAAAGAGGATCAGCGCTATCAGGACGCAGTGAAAGCACTGCAAGAGCTTGAGGAGGCGGGGCGATGAGCGGGAGTGATACCATCGAAACCACTGTCGGGAAGCTGAACGGCACGATGAACGCCACCACCAACAGCTCCATGCGCGAGGGCTGCGTCATTGAAGTGGTGGAAGGGCCGGCCGCCGGAAAACGTCTGCAGCTAGAGGCCAAAGCCCTGGTCGGGCGCAAGGAAACCTGCGATCTGGTTATCGAGGATAAGACTGTCTCCCGCGAGCACCTGCGTCTGACGCGAAAAGGAAACAAGGTGACGGTTCTTTCGCTCGTTGACCAGAACCCCGTACTGGTCAACGGCAAAGCCGTGAAAGAGGGGCAACTCGCGGACGGTGATTCCCTGACTCTCGGTGATTCGGTGCTGCGCGTGCATTTGCCAGGACTGCGGGGCAAAGGAAAAAAAAGCAAGAAACAGACCAACAAGGTGCGTCTGGCGTTGTATGTCCTGTTGCTCGTCTGCGGCATCGGCGTACTGGCTGTAGCCCTGTCGCCGAAAGACAAAGAGGAGCGTCCAGCGGAGTTGTCCGTTCTTGAACAGGAACAGCTTAAACAGCAGCAGATAAAAAAGGCGGATTTGCAACGTAATATTTCCGTGCATTTGGCCAACGGCATCAAGTTGTTCGAGCAAAAGGACATAATAGGGGCGAAAAGCCGTTTTGCCCGCGTCGTGGAGCTGGATGCCAGCAACACCCAGGCGCTTGCATATCTCGACAAGATCGCGGCCATGGAAAAGGAACGCACGCTCCAGGAAGAAGCCCAGCGTAAAAAGGAAATGGAGCAACGTGAGAAGCTGAGCCCCTTGTTGAGCAAGGCCAATGTCTTCATGGGAACGAAAAATTTCAAGGAGGCGCGCGAGATTCTGCTCCAAGCCAAGGAAGTGGCGCCGGAGAACGAGGAAATCGCCTCGCTCCTGGCCGCCGCGGATAAGGCTCTGGCCGAGCAGGAGCGCGAAATGCAAAAGCAGGCGCAATTACACGAACGCAGAGAGCAGCGTTCAGCGCGATCTTTTGAAAAAGCCAAAAAATATCAAAGCGATAAGCAGTATTATCGCGCCCTTAAAGAGTATCAATATCTTTTGACGCTGGAGGACGGCGGGGCATACGCCGATGCGGCCAAAAAGGCCGTGCCCATGCTGGAAAAGGCGCTGTATGAACAGACCAAGAAGGAATATGAGCGCGGACTGAAGCTTCTGGAAGATGAAAAAACCGCTGAAGCCCTTGCCGTCTGGGAAGAAGTGCTGCTGGTTTTTCCGGAACACCGAGACGCCCGCGCGCAGATAGACCGCTTGCTGCCGATGATCGCCGAAAAGGGCAAGCAACTCTATCGTGACGGGCTTGTGCTTGAAGATTTGGGGCAAATAGAACGGGCCATGGAAAAGTGGAACGAAGCAATGACGTTGCTATCAATTCTCAATAATAATGAATATCTGGACAAGAGTCGTGCCAAGATTGAACAGTACAGGTCGTTGATGCAGCAATGACGACGTGTCGCTCGAGCGCTTCGACGTTATTTATTGCGGCGAAATACTTAGCGCATTTTCGCCTTGAAATAAGGCTCTCCCCTGAAACAATTTCCAATTGT
>CAZFCK010000097.1:0-16835 GCA_964517355.1 uncultured Desulfovibrionaceae bacterium | reverse complement strand
CGCCCGCACGACGACCAGGGGAGGCCCCTGGACGCCGGAAAAACGACTTTTTCATACTTGCTTTTTCAGCAATTGCGAAATGTCAAAGTACACATTTTACCAAAAAAATCGAATCATCGATATAATTATATTATCATCTCCTTCACTCTCCATGCGCAGCAAGGATGGCGACCATAACGTTGCCCTCTCCATCCGTAAGACGCATACGGTGACAGTCATTTGGTAAGTTATCCGCCGCAGTAAGTGAAAAGGATAGTTCCCATGGCTTTTCCAACGCACAAGGCTTTTTCGTTCCGCTCCCAGGCCGTGGCCGAGGATACCTTTTACGTGGTCCAATTCAGCGGAAACGAAGGATTGTCGAATCTCTATCGATTCGAAATCGTACTGTCCTCGCATGAAACAACCCTGGATACCCTGGCCATTGTCCAGGCTCCGGCCTGTTTCGTCCTGGAACGCGCAGCGGGCAAATTGCCCTTCCACGGGGTGCTTGAACGTTTCGAGCAACTGCATCACGCCCATGGCCTCACCTTTTTCCGCGCCGTGCTCTCCCCAAAATTCTGGTGGCTCACCCTCACGCATCATAATCAAATCTTTTTACAAAAAACCTGCCCGGAATTTCTCAGCGCAGTGCTGCAGGACGGAGGATTGCATAATGGCGTCGATTTCGAGTTGCGCCTGCGAGAGACGTATCCCGCCTGGGAATATGTCTGCCAATACGGCGAATCCCACTTCGCGTTTGTGTCACGGTGGATGGAGCGCTACGGCATGTACTATTTTTTCGAACAGAACGAGGAAGGAGAAAAACTGATCATCACGGATTCACGTGCGGCGCACAAGCCGATGCCGCAAGGCGATGTTCTGCGTTACGCCCCCGCTTCTGGACTGGAAACGCCCTATGCCGAAGAGATTGTCACCTCGTACAACATTGTGGAGCAGATGGTGCCCCGTACCGTCCTTCTCAAGGATTACAATTACCGCACTCCCGGATTATCCCTGGAAGCCCGCGCAGAAGTCTCCCCCCAAGGCGAAGGCGAAGTCTATATCTATGGCGAACATTTCCGCACCCCGGACGAGGGGCGCTCATTGGCCGCCATCCGCGCCCAAGAACTGGCCTGCCGCGCAACCCTGTACCAGGGAATCAGTTCAGTCCCATTTGTGCGCAGCGGTTATACATTTTCTTTGCGGCACCACTTCATCGACCAGGCGAATCAACAATACTGCACTATCAGCGTTCACCACGAGGGCAGCCAAAAACAATATCTTGAAGCAGGGTTGAATGTGAAGAGCAAGCAGAACCACAGCGACCTCTTTTACCGCAACTCCTTCACCGCCATCCCCTCCGCCGTGCAGTTCCGGCCCGAACGCTTGACGCCTTCCCCGCATTTTCACGGCGTAATGCCCGCCACCATCGATACCGCCGCTGGCGGACAATACGCGGAACTGGACGAACAGGGGCGTTATAAAGTCATTCTGCCTTTTGACCTCTCGGGACGGAAAAACGGCAAGGCCTCCTCATGGCTGCGCATGATGCAGCCCTACGGCGGGAGCGATCACGGCATGCACTTGCCGCTCCACAAAGGCGCTGAGGTGCTGCTCGCCTGTATCGACGGCAACCCGGATCGCCCCTTCATTTATGCGGCGGTGCCGAATACCACCCATCCCAGCCTTGTCAAGGACAGCAACCAAAGCAAATGCATGCTCACCACAGCCGGTCAGAACCGCCTGCACATGGAAAACATGAAAGGCAGCGAGCGCATTCTCCTGACAACGCCGACGGAAGGCACGTTTGTCCGCCTGGGCGCGCCCAACGACCCTGATAGCGGCAAATGGGAAAAGGATGAAGAACGCGAAGGATTCAAGCTGAAAACAAACAAGGCCTTTGAGGTCTTCGCCGGAACGGAAAACGAAGTGGTCATGATCGAAAGCTCTTGCTGGGTGGGAGGAGGCTTTGAACGGCTGGCTTCCATTTTTTCAACCGAAATCAACATGGTCGATTATTTTCAGTGGCTCGATCCCTGGGACAAGAATTGGGCTCCCCTTATGAGTTATCTTCACGGCAAAATACAAGCCGCGGTGGGCGTGGACGAGGAACTCAACGAGACCCAGCTCGAAATCGCTTCCGACCTCCTCAAGATGCGGCAGATGCATCAGAAGTTGACCGAGACATATACAAGTTTGCAGGAATCCAATACAAAATTAGATCAGGACAGAACCAAAATTGAAGACGAAAGCGTGAAACTGCTGCGGAAAAACCAACGTATTCTGCAAGCCAAGAATCACATTGCCCAGACAAAAACCCAAATGATCAGAGAAAAAACTCAGCTGCATCAGGAAATCATCAGCGCCCTGGAGACACATACCTCCATATCCGAGACACGGAACACCTTGCAGACACAAAAGACCCAGCTCATCCAGGCCCGCACGCAACTCATAGAAAATAAAACAAAAATTGGCGCCACATTGGAAACGATCACTGAAGATTTCAACACTCTCACAAATCTCAGCCTGAAGTTGTGAGCTATGAAGATATTCAAGGACAAAACCCATTCCCTGTTGCCGCGGCCTGTGATGATTCAGGGCCGCCAAAATTTGGCCCTGGGCGTCATGCTTTTTTTCGATCTGACCTCACCGGACGCGCTGTTGGACGAACAGGAACTGTGGAAAACAGTGCCGCAAGTCTTGGGCCCCAATCCCATACTGGACCAGGGAATGCCCAAGCTCAATGGCGAATATTTGGTTGTCGGCGAATGCTGCGCCCCGCGGAATACCCGAACGCGCTCCTCTGAAGTCATGGTGACGGTGGGCAATCGCAGCAAGCGCCTCTATGTCTTCGGCGAACGCAAATGGTCACTTTCCGGCGGGATCAGCGAACCGCAGGAGTTCGAGCGCATGCCGGTCTCCTGGGAAAACGCCTACGGCGGTCCGGGATTTGAACGCAACCCCTCGGGCAAAGGCACATACAGCGAACTGATTGAGGGGCTACCCCATGCCCATCTGCCTAATGTGGAAGATCCGCAGCACATTATCGGCCTGCCTTCCGACCAGCCGGAACCCGTGAGCTTCGCCCCTTGGGATATGACATGGCCGCAACGCAGCAAAAACACGGGCACGTATGACAAGCGTTGGAAAACTGAGCGCTGGCCCGGCCTTCCCGAAGATTTCGACTACTCCTTTTTCAACGCCGCGCCTCTGGACCAACGCCTGAATGGATTCTTCAAAGGTAATGAACTCATAGAAATCAAGAACATGCACCCGGACTACCAACACATGGCCTCAAGCCTGCCGGGCCTGCGCATGCGTTGCTTCGTCACCCTGCTGCAAGGCTACTCCCGCTTCATAGATAAAAAAACCTGCAAGGAAGTGTTTCAGGAAGTCGCTCTGCACCCTGAAACACTCTGGCTTTTTCCCTCGATTCTGCGCGGCGTGCTAATCTATCGCGGCGCCGTGCCAGTCGCGGACGAAGACTATGGCGATGTCCTGCGAATTTTTCTGGCGCATGAGTCCTTGACCAAGCCCCCGGAAAGCCTGGAGCACTATCTGGAAGCACAGAAAAAAGCTCTGGATAGAAGCGTGCCCGTGGATATGGCCCCTTTCGATGCGGCGCGGGCCAAAGCTTCGGAAGCCGTGCTGCGGATGAAAAACATTCGCAAGGACATGGAGCGCATCAAAAATAGCGCCTTGGGCAAAAGTCCTGTGATGCCGCGTAGCGCCGCAGAACGTGGAGCGATTTTCAAACAGGACATCGCCGCGCGATTGCAAACCCTGGACAGGCTGGAGGCAATCGCCGGAGGCATGAAGCAACGTTTCGGCCATCTAGCGTCCATTGACATGAAGCCCTTCGCCGCTCTCCGCGCCAAAGTTCAAGGTTTTGGGGGGAAAGTGGACGTCGCCGTGGGCAAACTGGAAGCCTTGCATGAAAAAGGCGCGGCGAAAAAGGCTCAACTTCTTGAAAACAACAAAAAATTTCTACGCGAACAGCTCACTCCGGAACAACTGGCCAAAACCGGGCTGGACCCCGACAAACTCCTCCCGGATCGCGCAACGCCCCCATGGCATAACATGGGCTTCCCTTTTGTGGTCAATTGCCGCCGCGCACTAGAACAACATGCCGAAATATCGGACACGCTACGCCGCATGGGGCTCAACCGGCGCACCGTGCACACCCATTGGCTGGGGTTCAATCCCGAAGCGCGCAGTGACGCGCCGCACAGCTGGGGGCTGAACAAGGAGCCGGCGGACGCGATGGTGCACCTTTCCGCGGGGCTGGTGCTGCCCCGCTTCCACGACGCAATCCTCTCCCGCATCACTATCCGCCCCCCAATGGAAAACAACGATTACACACAGGGGGACGCCGACAGTGTGGTGTCGGGTTCGGATGCGACCCCACTTTTCCTCCGCGCGGCCGAACAGGAAGGCCCTGTGCTCGTTACCACGGATGAACTCCAGGCCTTGTTGTTGGAGCAGGAAATCGGCGACGCCTGCCATGTGCTGGTTCTGGCGTCCCCCGACGCATCTCCTTCTCCCGATGCCGCACTGGCCTTGCAGCACGCCCCGCGTGTGATCGTCATCATGCCCCAGGGAACCACGGATCAAGACGCGGCATGGAAACCCTGGGCGACCTCGCTCAAAAAAGCGCACCCGCTCGCCTTGCCCAAGGGGCAAACGGTGTTCGATTCCCGCGCCGCGGGAACAGACATCCGGCAATGGATCATGGACGCGCTGCCGCGGGATTTCGCCCAAACCCACGCCCTGTTCCCGGACCTCCCTGAAGACGGTTCCTCCGGCGGTTCCATGAACCTGCGCCTGCCTTTTCCCGCCTTGGACATCGGCGGCTTCGCCACAGGCCTGATGCAGGAAATTCGCGGCGCGCATCAACCTGCCATCGACGCCGCACGAGCGAACAAGGGGCGCATGATCGAGAGCCTGCGCACCCAGTTCGCCGGTCAAGGGCTGGACCCTGAACGATCTCTGGCCGATGCGGCAAAGCAACCGCGCACTTCCTATACGCAGATGGGCGACGAAATGGCCCAACAGATGCTCGGCAAACGCGACGAATACAACGCCGCGGGTTACTTGACTGCGGATCAGTCGCAAAAAATAACGGAACAAGCCGCCAAAATCCGGCATATCTCCGAAATCTCTCAAAGCCGCAAAGAACGCCAAACAGCGCGTTTCGCGGCTCTTTCCCAAAAAGCCCAAAGTCTGAAGGCCCAGGCGCTCTCCAGAAAACTCCCCGGCCCCGCAGGGGTCTCCATGGAAAAGGCCGGACTCTCTCCCGACGCCATGGCCCCGCTCACACGGGAGCAGGTGATATCGCGCTACAAGGCCGGACTCGATTTCAAACACAAAAACCTTAGCGGAGTGGATATTTCAGGATTGGACCTCACTGGCATAGACTTGCGCCAGGCCATTATGAACAAGGCCAAATGCCGCGAAACGAATTTCACGCAGGCGCGTATGCAAGGCGTTGTCTCCTCGGATGCGGATTTCGGCAAAGCAAATTTCGCACGGGCGCACCTGGAAGGCTGCATGCTGCGCAAGGCCAACATGGCGGAGGCCAATCTTGCGGAGGCCAATCTCAAACGCTCCGTAATCGCTGAATCAGACCTCAGCAAGGTCAATTGCGGGGAAGCCGCCATGCGCATGGTGCAGCTCAATAAATGCAAGCTCAATCAGGCGTCATTCGCGCACGCGAAGTGCAGCCTGAGCATGATCACGGGGTGCGAATGCCTGAACGCCTCCTTTGCCAATGCCTCGCTACGCAAAGTGGTGTTTCGCGATTGTCTTCTCGATCAGACCAGCTTTGCCGGCGCCACCTGCGACACCACCGCCCTGCAAAACTCGCGGGGAAAAAACATCAACTTTCAGGGTGCGAACATGGACCGCTCCCGCATCCTTTCGGGCAGCAGTTTTCCAGGCGCGAACCTGCAAAATACCACGCTGCGCAACGCCTGTTTCCGCGAAGCCGACCTTTCGGACGCGACTTTTCGGCACGCAGTGCTCGATACGGCCATGCTGGAAGGCTGTATCCTGCATCGCGCTGATTTTGAACGCATTTCAGCAAAAAAAGCGCGTCTGACAAAATGCGATATGGAATACGCCAACCTCCGCGCCGTGAACCTGGCCATGGGCTCTTTGCGTATGTCACGGCTTGTGCGGGCAGATTTCACCGGAGCCAACCTCTTTGGCGTGGATTTTTACAAAACGACCGTGGGCAAGACAAACTTCCACCTGGCGAATATGGAACGCACCCTGCTCCAGGACAACATGGACCTGCTGAAATGAACAAAAACGACGTGCTGCAAGCCATCCACGACAACGGCATCGTGGAAAACGCGGACCTCTCGGGCATGGATCTTTCCCATACCGATTTCAGCGGGGGGCGCTTCGAACACGTCTCCTTTCAAAACGCCAACCTAAACGGCGCCAACCTTCTGAAAACCGGCTTCCGCGACTGCGATTTCAGCGGCGCATCCCTGGCGGGCACGGACCTGACGAAACTCGACCTGCGCAAAATGTCCCTGCGCAACGCCAACATGCAAGGCGCCCTCCTGCATAAGACCCTGCTCCAAAAAGCCGACCTTTCAGGGGCGAACCTGCAAGGCGCCACGGTCAGTTGGTGCCTCATGCAAAACACCCTCCTGGAGAACACTGATTTTTCCGGCGCACGGCTGGAAAAGACGCTGCTGCAACATGCCAAGGCGACTGGAGTGAATTTTCAAAACGCCATGCTCGACAAAGTCACTTGCAATGACGCGGAGTTGAGCGGCGCAAACTTTAGCGGCGCGAGTCTTGAGCGTGTTTTTCTGCGCGGTTGCAACCTTGCCGGGCAAGACTTCAGCAACATGCATTTCTCCATTGTCATGGCCGACGGCGCCGACCTCCGCGAAGCCGATTTCAGCGGCGCGGATATTTCCATGTCCAACTTTTCCGGAGCGCGGCTGCACAAAGCCGTGTTCCGTAACGTCACCGCCCACAAAACCATGTTCAAGGGCGCCGTTCTTCAAGAAGCCGATCTCAGGGACGGCGACTTCGAACAATCGATTTTCACCGGCGCCGATCTTACGGGGGGCAACGCCTCCAGCGCTTTCATGAAATACTGCCGCTTCCAAAAGGCGCTCCTGCGCGGCACGATCCTTGTCGGCGCGAATTGCAGCTACGCCGACTTTTCATTCGCGGATCTCACCTATGCCGACTTTGCGCGGGCCGACCTGCGCATGGCCAAACTGCACCGCGTGCTGGACGAGCATGCAAGCTTTGCCAAGGCGCTAACAAGGCCCGGCCGCGCCTCCGACAAGGCGCTAGCAAGAGCCGAGGAATGGACCCCGCCCATCTGAGGGCCATGACCGGCCTTCCCTTCCAAAGAAGCATAAAAGGAGATGTACAATGCATAACCTGGCCCATAAACTCCCGCCCCACCCCCGCATGGAGTACGCTCGCGTCCTGGTGCGGACCAGCGACGGTTACGCCGTACACATGGGGGGAAATGATTATGATGCGCGCCTCGCCCCCAGCTGCCTGTTGCGGCCCTCTCCTGGAGATGAAGTGCTTGTCTCCCTGGACGACAGCGGCCGTTGCTACATCCTCGCGGTGCTCGAACGCGCCGCTCCCCACGAGGACGCCTGTCTGGACTTCCCGGGGCATGTCCATGTGCACGCCCTTAACGGTGGGGTGAACATCGTGGCCAAAGACGATGTGACCATCGGCGCGGGCGACGAGTGCAACATCCTGGGCCGGCAGTTCAATCTGCTCGCGGACAAGGGCGATATCCGCGTGGAAGACCTTTCCCTGCTCGGCAAGACGCTCAAAGCCAATGTGCAGGCCGTGCGCGTGGTCGCCGAGCATATCGAGACCGCGGCCCGCCGCCTTGTGCAACGTCTGCGCGACCTCTTCTGTTTTGTGGAGGAGCAAAGCGACATGCAATCCAAAAACGCCCGCCACGTGGTGGAGGAAACCTTGACCATGCATTCCAAAAACGCCTTCCACGTGGCGGATGAAATCGTGAAAGTGGACGGGGAGCAAGTGCATCTTGGCTAGGCCATTATTGCTTTATGATACGACTATCGGACGTAAAGAAAAAACGTATAAAGTCGCGGGCTTTCGCGCCCGCACGACGGCCAGGGGAGGCCCCTGGACGCCGAAATTTTGTATAAAATCGCCACCAATAGAGGAGGCACGCTATGTTTATGCTCAGCATGGGGCCCGGAATGGACCTCGCTTTTCCGGATGTCTGCAAAACGCCCATTCTGGGGGTTCCCGTGCCCATTCCCTATCCGGACATTTCCTACTCGGCCACAAGCGAACCCGCGGCGGACAATGTATTGGTTTCATGCACGCCCGCTTTGAACCAAATATCGGAAGGGCTGGTGAGTGTCGGCGACGACGCCGGGTTGGAGCTGGGGCTTGTTTCCGAGGATATTTCCGGCGAAACGGTCTATGTTGTGGGCTGCATAACCGTGCTTGTGGACGGCATTCCCGCGCAGCGGCTGACCAGCGTAACGGGCCAGAACGCCATGGGTGTGCTCCCCAACGCTCCCGGCGTGTGCGTGTGCCCCAGCCAGGTTACGGTATTGGCGTTGGGATAGCTGTTGCTGCGAAACCGCGAGGGGCGTTTTGCCGCTCAACGCACCAGCAATTGCACATACAAATCCCCTTTCGCCAAACCGAATTTACGGCCAAGGCCTTTCAGCCGGATTTCACGACCCGCCACGTAATCGGGGGGGAGCGTTACCTCAACGGAAACCGGTTTTCCAGACCACCCCTGTTTGACCTGCAAACGAACGCGGCTGCCGGGGCGTAATATGCCGGCGGGCAGGTATATGGTCTGGTGCTCGTCGAGCCAACCGCGCATCCAGCTTTTCGCCCCCTTCCATAATCCTTCCGTGAGATCGAGCTTGAGACTCTTGTCTCCCCATTGAAACTGGACCTTCTTTTTAACCGGCGGCTTGTGTGTTTTCAGCATGCCTTTACCGCCGGTTTTGCGGATCTGATTGTAAATATCCTCAAAGACCTGCCGTGCGAACGGATCTTTGAGGATTTCGTGCAGCACCTCCTCCTTGCGCGGAGAGGGGCGTCCGCGCCCTTGAGCGGCTTGCGAGGCGGTATCGTTGGTTTTTCGCTTATGAGCCTCCGCGCGTTTTGCGTCGTGCGCGCGGGCCTCCCGCGCTTGTTGGCGCGATTCCGCGCCGGGAGCGTTTTGTTGCGTGGCGTTTTGCGTATCTTTGCCGGATGGAGAAGCGGCGCCCTGAGTTCCCTGCTCTTCAAGATGTCGTTTCAAGACCACATAGGCTTCATTGACCCTTTGAAAATGGCGGGCGGCATGTGGATCGTCAGGGTTCAGGTCCGGATGCAGCTTGAACGCCAAGGCCCTGAAAGCCCTTTTGACCTCTTCGAGAGAAGCGCCTTCCCGCACGCGGAGCAATTTATAACAATCGCGTACGGTCATCATCGTGAAACCCCTGGTACACCTGCGATTCAGTCGCCTTGTTTCTCAATGCACAAAGCGGATGCGCCCCCGTCGTGATCATCGCACAACAACCCTTCTTCACGTAAAAAAGCCATGCCTTCGGCGGCAAAGGCCTCATGGGAAGCTTCGGGGTGGATACCGGGGCAATATTCCTTAGCCATTGCGAAACTGTACGGATCAACAATGTTGCCTTTGAAAAAAGGCCAGGCACGGCAAATATCAGGCTTGGCGTCATGCACGTTGCACCCTTGGCGAAAGAAGACGCAATATTCATCCAGCCCGACCTTGAGACGGTATTTACCGTTTTTATGTTCAGCATATTGCTGCAAAAAAGTCGAAATTGAAAGATCGAGGTGCCCGGCCAAGCGTTCGATATCTTTTTGAGAAAGGACGATGCCGCCGGCGCCGCGGCAACATTCGCCGCACATCCGGCAATTGAACACGGAATTATTACCGAAACGACTGTCTTGATCCTGATCGTTGATCACATTCTATCCTTGGTTCATTGGAGAAAAAGCATGGGACCCGCCAGTAAGGCTCTCGTTCGAGCGGTTTTTGGATGTAGCGTATTTTGCCTAGCTTGAAAACTCCCGAAACTCCCCTCTTTTCATATCACAATCAAACCGCGTGTCTTTGTGCGCCACGTGAAACCGAATTGTAGCACGCTACGTTCTCTCGCACCACATAATATACTGTGAATAATAGTAATATGTTTCCATGGCCAAAAGCCGTGCCCTGGAGGTCTTTCTTCAGGAAACCTTACTCAAGAGCTGGACAACAATGGTAATTTTTCCGATTATTCGAAGTTTGCCGGAGCCGATGCATTGAAATGCTTTGCAAATTATCATATGAACTGTACTGTCGTAAAAACAACGCCCCGTTAGGGACGATTACAAAAGGAGTTGCGACAATGAAAAGGACCCTCGGACCTCTTTTGGTGCTCCTGGCCCTAGCATTGAGTTTCGGTTTGGCCGCGGCTTCCAGTGACAGCACATTGTCCGATGATGAAAAAGACAAGTTTTCCGAACTGCTCTTATTGCCCTCGCCTTCCGAAGTCTTTGTGGCCTTGGATAAAATGGGCAAGGCGGACTGGGTTGACGCCGCTTCGTACTCTTCCAAGTATGATTACGAAAGCGATTATCTGCGCGCCTTGAACCTCGGGGTGCGCTCGGCGGATGGTTTCTTGGCAATTCAGGCCAAAGACAAGGCCAAACTTGGCGAAATGATTGTTGTTATTGTCACGCTGGCCGAGGAGTTGCTTGTTCGTGAAACGATACTGGACAAAGGCAAAACCTTTGAAGATCTTTCCAAGCAGGATAAGTGGCACGAACTGCATCGCGAGCTTGATTCCTTGCGTGAAGACGTGCTTGAGGAGATCAAACGTCTGGGAGATCAGGATATCGCCGTTCTTGTAAGCGCCGGAGGCTGGTTGGAAGGTCTGCGCGCCACCACGAAAATCCTCACGGACCGTTACGAACCCACAGCTTCTTCAGTTCTGTATCAACCTCGACTTGTTGATTATTTCGACGCAAAGCTCAAAGATTTGCGCCCGGATCAAAGCGACCATCCCGCAGTGCAAGAACTCAAGGCAAAGCTGCCGGAAATCAAAAAACTGGTTGATGTCGGCTTCAAAAATCCTGTACCAAAGGATAATATTGAAAAGCTTCATGCCATCAGCTCGGAACTGGTAAGTCTGATTGAACGAGGATAGCGAGATGCCCGACCAGCTGCCCCTTAAGCACCCCTGTATCCTTTTGGCCTTCATTGCGGCGGCCCTTTGCGTGACCCTTGCCGCACCCTCCGCCCGCGCCGACCGACTCGAAGCGAGGGACCTGGCCTATGAAGCCATGGACGTTTACAACGAGGATGGATTTCACATCCGCGAGGAACTGCAAATCGGCAAATTGGAAAAAGGGGAATCCTATTATTTCGACACCCAACTTTCCGCCGGCAACGAATACTTTTTTTACACCGCCGGAGACGACAACACGCATGCGTTGCAGATTCGCATTTACGACGAAAACTGGGAGCTGGTTTCGGCGAATATCATGAACGAACCTCAAGCCGAAGTCATTTACCTGGCGGAATGGAGCGGTATTTACCACATCAAGGTGACTATGGTGGAATGCGAACCCCGCGGGGGCTATTGGTTCATTATCTCGGGATTCAAATAGCCTTGAAAGCCAATGGCGTTGTGACGGGGCGGGAGGCTTTGCAGTCTTGACCATAGATCTTGCATCGCAAAGACTCCATTGCCGCTTGTATTCGCGAGAGCATTGATTTTCACTGGCCGGCGAAAATTACAAAGAGTTCTTCCACGCCGCGTGTCCGAGACTTGTTCCGGTTCGCGGCGTTTTTTTACGGCCCGCTTCGTACTCACCCTTAACGCATGATTCCAGGATCGGCATATGCAAGAAAGCCCTTTGACAAGCGCCTCCGAGCGCGCTCTGGAAAACAGCCTGGCCATGCAAATGCTGCGCGCTTTCGCATGCGTGGCGGGGCACACCGGTGAAAAACCGGAAAAACGGGCTTTTGTACGCAACTTTTATGCGACATTATACCCGGAAGACATCACCGATTATTTTTGTTCGCGCTTTGACGCGGCGGTGCTCGACCCCCTGCATCCGGAATACCTTGCCAAAGACCTCAACACCCGTCTCTCGTACCAGGAAAAAGTCTTTTGCCTGTTGACCCTTTTTGAATTCCTTCAATCCGACGGCGTCACGGAAAACGAGCTTCTTGCGGCACGCAATCTGGCCATGCAAATGCTCATCGCACCTGAAGACGTGGCCTATCTGGAAGACGCCTGCGGTATCGGCAAGGCCACCCCCGAACAACTGGCGGCGTCGTCGATCCTCACTCTGCGCATCACCGGAGATGTTGAAACGGCCGATGTCTGGCTCCCCTTTCCCGGCCTGGATCTCGTGGTCCGCCGCATCCACAATCTGTATTGCATCACTGCGAGAAATGACGAACACAAGGTCGTGGTGGAAGGCAATACCCTTAAAAGCGGCTACACGGCACGCATCACGCAGCATTTTCACATCCGCATCAACGACTACAGCCTGCGCTATCAGGACTTGATCGTTTACTTCCGCAACAAAGTCAATAAGTTAAATATTAAGCTTTATGTCCAGCAAAAAGATCTGGAACTGGGTTTCTCCCTCAAGCCCGGCCCCCAGGGCTTGCTCAGGCTGGATATCAACCAATCGCACATTTCTCTTGAACCGTTGGATTCCGATGCGGTTATCGCCCACAACAGGCGCAGGGTGCGCTCCAGCGTCCGCATGAACCTCAATGACGAGGTCTATGTCAACGGCTTCCGTTTGGATTTGCGCGAGGCCTTTTACTATATCTCTTCCAGGGGGGAACTGCCCCTCACCTCCGAGCGCTCGCGCTATATCATCAGCAACGACATCAAAGCCGACCTTTTTATCCACGACGCCCTGCCTGAACGGTGGCGAGCGGCCATACGCGTGGATTCCGGCAAATTCATTCTGGAAAAAGGCAGTTGCCCGTATCAGGTGTACTGCAACGGCAAAGTGGCGCCCTCGGGCCTGGAACTGGCCCATGGCGATACACTATTTTTACATGATAATTTTATCGAACTGGATGCCAAAGCCTCCTGTTTGCGGCGCTCCATCTTCAGTTTCAGAAAACTCGTGGCCGAATCCCTGCGCTATAGGTTCGACGACGGAACCCAGGGCCTGGACGACGTGACCTTCGAAATCGAGTACGGCGAACTGGTTTGCATCATGGGCCCCAGCGGCAGCGGCAAATCCACCCTGCTTTCCCTGATCAGCGGACTGGCCAAACCGCAAAGCGGCCGCGTGCTCGTGGACCAGCACGACCTCCATAAATCCTATGAGCAACTCAAAGACTATTTCGGCTATGTCCCCCAAGACGACTTGCTGCTCTCCAATCTCACGGTTAGAGAAAACCTTTATTATCACGCACGATTGCGTTTTCCAGAAAAAACCGATGAAGAACTTGGCGCCCGTATCGATCTGGTTCTGGACAAAATCCGGCTCAAAGAAAAAGGCGACACCCGCGTGGGGCAGCCCACACAGAAAACACTCTCCGGCGGCGAACGCAAACGCCTGAACATTGGCCTTGAACTGCTCTCGGACGCTGAAATATTTTTTCTCGACGAGCCGACATCCGGCCTTTCCTCCAAAGACTCGGAAAAAATTCTTGAACTTCTTGCCAACATCACCTTGAGCGGCAAAATCGTGGTGGCCGTTATCCACCAACCAGGCTCAAAGCTTTACAAGATGTTCAATAAAGTGATTCTGCTGGATCACGGGGGGCGCATGGCCTATTACGGCACCGCCTACTCCGCCCTGGAATATTTCAAACGCCACCTTGAAGCGACGCAGGCCGGCGAACCCGTGGAGGTGGAATGCCCCTATTGTAAAACGGTCCAGCCAAACGTGCTCCTGGACAGCCTGGAAGATTCCTTAAAGGATATCGACGGCACCGTGCTCGGCGAACGCAAATATTCCCCGGAATACTGGAAACGCCAATACAGGCGCAAGGTCGTCTCCTCCTGGTTCAGCAACGTGAAGCTGCCCACGCGCGACGTGCTCCCGCCGCAACGCGATATCACGCCGCGAGAGCGCTTCAACCAGTTCGTCACACTGCTCAGGCGCAACTTCACCAATAAGATGCGGGACCGCGCCAACCTGCTGATCACCTTTCTCGAAGCCCCACTGCTTGGGGCGGGGGTGGGCTTTATCCTCAAATACACGCCCCAGGGCGACTACACCCTGTATACCAACGACCTGTTCCGCACCTTTCTCTTTGTCGCGGTCATTGTTTCGTTGTTTCTGGGCATGACCAACAGCGTGGATGAAATAATCGGCGATACCGCGCTCTTTTTGCGCGAACGCATGCTCAATATCACGCATCGCAGTTACATGGCGGCGAAAATGGTGGTGCTGGTGCTTTTCGCCCTCGTACAAGACGCTCTTTTCATCGGACTCGGCTTCCTGATCATCGACGTACGCGAACTGTTTTTCGTCTACCTCGCCTTTCTCACCCTGCTTTCCTATGCAGGCATCTCCGCAGGGCTCTTCATCTCCGCCGTGCCCAGACTCACTTCAAAAGCCGCGCTCAACGTGGTGCCGCTCGTGCTTATTCCACAAATCATCCTGGGAGGGGCGCTCATCGAATATGAAAAAATGAACGTCAAGCTCACGTTTTTCGAAAACAGCCCCATTCCGGAAATTTGCCAGCTCATGCCCTCGCGTTGGGCCTATGAAGCGCTCATTGTCCTCCAGGAGACGGAAAACAAATACGACAGCACGCACCAACAGCTGCTCGACCAGCTCAAACGCTTCAAATACGCGCGCGAAAGCTATAAGGAACTCTACGGCGCAGACGCCTATGAACGCCGGGAACAAGAACTTTCACAAGAACTTGAACGATTTCGCCAGGAATATAAGCACAGTTACGGCAATAAGAACGTGCATGACGCAGTCAGCGTGGGTGAAAACCAATTGAAACAATATCTGGAGAAAAGGCTCCCGGAAGACATGGACGTGGAACTGGCCCTGCCCAAGACAAGCTGGGACTACGCCTACCCCATGTTCGTTCGCAACAAGGTCTTTTTCTTCACCAACAGGGAAGTCAGCACGGTGTACTACAATGCAACGGTGCTGCTCGTCATCGCGATTCTGCTGAATTGCCTTTCCCTTGTCATGCTCAAATATCGCGAACGCATCATCTCCCTTGTCTCCGGAACCATGCGCAACTTTTCAAGCGCCTCCCGCAGACGTTCACGAATGAGTTAACCACCGAAAGCGGATGGAGCAAACCATGATCACACAACCTTTTTCGGCCATTGAATCCATGCCCCTCGCGGAGATCGAAAAGCGTCACGAACGCTGCCGTGCCCTTATGGCCGCGGAAATACCCCTCGCCGCGGGGCTGCTCGTTTTTTCACCGGTCAACATCTATTACCTGTCCGGCACGTTGGGTAACGGCGCTTTCTGGCTGCCCAGAAATGGCGCGCCTGTGCTTCTCTGCCGCAAGGGGCTGGAGCGCGCGCGATTGGAAAGCCCGGTGCATGCCCAGTTCTCGTTCCGCTCCTACTCGGATCTGCCGGCGCTGTTCGCCGACGCAGGAAGCCCTCTGCCGGAGGACGATGCGCCCATCGCCGCGGAAATGGGAGGGCTGCCCTGGAATATGGCGAACCTGCTTACCTCGCGGCTCAAAAACCTCACCTTTGTTCCGGGCGACAGCGTGTTGGCAAAGACACGCAGCGTCAAAAGCGAATGGGAACTGGTAAAATTGCGTCTCTCCGGACAACGCCACGACCACGCGCTGCAACAGCTTCTGCCAAAAATGATCGCCCCCGGCATGACTGAACGCGAAATCTCGCACAAATCATGGGAAGCTTTTTATGCATTGGGCCACACGGGCCTGTTGCGCATGAGCACAGCGGGCGAGGAAATCTTTCTCGGACATGTGGCGGCGGGCGACAGCGCCAATTACCCCAGCCGCTACAACGGTCCGGTGGGGCTCATGGGAGAGCATCCCGCCGCGCCTTTCATGGGCTATTCGGGCAAAGTGTGGAAAAGGGGAGAACCGCTGACCTGCGACATCGGCTTTTGCCTGGAAGGCTACCAGACCGACAAGACACAAGTGTACTGGGGCGGGACTGACATCCCGGCCGCGGCCGCCCGCGCCCACCAAGTGTGTATAGACGTGCAAAACCACATCGCCCGCAATCTGCGGCCCGGCGCCATTCCCAGCAAACTGTACGCCGAAGGCATGGCCATAGCCGAACAGGCCGACATGCTTGAAGGCTTTATGGGCCTGGACAACAACAAAGTGCCCTTCATCGGCCATGGCATAGGCCTGCATATCGACGAGTACCCGGTCATTGCCAAAGGTTTCGACGCGCCCTTGGAAAAGGGCATGGTCCTGGCGCTGGAACCAAAAATCGGATTGCGGCGCCTGGGCATGGTGGGCGTGGAAAATACCTTTGAAGTCACCGAAGAAGGGGGCGTCTGCATCACGGGCGACCGTTACGAAATCATTCCTCTGGAAGCTCGCGGCAACTAGGCTGTGTTTCTAAATTCGTTTCGAAAAGAAAATGCGAGAGGGAAAACCCTTTGTTAGCGGCAGCCGTTAGGCGCGGTCGTTTCGCGCCTTACGGCTGGCGACAGCAGAGCTAGGGTTTCCCCTCTCGCGCTCTCCCCTTCCCAAACTTTCTAATTTTGAGGAGGTTAAATATCTCATTATAATTTCTTATGATGTCTTTGAACGGCCTTCCATAATCATTTTTATTTTAGAAACAGGCCCTAATACCATTTCCCATTTCTAGAGCATCTCACGCTTGAAAAGCGCTAGATGCTCTTAT
>CAZFCK010000096.1:0-17482 GCA_964517355.1 uncultured Desulfovibrionaceae bacterium | reverse complement strand
TACGTAAACCACCATCGCCCGTCAACAGCTTTTTTTAAACTTTTGACTTCTTTTTTAGCTATTCATTAAAATTCAAAGTGTTATCGTGGAAACTTTTTTCGTATTTTTCCGTTTTCCAGGCCTTTTCACCCCCTCCGCAGCAGCACCGCCCTCTTCTTTTATTTAGCTTGTCATTTAATTACAAATAGTTAGACTTAGATGGTCCTTCAACTCTCTTTTTCATCATTATTTTGTCTTACATTTCAACATGTTAAATTTTAAAACTGCGTGAGCAATAACAACATATCCTCTTCTTCTCCCGGCCGCCCACCTATCAATACATGCTCTCCCTGCTCAAAATGAACAGCGCAGGCGAGCCCCTCCTGATCATTCCCGGAGGCTCTGCCCGGCACCACGCCACTCTCTTTTACATATAATAGGCACGCTGCGGATTTCGTCCAGCGCCCACGGCACTTCTTTCCAGCCCGTACGGCAGCCCCACACATCACGTATCTCATTACAATAAATAACTTTTCAAACACGCCCACACCATTTACGGACGCGCTTCGCACCATCTTTGCGACACCTAGACAACCTCCCGGTTCCGCACGCTTCCTGTTTCGCTCCTTTGTCCGTGTTTCTTCTCCGGCCGCAACATGAAAGATATCCGCAGGGAGCTCTCCATGGTCAATGTTTCCCTGGTTTTCCGGCCATGAGGTCATCCAGCCAGTCCATGATCCGGGCCATGCCGGTGGACAGCGCGCCAACCTGGCAATGCTGATTGGCCTGATACAGACCGAGGAAACGGAGCAACGTCTTGGGGCAGACGAGTTTGTCGTAAAGGACGAGTGAATCCTGCAAGGTGAGAAAGTGATCGCCATTTGAGGCCACCACAAGGGTGGGGCAGCGGATATTCAGGACATCGTCCTTGAGCGTGAACTCCCCCCAAAAACGCATGAACTCCAGCGGGGTTTTCGCGCCCGAAGTGAACATGCCGTTTTCGATCCACCAGCGGAAGCCCACGTCTTCGGCCATCTTCCTGCGCAGCTGTTGGTTGGTCTGTTCTGGGTACTCGTTCATCTCGCGCCATTCGCCGGGCGAGGGGTTTTGCGCTCCGTAGAGGTCGAACTGCCCGGGATTGGCCACACACGCCGCCAGGCGGTGTTCGAAGGCCGCGGCCCGGGGCGCCAGGAAACCGCCCATGCTCAACCCCATGAGCGCGACTTTGTTAGCGTCCACGTCCGAACGGGACAGGGCAAAATCCATGAACGGAGTGACGACCTTTTCCCAATCAGGACGGAAATGCAGTCCCTGTTGGATGAGCGCCCCGCCCTGGCCCGGGCCCTCGAAGATGAGCACGTTCCAGTCGCGTCTCAGAGCGAAGACCGCCACAAAGTACAGTTCCTCGCCCGTGCCGTCGAAGCCTGTCTGTAGGAGCAGAGTCTTACGGGGGCGCGGCGAGTTGTCCGGCTTCAGGAAATAACCGGGCAATGTTGTTTGCTCATAAGGTATGCGCACGATTTCAACCGGATGATCCAGGAGGCGGGCGGCCTGACGGAAAGACTCGCGGCTGAGCCTCCAGGTCTGACGGATGCGCGGGTCACTGGGGTTGCCGTGCAGGAAGAAGGCCGCCGTACGGTAGTAGTTGGAGGCGCGCAGCAGGGCCTCGCGCGCGGACACGCTGTGCCCCCTTTGCAGCGACTGATAGGCCAGGCCGCGGACCTGGCCGGCCAAGCCGTTCCAGGCGCGAAACCAGGATTCGAAGTCTCGATCCATAATTTGATTCGCGGCATGGAAACACTCGTTGATGTCCGCCCCGCCGCTGACGGCGTAGCCCACATTGCGCCGCAGTTCGTAGTCAAAGGCTTCGTCTTTGAACACGAGGTGTTTTGGCAAAGGTCCGGAGGCTGCGGGAGCCGGAGCGGGAAACATGAGAATTGCACTGAAGAGCAGCGCGGCGAGGAGCGGGACACGGGGTGCTGGCATTACTGTCCTCCTTGTATGGATATGCAGGATGACGACGGGAACGAAAAAATGGGAGATGATGGGAGTATATGTTCTACCGAGGGTGATTGCCAGCGGAAATGATCTGCTGCGGGGAAGATAATGTGGAATGCGCCAGACTGCTCCCTTCTATTGCCCTACCTCCGATGCTGGCTCTCGACTCAAAACACGGATTTACCGGCATTGATAACGGCCGGGGCTGCGGGCAATGCATCTCGTTCAGCTTTCGATACCGCGGCCCCGGCGCCTGGTTATGATGATTCCTGGGAGACTTCCTCTCTGACGGGCGCGGCATTCATGCCGATGCGTATACGAATCATCTTCACGACCATAAAGATGATTAGCAGCGCGCCACCGTAGCCGTTAAGCACATAAATGTAGTTCACCAGCGTGCTGAAGGGAATCTTCAACGCCACAAAGCATCCCGCTATCGTGAGTATAACGGTTAAGCTTTTATATTTGCGGCTGCCCTGCTCGGTAAATCGTGCGCATACGGTCCAGAGAAGCGGGCAGGCCGTTGTGTAAATGCCCAGTACGATGATGACGGCAAAGCCATGTGCCAACATCGGGGTCAGCTTCTGCGCCAGAATGAGGTTGGGCACCTGGGTTCCTGCGATGTCACGGATATCGGCCACTTGCGCCAAGCCCACGATAATGCAGGCAAGAACGAGCAAGGACACGCCCAAAATCTGTCCGATTTGCAGTTCCTTGCCGTTATGTTCGTACTCTGATCCGAGCTGCGCCATAAAACCCGCGAGCCACATCAGGCAGAATCCGCCATAGGAGCACCCCGCGAGGAACCAGTTTGTGGAGGCCTGCATCACAGTAACCTGCTTGGTTTTGATCAGCACAACTCCCTCGGCGAGCGAATCCCACGTGTTAAAAAGAGAGCATATGCCGATCAGGATGGACAGGACCACCAAGGCCGGCCCTATTTTACTGATGATGGCGATGATTGCGTTCAAACCGAAAATAACCGTCATTCCTGCGCATATCGCAAGGCCGACCGCGCCGACAGCGCCGGGAATGCCGAACTGCTGGTTTACCGTGGCACTAATGCCGCCAAGCATGACCACAAAGGACATGTAGCAGAAGATGGCGGCGAAATAATCAAACAACCGCCCGAATAATGGGCCGCAAAAGTAATTGAACACCTCGCTTCCCTTGGTGAATTTCTCACGGTTGCCGGCAAATACAAAACAGTAGTTGGCAAAACAGAGCACCAAAATAATAGTGATGCCGACAAGAACGCTTTCGTATTGATATGCGGCAAAATACTGCAACACTTCCTGGCCTGAAGCAAATCCGGAACCTATCAGAAAAGCAAGTACGGCTCCTGCTATGGTCAAGACCAAGCCTATGTTCATAACAGACTCCTCTGTGTTGATGGTTCAAATGCACAGGTGCGGTTTCAGCAAGGCGCAATACCGTCTCAGTTCATATGGCTTTTCCGGGGGATATGCCGGCCAAGTTCCCTTAACTGCCTGATGGCGCGCAACAACTGATCCTTGTCTATTAATTCGAGATCGGATCGTATGCGCACCTCATCGATAACGCCGAGAATATCCGTCCGCGCCCTCGCCTTCTCCAGGATCATCAAACCCTGCGCATCATACCGGCGGGGAGCTTTTTCCAGAATAACACTGCGGATCGGCGAGCGGATCAGGGGCACATTGGCCGGCAGCGGCGATGACACCAGGGCATAGCCGTTTTGCAAGAGATCGCTGATGGCGTCGTAGATGGCTTCAATGCCGTCAGCGACGTGGGTCACTGCGACCCCTTGAATGTCCGCCCCAATGCTGCCGTTATTGGTCAGAATAACGTACTCCATATGTCTATCCTTCGTTGCCAGTAAGGGCTCGCCGTATCTCTGCAACGGCGTGAGAAAAGATGGCGGCCCCGGCATAGTCTGTCTTGTCTTGAAACTGCACCTGTTGTGAAAAGCCCCCGCAACGGCAACGCCGCTACGGGGGCTCGAGACTATTCAAAAATAGTCTGCTCCGTAATTTCGGTCTGCATGGCTTCAAGAGCCTTCAGCAAGAGGTCGCGCCGTACAGAGTGGTCTCTTTCCGGACCTTTAAGGGGATCGCCCACCGGATGCGGGATGGCGACCCCGGGTACGATCCTGTTTGCCCCCACAGTGAGCATGATGGGAACGATGGTGGCTATCTGCACAACAGGAATGTTGGCAACACGTTCAATCTCACGCGTCATCGATGCACCGCATCGAGTACATGTTCCTCAGGTGGATGTGAGGATGGCGGCATCCACCTCCGCGTTGCGCAAAAGCGCTCCAATGTCCTGGCCGAATTGTTCGGCGTTGTTCACGCTCGTGCCAGTGCCCGTGGTGGTGTAAAAGAAGGGGTGGAGCTTCTTGAAAACGCCTTCTCTTTCCATTTTGCGCAATTCATCAACGGGCACTATGCAGTCAGGGTCAATGCTGGCCATGGCGCGGTCATAACCGCCGTGGATGGATTCATAGTTTTCCGGAGTCAGATCATCAATGCTTGAGATGTCGTACTTGCCATAACTATCCGCGGAGGAAACTCGAATGTGATCCGGGTTGCCAAAGGGCACCACACCGCCGGAACTGATGATGGCGATGGTTGCGTTTTTCATGTCTGTTACTGGAGCCGCGGGAGGTATTTTCTTGAAAACCGGCATTTCATATTCCGTGAGGAATTCCTCACCTTTCAAACGGGCCAGCATCATGCTTACGGCCCGTGACGCGCCGGAGTTCTCCTTGAAGAAACACTTGCGAATGCCGCGGGAGAAATAGCCTTCTTCCCTGGCCGGTCCCATAGGCTCTTTTTTCGCAAGCTTGAGGCCAAGCGATGTCATGGCATTGAGATCTTGCTTCATGGAGCGGGCACTTTCGGAGTTGGGCACTATGTAACAACCCTTACCGTAGAGTTCCACACCCGGATTTTCTTTATACATTCCCGCGACAGTGGGTATGCCCAATTTTTCTCCGGCCGATGCCGCCATATCTCCACATGCCACGCCGTAGCGCCCCGCGTTGAATGCCGGCCCGGCAAGGATGAGATCCGGCTTGAACGCTGCGGCCAACTCGAGGCATGCTGCGCGAGCCGCTTCAATATTTTCGCCATAGTAGGAATCACCACAGATGACGGTGCCCACTATTTCCGCCTCCCCGCCACGCTCCTTGAGCAGGCGGGCTATTTCATTTCCTGGCCCCACAGGGGTTGGCACAGATTCGGGCTTGTAGTCCGCGGTATCCTCACCGCCCTTCCCTGCATAGAATTGGTTGATATAGTGTACAATACGATATTTCATGTGTCCCTCGCTATATATATTCACAACTGACACGGCTAAAGCCGATTTCGCAGGTCGAGGCGATAATGGCCTGGAGCTCGATGTACATGGACCCATCCTGGCGCAAACTTTCGGCAGCGCCACCGGAAAGGTTGGCAATGGCTTTATCATCGCCGATAACTTTTTCCATGGCCGGAACTTCAATCATTTCGTTGACATTTCCGGTTGAAATAAAAGAGACAAGTTCAGGTGTAGAGTCCGCAATGCCTTGACTTTTGCCGTCGATGCCCGCAGCCTCGTCGGAAATGACAACGGCGACGATGCCCGCGTCTTCGTGCAGTTTCGCGTTCAGGCAAAAATCCGTGTCAGGGTTGCCGTAGCCTTCTTCCGTGATGATGACGGCGTTGGCCCCCAGCTCCTTGGACAGGGTGAGATTCATCATGGCCGCCCGCTTTTTGCCGGCCAGGATGGTGCTTTCCAACGTGGGCACCATGCCGAGGAAGTTGATGTCTTTGCCGTGGCGGGCAAAGAGTTCGGTAACCACGGGATTGTGCACATGATGGTACGTGGTGTTTTTATCGCAGGCGGAAACGCAGTTGCCGGAAACAACCGCACCGTCCAGTACTTCACAGGGATGTAAGAGAGTCGGCAGCGACGGACGCAGATCTGTCGCGTAAACATAGGTATCATGGAGCAGGCCCTGCGTGATGGACATGCAGAGATACAGCACCTTGGGCAGATTCGGATACTTTACGCTTTCCTCAGCTACCGAGCCCTTTTCGTACACCTCAATGGAATCGGGTTTCGCATCCATACATTCCTTGGCCAGATACACGCTCAGGCGAAGACCCGTTTCACGTAGCGCCGCTTCATATTCATGCGGATCAAGGTTGTCGACGGGGTCGACCACCATGACGATGTTCACGGTTTTAGAGAAAGGCGTGAACTCCGCAGCCGGACCATCCATGTCGATAAGGCCTTCCTGAAAAGCCACGATGGGGCCGCACGTGACCACGGCAGCGCCATCCAGCACGAATGTCGCTCCATCCCCGGCTCTGGACATGGGCGCGCAAAAACCCGGGAAGTACCCGCTGCCGTCCATCTTCACACGTGGCTCAATGGCATCCTTTACGGGAATGATACGGATACTTTCACCTGGTCTGGCAATTTCCAGATCCGCCTTATTGAAGCGGCTGTCTTCCATAATAACGGCGACGGCCTCTTCTTTGTTGATGTAGAGCACTCCGCCGTCAACATGGGTCTTGGTTCCCCATTGCGCATCCTTGACTGCGGCCTTGTGCAATTCAAGCTTCATGTAAACACCTCCTTCCAATTAGGGATTATTGATACGTAGACACGGTCAAGGCGTTATGTTTTCTTGTCTTCTCCTCCTTGCTTGCAGCCGCGCATCCGCAATAAAAAAGACTCCGATGTCGTGGATGAGCATCCCCACGCCATAGGAGTCTTTCGCAATGCCGCGCTTGCACGCGTGCGCGTCACGTTGTTGGGCGCGCCTGCCAGGCGCGCCATGTCATCGGGTCAAGAAAAAAGAATCTGTTTGGGGGCGAACCCTCCCGTGTGATACTGAAAAATCGGCCCAATTCCCGCTCCGTAATAAAACGTAGCTTGTATGAACGGAATGATGGGCGAATGGGGCGAGAATTTCATGGGTTTTCCTTGGGGCCGTTATTTGTGAATTAAATAGCAATCCACGTGCCACAAAGAAAACCTCGTTCCTCATTGCGAGTTTGTCACTTTTATAATGTATATTAGCTAGTTATGCATCAGCTGATTTACATCTCCATTGCTTGGCCTGTCTCTGACCATCCAATATTTTTGTTAAATACAAAAAATATATTCTTAAACAAAAAATTTTTATTATTAAGCAAAAAAATTCGGGAACAGCCCAAGGCGCAGTGTACGTGTGTGGAAAGGGGGCGCCCCGCGTCCGTGCCTTCTCAGGTCACTGAAGCATGCTTGGCGATTACAAGCTCTCGGGTATGAACGCGCGTTTGGTGATGGCGTACTTCTTCATTTTATAGTGCATAAGTTGCGGGGAGATGCCGAGCAGCCTGGCCGCCATGGCGACATTGCCCGCCGAGGCACAGAGGGCTTTTTCAATGGAAGCGGCTTCAACAGCCCGTGTTTGCTCAGAAAGACTGATAATGCTCCCCGCTCCACCTGTGAAGATGGAGGTTGCCGGCTCGCGTGGACCGGCAACGGCCTGGGGAACTTCTTCGTGAGGCGCCGCAGGACGCGCATACGACGCTTGTTGAGGCCGGCCACCCGGCTCGGCAGGCGATTTCATGTGGGATTCCTGAAAAGCCAGCCATGGTGTTGTGGCTTCATCCGGATGCGGAATGGGGGTGAAGTCCGGGACCGCACGGTAGAGATGCCGAGGTTCCAGGTGCTCCCCCCGCTCAATAAACGTCAGGCTGGCCTCGATGGCATGCTCCAATTCACGTACATTCCCGGGCCAGGAATGAGAATAGAAAACCGTCATGGCTTCCGGCGTGACAAGGGGCATGGGAATGCCGAGCCTGCCGCTGTGCAGTTCCAAAAAATGCTGCACCAGCAGGTGGATGTCCTCCACTCTGGAGCTAAGCGAGGGAATCTGGATTTTCACGACACCGAGGCGGTAATAAAAGTCCCGCCGCAGCAGCCCGTCCTCAATAAGAGACACGGGGTTACTCCCCACCGAACTGATAATACGTACATCTATGGGGCGCTCATTACCATCGCCGACCCGCCGTACCTTTTTTTCCTGGAGAACTCGAAGCAGCTTGTTTTGCAGGGACACGGGCATGGAATCTATTTCGTCCAAATAAAGCGTGCCGCCGTTCGTGGCCTCAAAAAGACCCTGCTTGTTCTCGGCCCCGGTGAATGCGCCTTTGGTCGTACCGAATAAAATACCCTCCAGCAGCGTTTCCGGCACGGCGGAGCAATTGATCGCCGTATAGGGCTTCGACCGTCGTGCGCTTTCGTAATGAATGGCCTGGGCGAATATCTCCTTACCCACGCCCGTTTCGCCTACCAGCATGACGGAAGATGAAGACTGGGACACCTTTTTGGCCAGGCTTGCGGCCTCAAGCAGCAGAGGGCTTTTTCCAATCAGCGAAGAAAACATGTAATGCGTTTTCTGCATGGTCTGCCGCTGAGAGGATGGGGACGCGGCGTCCTCGGAATTATCCGCTTCCTGCAGTAATCCCACATGTTTTCCAATGTCGTTGTAACTCTGAATAAAGCAGATGGCGCCCAACATAACCCCGTTCGCCCACAGAGGGTAGATGGAGTTGGTGGAATTCACCAGTTTTCCGCGCCTGGTGCGATAATAGTGGACGCGGTCAATGACGGGTTTTCCGGTAGTAACGGCACGCATGGTGGGGCTGTCCCCAGGGGTGAAATGGTACACCTCGCAGATGGGCTTTCCTAAAACGTCCTTGGGCGTGAGTTCATCAAGGTGCGCTTGGGCATCGTTATAATAGATAATCACTCCGCTGGATTGAACAATAGTGATTCCTATCTGATGAGCGTCAAAAAGCATGTGGAATATATCGAGTAACTGAGACAAGTCGGTACAATTCTGCAGCACTTGGCCGAGCACTGGGATCCTCCGAAAGGTTAAGCAAGACATCTGCGTTGTGAGATAGCCATTGCACACGAGAGACGCTGATGTATTCAATGCTTTTTTATCTTTATAAAAAAAATTATAAATAACGTCAAAATATTTGTTCCTTCCGCATGATCAACAGCTCTACGCCGCTCCCCTTCTCCCCGCTTTGCCGAGAGCCTGCGTCACACGGAGAATTGTTTATTGGGGAGTTCATATAAACAATTCCGCAATGGCATGCCATTTGCTCATAGAGAAAAACAATATTGACGCCACCGGAGATGGTCAGCCGACTCGCGAACAGCATGCTGCGCTCTCCCGAAGTCACGAGAAGCACGTAGCAAATGCGTTTGCCCGGCTTGAAAGAGCTGCTTTCAAATCCTCAATAACCATCTGAACATATTGAAAGTAGCTGCTCATATAAAGCCTTCGTTCTTTTCGACCAACCGGCGGGCGTTCGGAGATTTGTCCCCGTCACATCTAACAAACACTCTGCGAGGGGTCATGGAAGAACGTGAACTTGTAATCATCGGCGGAGGACCCGCCGGAATGGCCGCAGCCGTGTACGGCAAGCGTGCCGGGCTTGATCTTGTAGTGCTGGAAAAGGGCACCTGCGGCGGGCAGATTCTGATCACGAGCGAAATTGAAAATTATATCGGCCAGAAGCATATCAGCGGGCCGGATCTGGCCAAGTCGTTTCGCGAACATGCCATGCATTTTAATGCGGAAATCCGCAGGACCACGGTCAACAACATCACACCTCAAAACGGCAGTCATGTGCTGAGCACGGCCGATGGAGACATCGCGGCCAAGGCGGTCATCGTGGCCACGGGCGCGGCGTTTCGCCGCCTCGGCGCGCGGGGCGAAAAGGAATTTACAGGTGCGGGTGTGAGCTACTGCGCGGTCTGCGACGGCGCCTTCTACCAGGACGAAGTCGTGGCGGTTATCGGTGGCGGCAACACGGCGGTTGAGGAGGCCTGCTATCTGACGCAATTCGCTTCAAAGGTCTACATCGTGCACCGCCGCGACGAGTTCCGTGCGGACAGGATGGCCTGCGAGCGCGCGACCTGCAACGCCAAGATCGAACCGGTCTGGGATTCCGTGTTGGAAAGCGTCAACGGTTCCGAACTGGTGGAAAGCATAACCGTTAAAAACGTCAAAACCGGCGCACTGGAAGATATCGACGTCGCGGGGGTTTTCGTTTTCGTGGGAACGCTTCCCATCACCGCATGTCTCGGAGATCTGTGTGAACGAGTGGACGGCGACTGGATCAAGACGGACGCGAAGATGCAGACATCCGTTCCCGGCATTTTCGCTGCTGGCGACGTGCGCTCAACTCCACTGCGTCAGGTGATTACCGCCGCATCCGATGGAGCTGTCGCCGCCATGTCCGCATATCATTGGATAAGCACTGGACATTGCTAGATAACTATTGATTTTATTTTCGCCTCCGGCAGGCGGGAGATGCTCCCCCGCTTCACATCGGGGACGCCCGAAAGGTTTGTGGACCGCCTCCCACATTGGGCATGTGATCCGATCCCGTTCTCGCCAGGACGGACCGCTCTTTCGCCTGCCGAAGGCTTTTTACTCAAGGAGAACCCCATGGCAACTGTAGCCGTAAAAGCTACCGCGTACTGCCTTAATTATGCTCAGGAAATCGGCCTGCGTTATGGGACCACGCCGTATCAGGAGCATCACGCCAACCCGGATTCACTCTTTCTCGCAAATCTGGAAAAAGTGAAAGTTCCCTACGACATGGTTTGTAGCTACGCGCCGAACCTGACGTATATTGGGGCGTTGAGCACGGAGGAATTGGCGGCCCACGACAAACCGTGCCTTCAGCATTTGGAAAAACAACCCGTCCGTTTCGGCACATACGGCGAAATCATGCCGGAAGACGAATTCATTGGCCTTCTGGACATCTGCGATGTGTTCGATCTGGTCTGGCTGGAACAAGATTTTGCCGCGTCCGTACGCGCGAAGCTGAAAGCGCACCCCCTGATGGACGAAACGCAATTGAAACAGTTGGAATCTGGCCACGATCCAGCGGAAATCGAAAAGGAAGTATCGGATAACGGCGCCCTGCCGCTGTTCTTCGAAGGCAAAGTCGCCGGCTGCTGCCGCAAGGCGCACGACGTTGACGAAAACCTCACCGCGCACGTGTTGCTCGAAAACATCGCATCCAAGGCCGGCGCCACGCTTTCGCTTATGCATCTTATCCGCAACGCGGGCATGCAGCCTTCGGACATTGATTTCGTGGTGGATTGTTCCGAAGAGGCCGCCGGCGACATCAACCAGCGCGGCGGCGGCAACATGGCGAAAGCCATTGCAGAAAGCGCCGGATGCGTCAACGCCAGCGGATTCGACCTCCGCGCGTTCTGCGCCGCCCCCGTGGCTGCCATTATTGCGGGAGGCAGCATGGTCGCGGCGGGCTCGCGTAAAAACGTGGCCGTCGTCAGCGGCGGTTCCATCCCGAAACTGTACATGAACGCGCGCGAACACGTGAAAAAGAATGTGCCGCCCATGGAAAACGTCATGGGCTGCTTCGCGGTGCTGCTTACCCCGGATGACGGACAAGACCCCGTTATCCGGCTGGATGCGCTCGGTAAACACACTGTGGGAGCGGGGGCGTCACCCCAGGCGGTGACCATGGCCCTGGTGTGGAATCCGCTGCAAACCGCTGGGCTGAAGTTCACGGATGTGGATAAATACGCGCCGGAACTGCACGATCCGGAAGTGACGGTTCCTGCCGGAGCGGGCAACGTACCCGAGGCCAACTTCAAGATGATCGCGGCCTTGGCCGTGATGAAAGGCCAGTACGAAAAATCCGAAATCCCCGCCTTCGTAAAAACACATGGACAGATAGGCTTTGCCCCCACGCAGGGACATATACCTTCCGGAGTGCCGTTCTTAGGCCATGCCGTAGACGCCATCAAGGCAGGCACGTTGAACCGGGCCATGATCATCGGCAAGGGAAGCCTGTTCCTCGGCCGTCTGACCAACCTGGCGGATGGCGCTTCCTTTTTAGTGGAAAAGCCCTCCGGCGGGAAAGCCGCCGCGGCTTCTGTTTCCCGGGAAGATGTCGAACGCGTCATCCTCGACGTTTTGGGTGAGCTCGCGGGCAAACTCAAGGGGTAAGGCCATGGAAGAATCCCAAAGACATCTCATCGCCTGCGCCCTGGCCGATATCGTGGACAAGGCGCGGCATGGCGGTCCGGTTGTCAGAATAGGTCTTATGGCGACGGGTAGCGAACTCGGGCAAGCAGAAATCTTGCGCGGCGGCCGCATGGCGCAGGAAAACAACCCCGCTTTGCGCGTGGTGGCCATCGGCCCCCGTATCGCCGGGTTTGACGATCTTCAATGGATTGAAACCCCGGATTGCGAGGCGGATCTTATTGCCGGTGTGGAACAGGCGCTGAACGACGGCGTGGTTTCCGGCATGGTCGCCATGCATTTCCCCTTCCCCATCGGAGTCGCCACCATCGGGCGCGTTATGACCCCCGGTAAAGGCAAGCCCATGTTCATCGCCTCCTGCACGGGCTCCACCGCGCACACCCGGGGGGAAAGCCTGCTGCGCAACGCGGTGTACGGCGTTGCAGCCGCCAAGGCTTGCGGCATAGCCGAACCCACGCTGGCGTTTCTGAACATCGATGGTGCGGGGCCAGTGCTGCGTGCGCTTTCCCACATGAAGGACAAGGGCTACGCCCTCTCCTTCGGGACGAGTGAACGCAGTGACGGAGGTTCTCTCCTGCGCGGCAACGATCTTGTTTCAGGAGGCGCGGATGTGCTGGTTTGCGATACCCTTACCGGTAACGTGCTGGTCAAGCTCTTCTCCACCTTCACTACCGGCGGCCAGTACGAAAGCACGGGATGGGGGTACGGTCCATCCGTTGGAGAAGGCTGGAACAAGGTGGTTTCCATCGTATCCCGCGCCTCCGGCGCTCCGGTAATCGCCGGTGCGATCGCCCTCACCGCCAGGGCCGCCAAAGGCGAGCTCCCGGCTACCGTGGCTGCGGAGCTTAAGGCGGCGCGGGCCGCCGGGTTTGACGACGAACTGGAAGCGTTGAAGCCAAAAGCCGCCGTTGCGGATCAGGTACCGGAAAAACCAGCGGTGGTTCCGGTTGACGCGGAAATCGCCGGCGTTGATGTCCTGGATATGGAAGCCGCCATGTATTCGTTGTGGAAGGAAAACATCTATGCGGAGACGGCCATGGGCTGCACTGGTCCGGTAGTCCGCATCCAACATGCCGCCAAAGAGACCGCCATAGGCGTTCTGAAGAAGGCGGGATACCTGTAAGAGTCGGGCGTTATTCCCATTCGGCAGATAAGCATATGCCGGACAATCCTCTTGTATATAAGGAGAATACATAATGCTGGAACTTGATAAGGACAATTTTGAAGCGGAAGTGACTCAAAGTAATCTTCCTGTGGTGCTTGATTTTTGGGGCCCTCAGTGCGGGCCGTGTCTGGCGCTTATGCCGGACGTGGAAAGACTTGCGGAAAACTACGAGGGTAAAATCAAATTCTGCAAGGTCAACGTGGCGGGCAACCGGCGTTTGTGCATTTCGCTTAAGGTCATCAGCGTTCCCACCATTATGTTCTACAAGGGGGGAGAATGCGTGAAACGACTTGTGGGTGACGACGTGTCGATTGAGGCGATCACAGCAGCAGCTGAGGCCATGCTGTAGAAGCACGTCGCGAAACATTCTTCTGCGGCGGCTCGATCATAAAAACATAGCGAAATGAAGAATTCTGATGTCAATGGGCAAGGGGGGAACTTGTTTAAAATTTTCGCTCGCTTGCATGGAATGTCCGCTTACCTTCCCTGATCCTTAAGCGGACCTGACGCAGCCGGAGAGCGAAAAACAAATTTGCCCCCGATGGTAACCAACAACACCGAGAGGTAAGAATTGTGGGTAAGTTGACCGGTAAGAAGCTAATCCTCATGGGCGAACGGGACGGTGTTCCCAGCCCGGCCATGGAGAGCGTTTTCGCCGACAGCGGAGCCGAGGTGGCTTTTGCCGCCACCGAATGTTTCGTCTGAACGGCGGCAGGCGCCATGGATCTGCAAAACCAGCAACGCATCAAGGACGCCACCGAAAAGTTCGGCGCTGACAACTTGATTGTCATCATTGGCGCTTCCGATGCGGAAGGTGCGGGCATTTACGCTGAAACCGTCACTGCTGGTGACCCCACCTATGCAGGTCCGTTGGCTGGAGTCTCGTTGGGGCTCCCTGTATACCATATTCTGGACCCGATTCTGAAGGCTGAAGCTGATCCTCAGATATGGGAAGATCAGATTAGCATGATGGAAATGGTTCTAGATGGGGACTCTCTTGCGGCTGCCGTTGCCGAAATGCGGGAACAGCACGGCAAAAGCGTCTTGTAATTGGGAATCTTGCCGCCACGCGGGCGTCTTTTTCCATGAGGTGCCCGCGTGTGATTCCATCCCCTTCCACAGGCATTGGAGGCTTATCAAGGAAAAGAAGCGCCTGAACAGTCCCGTACAAGGATCAGACACCATGGAAGCACAACAAAAAGTATATAGCCACTTGGTTGCAATGAATATTCCGTATATCGTGAGTAATCATCCACCCGTGTATACCATCGAGGAAATGGAAAAGCTCGAACTCCACAAATTCGGCTGTATTGTAAAGAATCTTTTTCTTTGTGACGGAAGTGGCAAGCGTCATTTCCTTGTGCTGGTACATCCACAGCACACCGTGAACTTGAAAGCATTGCAGGCAATAATCGGCTCTTCACGCCTGCGGTTCGCCTCCGCAGAACGGCTTTGGAAGCACCTCGGCCTCGAAAAGGGAGCGGTAAGCCCCATGGGGCTTCTCAATGATGCGGATCGAACTGTAGAAGTCGTCGTGGATAAAAAACTTCAAGAGCAGGACCTGCTCGGCGTTCACCCCAATGACAACCGGGCCACGGTCTGGCTCGGATATCCCGACCTTGAACGCCTGATTCGGGAGCACGGCAACAGTATGAACGTTGCGCTCCTGTGACACGCACCCCCACCTCCTTCCGAATTCAATTACCCACATACGGTCAACTCTGCGTTTCACTGAAGAAACGCCATGCAAAAAAGCAAGTTACCGGCAAGTTGATTCAACAGATTGTATTTGGGGGGGGAATGCGGGAAGTATTCGTCCTGAGCGAAATGAAGCCGGCGTAGCTCAACAAGTCAAAGGTGATCTGAAATTGAAATAATTGCTGGGCAACTCAAAAGGGCACCAAGCCATGTCATTTACCATATTGAAGAAAGAGTCTCTCATACCGGGCAAGACAAGCAAATTGGTGGTGGAGGCGCCGCATATCGCGTGCAAGGCCAGACCGGGCAATTTCGTCATCCTGCGTGTGTGTGAAAAAGGGGAACGCATACCCTTGACCATCGCCGATGCCGATCCAGAGGCCGGCACCATCACCATGGTATATCTTGTTATGGGCAAAACGACTGCCGTGCTTGAAGATATGGCAGAGGGCGATGTGTTGCGCGACGTGTGCGGCCCCCTCGGCAAAGCAACTGAAATACACAAGATCGGAACCGTTATCTGCGTGGGGGGCGGTACCGGCATTGCAGCCATGCACCACATCGCCAAGGGACACCACGAGGCAGGCAACCATGTCGTTGTGGTGATCGGTGCGCGGAGCGAGGACCTCCTGTTGTTTTGCGACGAACTTGGCGCGTTTTGCCCCGAGGTGCTGATTGCCACGGATGACGGCAGCAGGGGGCGGAAAGGACTGGTTACGGATGTACTCCGGCAGCGTTTGGACCAGGACACGAGTGTGGCGGAAGTTGTGGCTGTGGGTCCCGTACCCATGATGCGCGCCGTATCCGATCTCACCAAGGAATACGGTGTCAAGACAACCGTCAGTCTGAATTCCATTATGGTGGACGGCATAGGCATGTGCGGCGCCTGCCGCGTAAAGATCGGCGACGAAATCAAGTTCGCCTGTGTCGATGGTCCGGAATTCAACGGCCACATGGTGGATTTTAACGAACTGGGCGCCAGGCTCAAGGCCTTTAAACCGCAGGAAGCGATTTCCTACGAGGAGTACAAGAAAGCCCATGGTCGCAGCTAACAACACGCCGAAAAAACCGAAAAAGGAAATCCGGCCGCGTACGGCCATGCCCGCGCAGTCGCCGGAGGAACGTATCCACAATTTTAACGAAGTGGCTTTGGGATATACTCATGAAATGGCCATTGACGAGGCCAGACGCTGTCTGCAATGCAAGAAGCCCGCGTGTATCGACGGCTGTCCCGTGGAGGTGCCCATCAAAGACTTCATCAAGGCGCTGCTGGAGCGGGGAGTGGAAGAATCCTACCGTGTGATTAAAAGCACCAACAGTCTGCCTGCCGTGTGCGGTCGTGTCTGCCCCCAGGAGGTGCAGTGCGAGGGCTCGTGCATTTTGGCGAAAAAAGGACAGCCCGTTTGTATCGGCAGGCTGGAACGCTACGTGGCGGATACGTATGCGGCCATGAGCGCTTGTGACGCCATTACTGGAAAGCCTGAATGCCCCGTGATTGCTCAGGAATTGAAGGTGGCATGCATCGGCGCCGGCCCTTCGAGCCTCACCGCGGCGGGATATCTTTCGTTTCGGGGCATCAAAGTCAGCATGTTCGAAGCGTTGCACGAAATGGGCGGGGTTTTGGTCTACGGCATTCCTGAATTCCGTTTGCCCAAGGCGGTGGTGCGCCGTGAAATTCAGGCCCTGCGAGGGCAGGAAGTGGATCTCAATGTGAACTGGGTCGGCGGCAAAACCGTTACGATACAGGACCTCTTTGACCAGGGATACCAGGCCGTATTCATAGGCGTCGGTGCAGGATTGCCGCGTTTTTTAGGCATTCCCGGCGAACATCTTATCGGTGTTTTCTCGGCCAATGAATATCTCACCCGCGTGAACCTGGGACGGGCCTATGATTTTCCGGAATACGACACGTCCATCATACCGGGAAAGCACGTTGTGGTCCTGGGGGGCGGCAACGTGGCCATGGATTCGGCGCGGACGGCGCTCCGTCTTGGTGCGGATCAGGTCAGGATTGTCTACCGGCGTACGAAGCATGAGATGCCCGCACGGCGCGAGGAACTGGAACACGCCCTGGAAGAGGGGGTAGTTTTGCAATGCCTGTGGAGTCCCTTGGAATTTTTGGGGGACGATCAAGGGAACCTGACCGGCATGGTCTTGCAGAAAATGGAACTTGGCGAACCCGACGCTTCCGGACGTTGCCGGCCCATGTGCGTGGAGGGGGAGACCTGCACCATAGCTTGCGATCTGGCTGTTATCGCCGTGGGTACCGGGCCGAACAGGGTTTTGGTGGAAAACACCCTGAACCTCGGCTTGAATAAACGCGGCTACATTGATGTTGTCGATAAAACAGGCGAAACAACCATTCCCAATGTGTTCGCGGGAGGCGATATCGTGACGGGATCGGCCACAGTCATTTCGGCCATGGGCGCCGGACGGCGGGCGGCAAAGGAAATAGCGCGCAGATTGCTGGGCGATGCCGCCGTGGAAGAGAATCCCCTGGCCTGAGAGCGTATCCGTAACCAGGCCGTGTTTCTAAGGAAGCACTGATTAAAGACTTGTTAGGTTTTTCCGGGGGG
>CAZFCK010000095.1:0-17573 GCA_964517355.1 uncultured Desulfovibrionaceae bacterium | reverse complement strand
GGAAACCTTTCTGTAGAAAGGTTCTCCCCCCGAACCCCCCTTCCAAAGACTTGGTTTACAATAACATGCTGTTATATGAAAAGTTCTGGAAAGGGGAGCTCGAGGGGAAGAATCTCTTTCAAGAAGTTTTCCCCTCGAAAGACCATATCCTTATCATTCTTCGGAGATAAGGGAATAACCACCTTTCAAAAAGTCCTTAAACCGTAGGAGGCGCATTTATTTCATAACGGCCGTAAAGGCCTTTGTTTCGGACGCCGCCTGGGCGGCCATGGCATGCCCCAGCGAGTTCCAATGCCCATCGTTGGGGTATTCGTAATGCTCGCCCGTGGCGTTGAAACGCGCTATCTGCGGACCTTGCAGGTCCACGCATTCATATCCCGACGACCGGGCGCGGCTGATGAAGTAATCGCGCATGATCTGAAAAAAAGACCCCTGGGCCTGTTGCAAGGCTTCAGGCGAATACAGATGGGGGCGTATGCCGTCCATCAAAAACACGCAGCGATGGGGCGGCAGGCCCGAACAGGCGGGCAGCTCTCGAAAAAACGCATCCACCGCGGCTTCGCTCCGCCGCACGCGCTCCGGCTCCGCCGCGGCCGCGGTCTGCCCCACATAATTACGCATGGAATCGCCTTGCTCTTTGCCTTGTCTCCAGTTCTCCACCTGGGCGCGCAGCAACGGCCAATTGCCGCGCACATAGCGCGCAAGGGCGCTGTCGCCCAATCCGAGAAAAGCGCCCGCGCCGTGCAGCCATGTGGCATGGGTGGGGCGGTATTCCACAAGGCGCAGTTCCAGAGTCCCCTGCTCCGTTTCCGCGAAATAGTGAAATCCGGGATCATCCTTATATCTGAGGAGGCTTTCGTCGAAATCGTTGCCCACGACCACAAACAGCATGGCCTCGGGGTGAAACGTCTCGCGCGCGAAACGCGCATAGGCCAAATACTGGCTCAGGGGCGCTCCCGCCGCGGCGAAACTGTAAACGCGGCCCTTGCCCGCCGCCAGGACCGCCAGCCGTCCCTGAAGCGTTTGCGCGTAAGGCACCATGGCGGCTTCGACGTAACTGTCGCCGATAACCGCCAGCAACGGGCCCGGCGCGTCCGGGTCGTAGTCCTGGTCGTTGACGAACCCGTAATTGTTCGTGTGCAGCACGTTGGCCAACGAGAAGTCGAAGCCTTTGGAATAGGTCAACGTGGCGTTCCTTTTAAACCGCTTCACCGGATCCGCGGCCGTGATGGGCGTATCGTCGTCGAACCTGTCGCGCACGGGCAACAGACGCAACACGCCTTCCATGAGCAGAGCGGCCAGAAGCACGCCGAAGCCCAAGGAGACGCACGTCAGAAAAAGCCGCCGCACGAACGATGGCTTGGGGCGTTTCGCGTGAGAAATCACCGGCATTCCCTATTCATGGCGTTCTGCTTGCCGCTTATGGCGTCCACACGGACACGGATGACCGCGGTTTGAGAGAGCAGCTTTTCGCCAAAGCTGTAGCCGCCGCCGGCGTAATGCTCCATAAGCGCCTCCAGCCCCCGCCGCACCCCGGCCGCATCCTCCACGATTTCAGCCACGCCCCGCCCCATGACGCAACGGAAGCGCATGGTGAATCCGCAGGCTTCGGTATTCTTCGGAGGACACAAGGCCTCGTCCACGGTCACTTCGAAACAGACCTTGGGATTGGCGCGCAGGACATCCAGTTTGCGCCCCTCTTTGGCGCAATGCATATAGATCACGCCCTCGCTGTAGCCGTAATTGAGGGGCAGCACATAGGGCTCGTCGCCGTCGCACATGCCCAGGCGCAAGACCCGCCCCTGCCGCAATATGGACTCCAGTTCGGCTGTATCGGTTATCCGTCTGTCGGCTCTGCGCATGTCAGACTCCTTCTCCGGCCGTCAACAGCCCTGAGAGCAAAAGGTTCATGACCGGACGCATGTCTTCGATGTGCCCCATCCCGCCGCGCATCACGTCCGGCGGCTGTACAAAGGGGCCCGGAACGATGTCCCCGGCGCAATGCGCAATGAGCGCCTCAATGGATTGCGGCGTGGATTCCAGATGAAATTGCAGGCCAAGCACGCGGTCTCCGTACAGGAACCCCTGATTCACGCATCCCGCGCTGCGCCCCAGCGGTATGGCGCCGGGAGGCGTGGAAAACGTGTCGCCGTGCCAGTGGAAGGCCATGAATTGACTCGGGGCTCCGGCCAAAAGGGGGCTTGCGGCGGCGTCTTTGTCCAGCGTCACCGGCAGCCAGCCTATTTCCTTATACACATTGGGGCCGACCACGGCGCCCAACGTTTCGGCCACGAGCTGCGCCCCCAGACAGACGCCCAGCACCCGTTTACCTTGGCCGATGGCCGCCTTGATATATGTTTTTTCTTCATGCAGCCAGGAATGCAAATGCTCGTCGTAGGTGCTCATGGGTCCGCCCATCACGACCAGCCAGTCCACCTCCTCCACGGGAGGGGGGGCATCTCCGGCGTAATAACCGCCCGAACTCAACACAAGACCGTGCGCGGCGGCCCAGTCGCCGATGGCGGCCGCATCCTCGAACGGTACATGATAAAGGCAATGCATGCGCATAGACATCTCCCTGGCGTTTTCGCGGCGTGAATCCTCTTGCGCCGCGCCCCCCCTGCATAGTGCGGCCGCGAGGCCGTGTAAAGATCCCGGACAGGTGGGGAGAATCAGCGCATGCGCGCTACGCGGACCTCAGACCAAAGAGCCGAGCGTCGCGCCCTGCACGTGGTACGCTGCTTTAATCCATTCCAGCCAGGCCCGCAATTTGGCGGCCAGGGCGCGCGCGCTCCGCTCGTCCGGCACTCGGGGGCTGCCCCCGGGCATTAGTTCAGAGGAATGCAGAAAAACGTTGAGCACGTTCCCCCCGCGCGCCAGATGCAAACGAGCGGCGAGTTTCATGGAGGGCAGCGGATACCACAACGGATGCACGCCCGGGGCGAACACCTTGCTGAAGCCCCGTTGCAAAGGGATACGCGCCCCGTAGGGCAGCAGGCGCAGCACGTTCCGGGCCAGTGCGGGCGCATGGCGCAATACCGGCACCACCGTGAGGGGCACTTCCGTCACACCGCAGCCCAGCGGGCGTATGGCCGCCTGTTCGGAGAAATGGTCCGGGCCGTGCAGCTCGCTGCGCAACGGCACCATGCTCGAATCCACGGCATAGCCCAACTCGGCCAGCAACGGCGTCAATGTTGAGCAATAGTCGAAACGCCCCATGCGGAATGAACGGGGGCGCACTCCGATATTGCGCTCAATGGCTTGTGTCAGGCAGCGGAGTTTTTCACGGAGCAGATCCGGGGGCAGCTTGTGGCAGCGCACGGGTTCCGGGTAGGGGAGGTCGCGCAAGGGCGGCGTGTTCCAATGGTGCAGATGTGCGCCGATTTCCGCGCCCCAATCCCGATGCAGACGCCGCAACAGCGCGCAGGCGTCCCGATCCTGCGTCACGGGGTAGTCCACCAGCAATGTCAGGGGAAAGCCCAGGGCGTGGCAAAATTCGAGGCGCTCAAGGTGCCGCACATTGGCCGCCCTGCCTTCTCTGGCGTAAACGCCGCTGAAAAGGCCCTCCTCCTCCACATCTATGCTGATGCAGCAACGCACCGCGGCAGCGCGAGCCGGCCGCATGCTCCTCTCCTTGTCGTCGATGCGTCCTGGCGCAGAGATGCGCCGTGGAAAAACCTTCGCAAAAATACTCCCCGGCAAGCCTTGTTCAATACCCGAGCAGGATGGGCTGCTGTACGCCGATCGCTGTGAGTTCCTGCCGCAATTCCGGAACATTGCCCTGCTTGATGGCCAGCACGCGATACTTGGGGCGCCCCTGCTCTTCAATCAACTCGATTTCCGACTTGAAGCCCTTGGCTTCGAGCTTGCCGCGCAAAACTTCAGCGTTTTCAATGGAGGAAAACGCGCCCACCTGGAAACGGAACGTGCCCGCTCCCTGAGCCGGAGGCGCGGAAGACGCCGGAGGCGGTGTTTCCTCGGCCTGCGCCGCGGCTTGGGGCGCGGCATGAACAATGATGGGAGCGAAAACGTCGTGCTCCAGCAGCCTGGCGCGCCCTTCCTCGTCCGTGCCGGGCCATGTGGCGATGACGCGGTACTGGGCCGGGACGCCTTGGGTGGGCTGCACCTGCACGGTAAAGCCGTCCTCTTCAAGCTGCCGCTGCAATTGCCTGGCGTTTTCCTCTTTTGAGAAAGCGCCCACCTGATAGCTCACCCCGCTCTGGGGCGCATAAGCCGGCTGCGGCGGCTGGGATTGCTCCGCATTGGGGCGAGGCTCCTTCCCGCTTCCGGGGTCCACGCGCCCCCCAAGCAAAATGGGATCGTACACGCCCAACTGCAGCAGCCGTTCCCTGGCTTCGGCGTCGCGGCCTTTATAGGTGGCGAGCACGCGATGTTGCGGCGCTCCTTCCGTGGCCTCGTCCTCTATCACGGTGGTGAAGCCGCTGGCGCCCACGCGCTCGGCCAGGGCCTGCGCGTTTTCCCGTTTGGTGAAAGCGCCGATCTGATAGGTCACTTCCTCTTGCGCGGTTTCGCGGCCCGGCCGGGGAGCTTCGGGAGACGGGGCCGGAGGCGCGGCGGGCGCAACCTTGGGCGCAGGCGCCTCGGGAACGTTCTGCTCCGTGATGGTTCCCGACTCCGTGGGAGCCGGAGGCTGCGTCACTTGCCGCACTGTTTGCGGTTGCGTGGACGCATACCGTGCAGGAGAAATGACTTTTTTCTGCTGACATGCCGACAAGGCCAAAACAAACGCGGCAACAAGCAGACAATATCGCATGGCTTCCTCCCAGGCCCGACTAAGGTAAAGGCCGTCGCTAGAGCGCGTCTCGAAATGCCGATGTGAACACCCTTGTGGTCAAAAATGCGGGCATAGCGCTCTTACGGCTAAGAGCACTAGCGCATTTTCGCCTTGAAACAAGGCTCTCCCCTGAAACAATTTTCAATTGTTCCAGGGAAATGCATAAGGCATCTAGCGCTTTTCAAGCGTGAGATGCTCTAAAACATCCCCTTGATACCCGTGACGTTTGCAGGTGTCTAGAAATTTCTTAGAAACTCAGCGACAACCCTGCCCCTTGAGCAATCGCACACAGAGATCGGAAAAGGATGCGGCCATGGCGTCGAGGGAAAACCTTTTTTCAGCGAGCGCTCGCGCCGCAAGCCCCATGGCCGTTGCGCGTTCCGGGCTGCATAACAACTCCAACAGCCGTTCCGCCAACGCCGCCGCGTCGCCGGCGGGGACGACATAGCCGCTCTCGCCGTCCGCGACGACCTCGCGACATCCGCCCACGTCCGTTGCCACGGCGGGACGACCGCAGGCCGCAGCCTCCACCAGCACGCGAGGCAGGCTTTCGGAACGCGATGTCAGAAGCACCACGTCCGCCGCTGCGAAAAGCAGCGGCACATCCGTGTGTTCAGGCAAAAACACCACCGCGCCGGCAAGACCGGCCTGTTCCAGCAAAGTGCGGATGCGGCCTTCTTGCGGGCCATGCCCCACAAGGACAAGCAGCGCCCCGGGCAGGCGTTCGCGCACGCGGGCAAACGCCTCCACAGCAAGATCGTGCCCCTTGACGGGGGCGAAGCGCGCCACCATGACCGCGAGCGGCGCAGCGGCGTCAAAGCCCAGACTTTCGCGCGCCCGCCGCCTGTCGGCCGGAGCGAATCTCCGGAGATCGACGCCGTTGGGCAACAGATGCAGGCGCTCCAGAGGATACGCATACGTTTCGTTAAATTCTCGCAGCAAGGCCCGCGAATTGGCGGCAACCGCCGTGGTCACGGGCAGCAGCAGCCGTTCATACCAGGGATGGCGCACGGTGCGGTAGGCGGAAAGCACGACCGGAACACCGGCCAAAGCCGCGGCCAGACGCCCCCACAATTTGTCCACATAGGTGTAGACGCACACCACATGGGGCGCAAAGGAACGGATGGACGCGGTCACGCGCCATAAGGGCAGGGGCCCGGACAAAACCGGCACCTCATCGCAGACAACACCCTGCGCGCGCAGCGCCCCTCCCAAGGGGCCGCCGGGGCGCAGGCACAGCACCCGCGGCGTAAAGCGCTCCGCGTCCAGCCGCAGGGCCAGATCCGCCATATGGCGCTCGGAGCCTCCATAGGTCAATTGCCCGATAACGAAAAGCACACGGATATGGGAACGTGTTTGCATAATACTCGGCGCGAGAGGAAAACCCGTTACAACGCGGTTGTAGCCGTGAAACGGCAAAGGGAGACAAGGACGCACCCGTCGAGCGGTGTCGCGGAACCGGTCGTCAGTCGCATCGCCATGCCGCCATGCGCGCTCAGGAACCGCCCACGGCGCTAGAGCGTGTGTAGAGCGAGCGCAATCCGTAATACAGCACCGTCTTTATCCGGTCGTCGTCGTCCACAAGCCGCACTTCATGGTCGAGACTGTCCTGGAGCACATTCACGTGCCCCTCCACACCTCCCTGCTCCGTAAGCAGACGGATGTCCACCATGCCCTGAATCCGGATGAAACGCTTCACCTCGTCTTCGTTGATGCCCGTCTCGTGCCGGGAGTATCGACGGGAATCTATGTGCATGACCTCGTACCGCAGCATGGCCGCGTGTATCTCTCTGATAAACGAAGCCGGTTCGAGGTTGCGGGCAAAGCGGTCCTTGTCCGCGAAAATCTGCAAACGCTCCAGCAACTTGCCTCCAATAAAAGGCAGCACTTCCACCCGCACGTACTCAGCGTCGATCCTGGACAAGGGAATGCGATGCATCAAACTCGCCAGCTGCCCAAAGGTCAAATACGGCCAATGCTTCTGACGCTCGAGCGTTTCCTGCAGCTGCTCCCGGCCAATGATTCCGGCCTGCAGCAACACCTCACCGATCTGTCTGTTTTTTGGTGGAGGACCACTGGATGGTTTCCACAAATAGCGCATGTATCTCGTACTTCCTTTACCTTGGATATGCCGCCGGAGGACTTGCATCCATCAAGAGATCACCCCCCTCCCCGCCGCCGGGACAACGTGAACATTAATCAACCGCCTGGCAAAATCCCGTATCGATCCCACCCAGCCCCCGCAATCGCAACGAAACTGAACAACACGCCACGGTCATGCGGAAACGCACGGCGCGTCGAGCGGAACTAGCACAAAAAACTCGGTCCCTTGTTCCTCCGAGCTGGTGAAACCGGCGCTGCCCCCAAGGTACCGCTCGGTGAGCAGCTTGACGCTATACGTCCCCAGGCCGCGGCCCGCCCCCTTGGTGGAAAAGGAACGTTTGAACACCTGCAACCGCACTTCTTCGGGCATACCCCCCGGGTTATGAACCCAAAAACGCATGCAGCCCCCTTGTGGAGCGCAGCCCAAGGTCACGGTGTCGCCATCTTTACTGGCCTCCAGAGCGTTTTTGGTCAAATTGACCAGCGACCTGTGCAACAAGGTGATGTCGCTTAAAAAACTCTGATCGTTGCTGGAAGGATCAATGCGCAGCTCCTTGCCTTGGGCCGCCTCGTGCTCCGCAAATATGCCTTGCACCGACTCCAGCAACTGCAGGGAGCGCACCGGCTGTTTCCTGACCTCGAGTTCATCGCTTTCCGCGGCGAGGAGCAGTTTATGGGCTTTTATCTCTTCGAGCATCATCGTGAAAAAATTCTGCAGCATGGCTGTTTCATGCCGCAAATACTCGGGGACCTCGCTGGCGAGAAGCTCAACGAATCCGCGCAGGCCGCCGGCCGTGTTCAGGATATCGTGAAAGAAAATGCGCTCCAGGGCGCGGCGGCGCATTTCATGGCTCACGTCGTGGAACACGAAAAAAAGGAATGAATCGCCGTTGTATGAAAAAGGCGTGGCCCGCACGCGCAGATCCAGGGCTTCAAGGTCGGCGCCCTTATGCCGGTAGATGCGGCAGTCGTCTTCCGCCTCCAGACCTCCCAGGCCGTGCAGCATGGCGCGCAATGCTCCGCATTGGCGGCAATATTCCGTGCCGCCGCAGCCGGTTGAGGATTCCCGGGCGTGCCAACAGTCGAATATCTCCCCCATGCGCAATCCGATGAAAAGTTCCTGATTGTCTTCGGCCAACATTTCCAAGGTGGCCCTGTTGGCGAAAACCAATTGCCGCCGGTCGTTCAAAATCATCACGCCGTTCGTCACCGCGTCAAGCAACGTAAGCACCAAGGTGTCGTTAAACATGGCGGTCTGTTTTTTAACGGTCCCCGGATCGCGCCGCGACGTGTTCATTTCTGCGTACATCAGATACTTCCTTGTTCGGGAGACGCTCCCGCGTAGCTGCGTCGAATCGTTCACAACATTTACCCATGAGACGCGACAAAGGCAATCAGGCCGTTCGGCGAACCGGCTCCGTGCACTAACGCCCGTGCACATCCGGCAACGGGACCCTGCGAAACCGGGCACAAATCAAGGCAGCCGCGCGCAAAGCTCCCGTATCCGCGGACCGGCGCGCAAGCCCTCCACCCAGGAACCCGGCACACTCTCAAGCCCCATGTTTTCCGGCCAGGCCAACAGCACCAGCCCCACAAGCATGGCCCGGGCGGCGGAATCGCCCCCCGCCATCACACACTGCGCCAACGCCTCTTCAGGCCGCTGCGCATATTTGGCGATACAATGCACGACACCAGGCAGCGCTTCATCCACATGGCAGGTCGGCCCCATGGACTGAATGGCCTCCACGGTATCGCGTTCAACACTCCCTAGCCCTTTTTCCACCCATTTCGCAATTGATCCGGCGGCGTAGGACTCACCCGCGGCCGTTTCCACTGCCTCCCGGGGATGCGCCCCATTATATGCGGCCACAGCGGCCCTGGCGAAAAACGCCGCGGCGTCGAGCACATCGGGCGTGGCGTGGGTCATGGCGGTCTGTGCGCGCACGGCCTGCAGCAACGCTGCGGGATCATGGCGCAAAGCGGCCACGAGCGGGGCGATGCGCGACGCACCCGCCAGATCCCTGGAGTTGGACCCCGCATTGTCCGGCCCCGCGCCGAAGTCGAAGCGCTCAAGCGTCCTGCGTGTTGCGCCATCCACATAGCCCGCGTAATCCGCGAACAAGGCGCGCCAACGCGCGGCGAAATCGTCGAGGTCGAACCCGCGCTTTGCGGCCACGGATTCGAGCAGGACAAGGGTCTGGTCGCCGTAATGGGTCAAGTCCCCGGCCTGCTTTCCGGAATGGTACGAACCCGGAGCGGGAGCGGACAACCCCGAGATGCGGCCGAAACGTTCCTTTATCTTTCCGGGATCGTATATCCAATGCGCCCCCAGCGCCAACGAGTCGCCGACAAACGAGGCCATGATCAAGGTACACGGCGTGATGCTCATAGCGCCCCCTTTTCCCGTATGGGAAAATGGCGCAAGGGTCTCCCCTCGCACGGATGACTTTGTAAAACAAACCCTATCGGTAATTATTAACCAGTATTCCCACAGGAGACAAGTCGGCAACAACTTTTTTACTTTCGCCATAGCCGCGACACCTGATCGTCACGGGCGCAACGTACATCACTCCTGATTAACCCATGAATAAACAAGCATATCTTACCATATTTACGGCACTGGCCGTATCGTTCGCCCACGCATCTCCGTTATCCGGCGGTGGCGCCCCCCGTCCTGTACCTGCGGCGGGAGCGAACCTGCTTCATGGCCTCGCAAGTCCCGAATCCCTGGCGCTCATGGCCACTCTGGCCTTCTTTCTGCTGTTCGCGTACGCGCTCCGCCTTTCACGGCGCGCCGGCAAGGCCGCCTCCTCGCTACGATGGGCCCGGCAGCTCCACACGAGGGCGGAAAGCGAACTCGCCGCCATCCTTTCCACCTTGAACAGCCTCATCTTTGAACTGGACAGCGAGGGACGCATTCTCCGCCATGTGCCCACCCGCAACGACTTCGGCGGGCACGACCCCGAACTTCTGGTGGGGCGCAGCCTCGAATCCCTGGTACCGGAGCAGACCTGGAAAAGCTTTGCCGAAGTCCTGGAACGGGTGCTGCGCCGCGGGCAAAGCGAAGAGGTGGAGCATTGCCTGGAAATATCGGGCTCATCATGCGCGTTCCTCATCACGGTATCCCCGTTTACGCAGTCCAGCGTTTTGATTGTGGGGCGCGACATCTCCCAACGCAAACAGTATGAAGACGAACTGGCCCGCCACGCCTTTCTGGATTCCATGACCGGCCTGCCCAACCGCGCCTTGCTGCTGGACCGCCTGGAGCGCGCCATGGCCCGCACCAAACGCCGTGAAGGGCTGTGCTACGCCGTCATGTACATCGACCTGGACCGGTACAAGCTGATTACGGAAAGCTTGGGGCACACCACGGGTGACGCATTGATCCGCGCCAGCGGCCAGCGCATCGAAGGCTGCCTGCGCAAGGTGGACACGGTGGCGCGATTTCTCGGCAACGAATTCGTGCTGCTGCTGGATGAAATACCCGACCAGCTTGAAGCTCTGCGCGTGGCCGAACGCATCCGCGACGTGCTTGACAAGCCCTTTGTCATCGAAGGCAACGAAGTGTACACCACCGCCAGCATCGGCATCGCCTACAGCGCGGTCCATTACCAAAGCCCCAACGATATCGTGCGCGACGCCCATACCGCCATGCAATGGACGCGCAGTAAAACCAACGGGGGATGCAAGGTGTTTCACTCCGCCATGCATGAACGCGCCATGGCCCACCTGCAGCTTGAAACGGATATGCGCAAGTCTCTGGCGGAACTGTCGAACGGCAAGCAAGGGGAAAACGGCGCGCACTGTTTTTCCGTGCACTACCAGCCCATCTTCTCCCTAAAAAACGGCTTTATCGTGGGCACGGAAGCATTGGCGCGCTGGCGCCACCCGCTGCGGGGGCACATTTCCCCCGGGGATTTCATCCCTCTGGCCGAAGAAACCGGGCTCATTCTCCAGCTTGGCTCCTGGGTTCTGCATCAGGCCTGCCAACGGCTGGCGAGCATAAACGCGCACCGCGCGGGCCTCGACCGGCTGCATATGAACGTGAACATCTCGGCGCGGCAGCTGCAGCAGAAATCCTTGGCCCAGATCGTGAAAACGGCCCTGGAACGTTCGGGAACAGCCCCTGAATTGCTGCATCTGGAACTTACCGAGAGCATGGTCATGTGCAATCCCACCGAGGCCAGCGCGGTGATGCGTGAACTCAAGGACCTGGGCGTCTGCCTGGCCATAGACGATTTCGGCACCGGGTATTCGTCCCTCAGCCACCTGTACCAGTTCCCCTTCGACATACTGAAGATCGACCGCTCGTTCATCAGTCGCTTGGAACTGCGCCATTCCAAACACAGCCGGATTATCGAAGCCATAGTCGCCATGGCCCATAGTCTGGAAATGCGGGTTGTGGCGGAAGGCGTGGAAGACGAGCTGCAGTGCCGGCGGTTGCGCGAGTTGGGCTGCTGCTTCGGCCAGGGGTATCATTTCGCCCCGCCCATGGATGCCGCCGCGCTGCAAAACTATATGGCCCAACAATCCGCCGCCCTGCCCCCTGCGGACGCGGCGCGCAGCAACCAAGGCAACGCGACGTTTGAATGATACGGCTTTCGGACCATAAAAGATAATGAAGTCAGTGGGTTCAGCGCCAGCACCGTGGCCGGGGGAGGTCCATGGACGCCGGAAAACCGGCTTGCAGCTTGGTATAATAGAGGGGCGCCAGACGGATAACAACACGCAGATAGCGCCTGCCGAAAAAAAAGGGCAGGCGCTATCGTGATAATCAGAGCACGCAGTCAAAGCCGGACACGGAAGGCGCCGCAGGCAACGGGAACAGTCCCACGCAGGCGTACCGCGCCCATGCCGGGCGGCCTAACGCCGGAAAGGACTTTCACGCGCCATGCGCGGGCAGCCCGTCAATCGAAAATTTTCTCGATTTTCTGTTTCAACGTCTCAGCCGTAAACGGTTTGACAATGTAATTGGAAACCTTGGCCTGCACCGCCTCGATAACGTTTTCCTGCTGCGCCTCGGCCGTAACCATGAGGAAAGGCAAATCCGCGAATTCCTCGCTGGCCCGCACTTTACGCAGGAGTTCAATGCCCGTCATCTGCGGCATATTCCAGTCGGATATCACAAAGTCGATGCCACCCTTGTTGATGGCCTCCCACGCCGTTGTGCCGTCGTCGGCTTCCTCGATGTTTGAAAAGCCCAACTGTCGCAGGATGTTTTTGATGATCCGGCGCATCGTGGAAAAATCGTCAACCACCAGAAGCCGCATATTAGTGTCGTAGCCCATTCTGTCTCCTTCCCTCTTTACAAACGTCTGCCTGACTATTGGGATGATGAAATAAAAGCGCGCCGCCGCCGACCGCCCCCCTGGGCTTACGCGCAAGCACCGCGTACTTTCATCAACTTGTTTTTCAACACTTCCTTGGTGAAGGGCTTCACGATAAAGCCGTTCACGCCGGCCTGTTTCGCCAATTGCGCTTGCGACTTGGCCGATTCGGTCGTGGCCATGAGCACCGGCAGGTGCCGCCAGTCCGGCATGGCGCGCAGCCTGGTGGTCAGTTCGATGCCGTCCATGACCGGCATGTTCATATCCACGATCATTATGTCGCAGCGCCCCTCTTGTTCCAGCATATCCAGGGCTTCCTGGCCATGCTGGGCGCTTTTGACCCTGTAGCCGAGTTCCGCCCCGACCTGGGCGTAGAACGTGCGCATCGCCTCGGAATCGTCCACGGCGAACAGCCTCGGCGCGTCGGCGCTTGTTTCCCGTCCTTCACAGGCCCGCTTCAAGGCCTTCGCCGCGGAAGGCTCTCCGGCCTGCTCAAGGGCCTGGGCAAAAATCTCAAGCGTCTCGGGGTCCGCACTCGCCATGGCGGCGTGCGACACCTGTTCCCGCAACTCGGATTCCGCATGCAGGGCGCAGAAAAACGCCGTGGCCTGCGCGCCGATCACCGCGTCCAGCACACGTTCGGAAACGTCATTGTCTTTGAATTGCTCCACGGCGTCCCTGGCCAAAGCCTTGCCCATGCCGGCGAGGCAATGGTTGTCCAACCCTTTGGCCACCGCCATGAGAAGAAACGCGGACTGTTCGTTCCAGAGCACGTCCTTGAGGACCACGAGACTCTTCACCACCGGAATGCGCCCCAAGGCCTCGTAGGCGGCGAACAGCTCGTTGGGCTCCCGCAAGACGCCGTCGTCCAGGGCGTTGACCAGCGCGTCGGCGGCCTGTTTCCCGCCGGTAAAGCCCAGGACGTTGGCCGCAAGGATCTTGTCGTCCGTGCTGCGCGCCCTGCGCAGCGCATCGGCCACAAAGGGCACCGGCCTTTCGCCCAGATCCACGAGGCAATGCGCAATGATGCGCCTGGCGGTGGGATTCTCATGATGCAGCTTGGAGGCCAGAAATCCCAGCGCGCCGTCCGAACCGATGGCGGCCATGGCCTCGATGGCCTTCCAGGTGGTCACGTCGCATTGCGCGTAGCGTTCCGGAGACTCATTGGCTTCCACCAGCGCCTCGAGATCGGGCAGGGAGGCCGTGTCCTGAAGCGCTCCGAGCTGTTCGATGCACAATGCGGCCACATAATCGTCCTCATGGGTCAGGTGTTCGCGGAAAAGCTCCAGTGCGGCCGCATCGCCGATGCGCGCGAGGGCGAACAGCACCTGATGCAGGGAATCGGCGTCATCGGCCCAATCCTCGGCCCGCACGAGAAGCAGGGGCACGGCCTGCCTGAGTTCCGCCTCTCCGGCCAGCCCCACGCAATACAACGCCAGCCGCTTGTCGTCGTCGGCAACGCATTGCAGCAACACCGCGTCGTTCTGCAACAGGAGAGAGCGCAACACCTTGCGGACCATGGTGTCCACGGCCGCGTCGCCAACGGGATTGAGGAACAAATCCTGCAGAGGGGCAATGGTTGTCGGATCGGCCGCGCATTCAATTTCCGTGAGCGAAGAAAATTGTTCGATAAAGGATTGATCGCGGAAACCTTCCAATATGCTCATACTCGCTCCGATTTCGAAAATGCCTGGTCCACCCGCCGGACCTACTCAAACGCGAATTCAACGAAAAAATCGCCGTGATCCGTGGAAAAAGGTATGGCCACGACAGGTTCTTTGGTCACGTGGGTGATGCTGTGGTTATCCCCCATGATCACGGAAGGGGTGGACCCCGCAAAGTGCATGCCCATTTCGGAAAGCCCCGCACGAGCCTGCCCCGATATCATGTTGGTGATCTCGCCCACGGCATCCTTAACATCCTGCACGATATCCTGCACATCGTCGCCAAGCATGGATTTGACCAGGGCGATTGCGCATTTTTTCGTGAACGACACGGAAATGCTTCCGTTCTTGTCGCCCGTGATGCCTATGACGGCCGAAACATCGCCAATGGCCGTATTGTCCCGTTTCACAAACGGCTTGCCCGGCTTGGGCTCGATCATGGCCATGGTACTGAGCACATTGATGGTGGCTTTAATGAACGGTTTGGCGATCTCCACGCCGCTGGGGTTGGCCATTGCTGAAACTCCTTTCTCAAAGTGATTGCCAGAGCGCCGCGCTCCTTGGTGTCGCCCCTGGGATTGCATACCCGCACACGCAACAAGCTGCCGGAGGCGGCCATACGCCACAGGGAGGGCGACGCGAGCACATTGATAATCGCATTCTCAATTCATATGACTCGGAGCGGCGTGCCGCCAATATTCCGCTTTCTCGGCATGCGCCGCATGGCGCCGCCCACGGCGTGGCCGTACATGCAACTCTGCGCAGAGGTACGCATTCCGCACTTCAGGCCTGCTCACGCATCGTCAGGACACCTTTCCGAGGCTCATTGCGTTGTCTATTACTATATAATAATGCGAAATAACAACACTGACGCCGCCCAACGCCGCCATCACGACCATGGTCACGCACCAGTTCGCCAAGAGTCGGCCGGGAAGCGGCAGTGGACCGGATTATAAAAAGGGGGGGATTTGACCCTGCCCTCCTTACCTATTTACATACAGTTACAAGCGTTCTATGTCCAGCAAACGAAAAGTGCGGCTCTTGACGCACCGGCGGAACCAGATATGCCGCTTTTTCTCTGATGCCACAATAACGGCATCTCGCGGCCTGCCGTAGCGACAAACAAAAGGGACAGCCATGAAACATTTATCTTCGATTCCTGTTCGCCGCGTTGTGGAGCTGGCGCCCCTGACAGCGGCCCTCGGAGGGCTCGGCGTTCTTATCTGGGCCTTTTTCCGCTATGCCGTAGACGTTCCCGTATTCGATCAATGGAGCGTTATCTATCTTTTCGACCACTATTACAAGGGAACACTCACATTCAACGATTTTTTCACCCCGCACAACGAACATAGGCTGCTTTTCCCAAAACTGCTCATGCTCCTGCTCGGGCTCTTGAGTGATTACAACGTGCTCTGGGAAATGGCCGCCGGCATGGTCATGGCATTATGCACGCTGGCGCTTCTCTGGCTGCATCTGGGTACCAGATTCGAGATGCTGCGTCTCGGGGCGGGACGCTTCGTGCTCTGCTGCGGCCTGGCCCTGGGCATCTTAACCTTGCGGCAGCACGAAAACTGGTTCTGGGGCTTTCAGGTGCAGTGGTTCATGAACGTGCTCGCCGTGTGCGGCGGCCTGACATTCCTGTGCCGGCGCGACCTGGACTGGGGCGCCATGATCGGCGCGGCCTTGTGCGGCGTCTGGGCCATGTTCTCGCTGTCCGCGGGGCTGCTCTACTGGCCACTGGTGCTTGTGTGCCTGCCCCTGCTCCCGCGCAAGGGCGACCGCCCCCTCAGGCCGTTCGCGGTCCTGTGGTGCGTGCTGAGCCTCTGCTTGTTCGCAGCCTATTTCACCGGGCTGCACAGCACCACAACCTTCGAGACCCTGCGCGGCAACATGGCCGATCCTGTGCTCTATGCGCACTACGTGCTCATCTACCTGGCCACTCCCTTTCTGCTCTGGGGGCAGACGGGCTGGCCGGGCGTGATCCTCGGACTCGCCTGCCTGGCGCTGCTGCTCCTGGAAACCCGGCGTGTCTTGCGCCTGCCGCGCCGGGAACGCCAAGCGGCCCTGTTCTTCCTCTTCTTGGGATATTACGCCCTGGGCACGGCCCTTGTCACCGGCGCTGGACGCATCCAGTTGGGGCTGACGCGCGCCACTTCCTCGCGCTACGTGACCATCGCCATCCTGGCCTGGTTTCCGGCACTGCAGTACCTCTGCGTTGTCAGAGAAAAACGTTGGCGCAAAAACACGGCACTGGCCTTGGCCGTCGCGCTGCTCTGCCTGATGCTGTTGCGCAGCTGGCAAAGCCTGCCGTACATAAATTACGCCAACTCGGTTACGCAACAGGGACGCTGGGCCCTGCGCCACGCCCCCCATCACCATGCCTTGCAGGAAATCTGCTGGTCGCCGGAAGACGTGCGCAAACGCGCAATCCCCTTGTTTAAACGCCACAACCTCTCGGTATTCCGCAAATAAGTAATGACGATACGAAAAAAACCAAAGCGCTTGACGTTCTCCGAAAGGCCAGGATAAAAATGAAGTGGTTTTTTGTTACCGAGAGAGTACGCCCATGCAACATACCAAGCCCATCATGGAAGAATTGGCCCGCGCCAGAAACTATTTCCGCAGGCACGACATCCTGCGCTCCATGATCAGTCTGGCCACCGCGGTCAAGGACGCAGTCAAGGCCAAGCTCGCGGGACGCGACAAATCACTGGTGGAAAACGCGACCATGGAAATGGTGCAAATGCTCAACCGCACCCAAGAGGTCAAACGCTTCTGCGCATCCTCCGACGGCCTGGCCTTGAGGAATGGGGATTTCAAGGCCCTGTTTCACGAACTCATGTCCATCATCAAAAGCGTGCGCGATGCGGCGAACAAGGAATCCATCGACCAGACGCGCGCCCGCAAGCTCGAACTGGACAACCAACTGGGGCACGGTCAACGCGCGCTCGCAGCCGGAAAATTCGACGAAGCCCGGGACGCCTTCAAGGAAGCCGAAAAGTTGTATGTGAACGAACACAAGTTGTTCCACATCATCGGAAACATGCTCTTCAACGCGGGGCAACACCGCCTGGCCCTGCGCTATTATCTGCAAGGGCTGGAGGTCGATCCCGAGCCGAACGGCCTGGTCATCGACATGGGCCGCACGTACATCGCCCTGGGTGAATACGCCAAGGCCGAAACCCTGCTGCACAAATATGCCGAAGGCTCCCGCGATCCCGACATCTTCGCCATGCTGGCCCAGGCTCAAGCCAAACAGAACCAGGCCCGCAAGGCCCTGCGCAATGCGGCCATGGGCCTGAAGCTGAACCCCGGGCACACGCTGTCACGCCAGCTTTTCAGCAAACTGCGCAAAATCGTGGCCCAGCAGCCCCAAAACGCCCCTTCGCAACAAGCCTCGTCCAATTCCTAGAGTCTTTCCACCGTGAGCGAGGGCTGCCACCGGGGGCGTTCACATTGCGACGTCAACACGCCCTGGAGCATGTAAACTTAGAAAAAGTTGAAAGGCTCCGCAATGCTTGCAGCGGGCTTTGCCCGCCGTTGAGCGAGCATTTCAGGCGTTAACTGCTCTAGCGCATTTTCGCCTTGAAACAAGGCTCTCCCCTGAAACAATTTCCAATTGTTCCAGGGAAATGCATAAGAGCATCTAGCGCTTTTCAAGTGTGAGATGCTCTAGCGCATTTT
>CAZFCK010000094.1:0-17581 GCA_964517355.1 uncultured Desulfovibrionaceae bacterium | reverse complement strand
CGTCCAGGGGCCTCCCCTGGTCGTCGTGCGGGCGCGAAAGCCCGCGACGTTATTCCTTAAGTTGTTGCGCTCCATCCTGCGATTTGCCTTTGCCCGCGCCTTGCCCCCTGCCTTGCCCGGCGGCGGAAGACGCTGCCGGAGCTGCATTGGACTGCGGCGGGGCGGATACGTCTGTTGCCTCCCGCAAGATGTCGAAAAGCAGATAGGGGTTTTGACCGTTATCTTCGGCAATGCTCTTCAGGCTCTTGTCTGCGGGGGCGTTTATCCCTTTGTTTTGCAGCGCCTGCTGCATGGCTGCAAGGGAAACTCCGTATTCCGCGGCGATTGCTTGCAGGGATTTTTGGCCGAAACCGGGCGGCGGCGCATCCGGCAGTTTTCCTTCAGGCGCGCTTTCCGTCTGCAGGGCGTTTTGCAGCACATGATAAACGTCTTGCGGAGGAATGCCCTTGAGCGCGGCGAGTTCCTTGAGCGTCTGGTTGGGGTTTGCGACGGCGAAGCCGTTTGCTTCAAGAACCTCTATGGCGCGTTGCGGATCCCAGCCCATTTTTTTGGCGAACGTGGCTATGGGGGATAGCTCCGCATGCCCCCATGGCGGTTCGCCATAGGTGCGCGCCGCCGCTTCCTTGAGGGATTCCGAAAAATCCAGGATGGATGAAAACGGAGGGACAAAGGCCAGGGTCCCGATGGTGAACACGGCCGTGAGCGCCAGCGCGATATTCATTTCCGCCGTGAAAAAACGCAGGTGGCGCGCCTTGTCTTTCAGATAAGTGAGGATGGGCTTCCAATTGTAGTAAACGTGCAGCAACAAGGCCAGGAGGAAGAGCAGCCCCACGTTGATGTGAACGTTCGCCCATTCATCCTTGCTGAGCCCCCAGAATCGCCAGTCCGCCCAATACGCGACACGGCCATGCGGGGAAATGTAGAGCACAATGCTTGTGAGCAACACAACGAGAAAGCTGATGAGGCCGGTCAGCGAAGCGATTCTGCGCAAGCTCATGGAAAACCTCCCTTTGGGGCGCAAGGTCCGGGAACAGGCTGGGACAAGCGGACTCCACGAAAAGCCGCCGATTCTGTGTGTATGGAATGCCATGCTCGATGTCAAGACAGATATGTAGAAAGTTTTTTTTTGCGCAGATGCACAGGCAAGGGAAAAGCAAAAGGGGATTTCCGTGATGAACGAGAAAGCGGAGGGAAATGGTTCCCTTTCACCTGCGGGTGAGGTGGGAAAGCCGCCTGATTTTCGCGGCGCGTGCAGCGTCTGACCGCTGGAGCCGGTACGTGACGCTGGATTTTTGGCAACGCATGGGCTATGGCGCTCAGAGCGGTTCGTTACGTACCGCCATTGTTATAGAATAGGAGAGAAAGATTCAGTGGAAACCACGGCGCGTCTGTTGATAACTTGTCCTGACCGCCCCGGCATTGTTGCCGCGGTGAGCAGTTTTCTTTATTCGCATAACGCCAACGTCACGGCTTTGGACCAGCATTCCACAGCGGCGGAGGGCGGTGAGTTCTTTATGCGACTGGAGTTTCAAACTCCATATCTGGACATGACCAAGGCCGCCCTTGAGGAGGCGTTTACCAAGGTTGTGGCCGAACGCTTTCAAATGGATTGGCGCATCAGTTACGCCATGCCCCCAAAACGTATGGCCATTCTGGTTTCAGGCCAGGAACATTGCCTGATGGAGCTGTTATGGCGCTGGAGCCGCGGCGAGCTGCCCTGCGAAATCGTCATGGTCGTGAGCAACCACAAGGTCTGCAAGGAGCAGGTGGATTCCTTCGGCGTGCCCTTTCACCACGTGCCGGTGTCCAAGGAGGACAAGGCCCAGGCCGAACAACAAGTATTGGAGTTGCTGGAAGGCAGGGTGGATTGCGTTGTCCTGGCGCGCTACATGCAGATTCTGTCTGAAGATTTCGTATCCCGTTTTCAGGAGCGCATCATAAACATTCATCACTCCTTTCTGCCCGCCTTTGCCGGAGCGGACCCGTACCGCCAGGCTTGGGAAAGGGGAGTGAAGCGTATAGGCGCCACGGCGCATTACGTCACCGCCGAGCTGGACGCGGGGCCGATTATCGAGCAGGATCTTGCGCGGGTCAGCCACCGCCACAGCGTGGAGGATCTCAAAGATTTGGGGCGCGATCTGGAGCGCCAGGTCCTGGCGCGGGCCGTACGTTGGCATCTGGAGGACCGCGTCATTGTCTATGGAAACAAGACAGTCGTTTTTGCCTGACGCCCCTGGAGAAAACATTTCAGAGAGCGATCTCCGGATGCGGAGGGAGGAGCGCTAGCGCATTTTCGTCTTGAAACAAGACTCTTTCCTGAAACTATTTCCAATAGATTCAGGGAAATGCACAAGAGCATCCAGAGCTTTCTCAAGCCGAAGACGCTCTAAAACCCTTGACGTCCTGTGGCCATGCAGGCAGAAAATGATATTCGGCGACGGGTGCGCGTGTTCTGCAACACCGGCGCACGAGGTTGCGCAAGGGCTGTACTCATACCGCCCCATAGGGGGGCGGTGCATTGATTCCGCGGAGGGATAAAATGAAACGAATGCTCGCAATACTGGCACTGATGATGATTTGCTTGCCCGTACAAGCCTTGGCCGAAACCTATACGGTCTCCGTGAATCAATTTGTGGAGCATCCGGCCCTGGACGCCGTGTTGCAGGGATTCCAGGACGGGATGAAAGAGCAAGGCCTGGATGCGGAGTATAACGTGCATATCGCGCAGGCGAACATGGGCACCACAACGCAGATCGCCAGTCAGATCATGGGGGAGAGCCCGGATCTGGTGCTGGCCATAGCCACGCCCTCGGCCCAGGCCTGCGCGCAGAAGATCAAGGACATCCCCGTGCTCGCCACCGCCGTGACGGACCTAGTGGGCGCCGGACTCGTGCAGAGCATGGAAAAGCCGGGCGGTAACGTCACCGGCATGACGGATATGAGCCCCATTGCCGAACAGGTGGCCTTGGCCAAGGAAATCATGCCCGATCTCAAATCCTTGGGCGTTATCTACAATGCTGGGGAGGCCAACTCCGTGACCCTGGTTTCCGTGCTCAAGGATGTGTGCGGCAAGCAGGGCATCACGGTGGAGGAGGCCACGGTAGCCAATTCCTCGGGTGTGTATCAGGCCGCGAAGAGCCTCGTGGGGCGCGCGCAGGCCGTGTACATCCCCACGGACAACACGGTGGTGTCCGCCTTGGAATCGGCGCTCAAGGTGGCCACGGAAACGAAGATGCCGGTGTTCTGCGCTGATAACGATTCCGTGAATCGCGGCGGCGCGGCCTCGCTGGCGGTGGACTATTACCGCATGGGACTGCAGACGGCCCGGATGGCCAAGCGTATCCTGGTGGACGGCGCCGATCCCGCGGCCATGCCCGTGGAAAGTCTTGAAGATCTCATACTGTACGTGAATCCCAAGGCCGCGGAAAGTCAGGGCGTGACCATTCCCGCTGCGGTGATCGAGCGTGCCGATAAAATAATCGAGTAGGGGCCTTTCGTGATTCCGCAGTGTGAACGCTTCCGCCTCGCGGCGCGGCATACGGCTGGGGGCTGTTGGGGCTTATGACCTGGTATGCGTTTTACGGCGCCCTGGAACAAGGGTTTGTGTACGGCTTGATGGTCCTGGGCGTGTATCTCACGTTCAGGGTTCTGGATTTCCCGGATTTGACGGTGGACGGCAGCCTGCCTCTGGGCGCCGCCGTCTCCTCGGTGGCCATCACCAGCGGCATGCATCCCGTGCTTTCCCTCATACTGGCCACTTGCGCCGGATTCGTGGCGGGCATGGTGACGGGCATCCTGAACACCAAGTTCAAGATCCTGCATTTGCTGGCATCCATTTTGACCATGATCGCCCTGTATTCCGTGAACATTCGGATTATGGGGCGGCCCAACATCTCGCTTTTGGGCAAACCCACGGTCCTGGACGCCTGGATGGGTTTTTGGAAAAGCACGGGCCTGCCGCCGCAATGGGGCACCACCGTGCTTTTCGGGCTGGTGGCCTTCGGCGCCATGATCCTGCTCATCTGGTTTCTGCACACCGAGTTGGGGCAAAGCCTGCTGGCCACGGGCGACAACCCGCAAATGATCACCAGCCAGGGCGTGAACACCCATTCCATCATTATTTTCGGCGTGGGACTTTCCAATGCGTTCGTGGCCTTCAGCGGGGCTTTGGTTTCGCAGAACCAGGGCGCGGCCGATGTGAACATGGGCGTGGGCACTATTGTTGCGGGGCTGGCTTCTGTCATTGTCGGCGAAACGGTTTTCGGCCAGCGCGGCGTCATGCGCCATGTGCTGGCCGCGGTGCTCGGCTCCGTGGTGTACCGGCTGGCCATAGCTCTGGCCTTGTCGCTGAAGCTGGGCGCTTTTTCCTTTACGCCCAGTGACTTGAACTTGATTACCGCCCTGCTGGTGGTTATCGCCCTGGTTTCCCCCCAGCTCAAGCAGAGGTTCCGCAAGAAATGCTGATTTTGCAAAGGGTGACGAAATATTTCAATAAGGGCACCATCAACGAGGTGCTGGCCCTGAAAGATCTGAACCTGATAGTGGAGCGGGGCGATTTCATAAGCATTATCGGCTCCAACGGCGCGGGCAAATCCACCATGCTCAGCTGCGTCGCCGGAAGCTTCGCACCTGATTCCGGAAGGCTTGTGCTGGCGGAAAACGATGTGACCTCCTGGCCCGAGTACAAGCGGGCGCGCTTCATCGGCAGGGTTTTCCAGGATCCGCTGAAAGGAACCTGCGCCTCCATGACTATTGAGGAGAATCTGGCCCTGGCCCATTTGCGCGGCAAGCGTCGCGGCCTGTCCAGAGGCGTGAAAAAGCAGGATCGGGATCTTTTTCGTGAACAATTGTCCAAGATCGGATTGGGGCTGGAAAACAGATTGCAGGACAAGGTGGGGCTGCTCTCCGGAGGGCAGCGTCAAGCCCTGACAATGCTCATGGCAACGCTCGTACGCCCCTATCTGTTGCTCCTGGACGAGCACACAGCCGCCCTGGACCCCAAGACAGCTTTGCAAATCATGTCCTTGACCCAGCAGATCGTCGAGGAGCAGACCCTGACCACGCTCATGGTGACGCACAACATGCACCAGGCCATCACCCACGGCAACAGGCTGGTGATGCTGCATCAGGGGGAAATCATCTTTGATATTGAAGGCGAAGAGAAGAAGAACCTGACAGTGGACGACCTTCTGGAACGCTTCCACTCCCTGCGCGGCGAGGAGCTGGCCTCGGATCGCTTATTGCTGGGCTGAGACGCGCCTCTTTCCATGTTCCGCACCGTGGCGTTGCCGCCGCATGTGTGAGCTACTTCCGCTATGCGGCGGATCGTCTTTTTCGGACTGATTGTACGCATGGTTGTTTCGATTCGTGCCTCTTACCACCGGAAAAGGTGGAATCTCTTCTTGCCAGCAACCGCCCATGGTGCGATGGTTTTTCCTTGGTTGGACGAACTTCCCTGACCGTAAGGAGGAATAATGCGCAACATCGTTATGGGTTGGACGTTGGCCCTGCTTTTTCTTCCCGCGTTGAGCGCGGCGCAGGAGCCCATGCGGGAGACCCTTTATCAGGTCGCGACCATCGAGTCTCTGCTCCAAGGAATATACGACGGGGGCATCTCCATAGGCGCCTTGAAACAGCGTGGCGATACCGGATTGGGAACCTTTCAGGCTCTTGACGGGGAAATGGTGGTTCTGGACGGAGAAGTGTACCAGGTTCGCGGCGACGGCAGCGTGAAGCAGGTTCAGGATATCATGGAGACCCCTTTTGCCTGCGTTACTTTTTTCGAGCCTGAATTCTTAGTCCATGTGGATGGGTTGAAGAGCTTGGATCACCTCGCGCAGCTGGTTGCCTCAGCTGTTGAGCAACGCCCGAACACAATCTACGCCATCCGCGCCCAGGGCCGATTCGACAAGGTGCGCACCCGCAGTGTGAGAAAACAGGAAAAACCGTATCCCCCCCTTATCGAGGCCGTGAAGGACCAGCCGGAATTCACCCTGGACGACACTCACGGCGTTCTGGTCGGGTTTTGGATGCCGCAATTGGTGAACGGCCTGAACGTGCCGGGTCTGCACGTGCACTATTTGACGAACGATCATGAGGCCGGGGGGCACGTGTTGGATGTGCAGGCGCAGAGTCTTGATATCTGGCTCGACGCCACGCCGCAGTTTTCCATGCTCCTGCCCCAGGACGGCGGTTTTCAGCAGGCCACGCTGGATGGCGTCACGGGCGATGAGCTGCATAAGGTGGAACGCTGATCGTCTTCAAGGATGTTTGGTTATCCTATTATGATGTGTGGAGAATGCTTTTCGTAAACCGGCTCAAACGATGATGCATCACGTGCAGAGGGATGGTGAAACGACATGAAAGACAAGCTGACCGCCCCATCCATCAAGGCCTTGAAAGGCGTGCGCAAGCTGACCATGCTCACGGCCTATGATTACCCCACGGCGCAATTGGTGGATCGTTGCGGCCTGGACATGGTTCTGGTGGGCGATTCCCTGGGAATGGTCATGTTGGGACGCGACGACACCCTTTCAGTGACCATTGAGGAAATGATTCATCACAGCGCCGCGGTTGTCAGAGGCGTGCAACGCGCCCTTGTGGTGGCAGATCTTCCTTTTTTGACGTACGAGGCGAGCGCCGAGCTGGCGCTGCTGAACGCGGGCAGATTGATGAAAGAGGCCGGCGTGCGTGCGGTGAAGTTCGAGGGCGGCGCTTATCTGGAGCAGGTGCGCACGCTGGTCAAGGCGGGGATACCCGTGCAGGGGCACATCGGACTCACCCCCCAGCGTATTGCCGAATTGGGTGGTTTCAAGGTGCAGGGCAAATCGGACCAGGCGACCAAGGTGCTGCTCGAAGAGGCGCAGGCTCTGGCCGAGGCTGGGGTGTTCAGTCTGGTGCTCGAGGCGTTGCCCCTGGATGTGGCCGCCATGATCACCGAGTCCGTGGACGTGCCCACCATCGGCATCGGCGCGGGACCCCACTGCGATGGCCAGGTGCTGGTGTTGCATGACGTGCTGGGGCTGTTCGATCGCTTCGTGCCCAAGTTTGTCAAGCGCTACGCCAATCTGGCGCAGGATGTGGAGGTCGCGCTCAAAGCGTACAAGGATGAGGTCGAGTCGGGCGTGTTTCCCGGCGATGCTCATTCATTTCACCGGTAGAGCATATGAACGTCGAAATAATCATGCCTCACGCATAATCATGCCTCCGGCGGCTTAAGAACCTTTTGAAAAAGGTTCTTAAGAATCTCCAAAACTTTTTGTCAATACGGCATGTTAAGATGAATAAATTGATGATCGCGTTGTTTGAGGGGCCAGGGGGGCGTTCCCCACTAGCGGGGAAGATTTTGACGGTTTCATAATTATTTTTTCCAACAAAAAAACGGGGGGAAGCCTTTTGATTTAAAAGGTTTCCCCCCGGTAAATCTTCCGCAATCAGACGCTGCTTACCAAACGAGCCGGAATTCGTCGCGGCGGTTGTTGGCCCAGGCCTGCTCATTGTGGCCGGGATCTGCGGGGCGTTCCTCGCCGTAGCTGATGGTTTCCAGCTGTTGGGTCGAAACACCGAGCAGGACGAGATACTTGTAGGCGGCCTGGGCGCGGCGTTCACCAAGCGCCAGGTTGTATTCCTCCGTGCCGCGTTCGTCGGTGTTGCCCTCAATAAGCACTTTCAGATCGGGGTTGATGCGCAACACGTCGGCCTTGCGTTTGAGCACGTCCTGGGATTCGGGTGAAAGAGAGAAGCTGTCGAATGCGAAGTAGATTTTCTCGCTCATGATCACACGCTTGGCCTGTTCCAGATTTTTGGCGGCAAGTTCCGCCTCTGTCATGGCGTTTTGACCGGATGTGGCGGCCGAAGCTTCGGCGCCGGGGGCCGAATCGATGTTCTTTTTGGCACAACCGGTGCCAAGGGCCAGGGACAAGCACAGCATCAAGGCCAGCAAAAGCGGATTGCGATAATTCATGGTCGTCCTCCTTGCGCTGCAAAGCGCGTAGGGTTTGCTTTCTCTGTACGGCGAGTGGTTGGTGTTAGCGCCGGAAGTACGAACTTCGGCGGTGCGGAGCGCGCGAATATGAATCGTGTAGTACGGTAAGCCTGCCCTGGTACCGATCCACGGTCCATGCGCGGGGCGCCCCGCAAATTGATGGCACTCTATGCGTTAGCCGCGCACCCTTGTCAAGGGGAGCGCGGTGATGTTCGAAATTAATCCGTGAGGCCCCAGGCGGGAAAGCTGCCTTCGCCTCCGGTGTTCACTTTGACGGGCGTATCGCCGTGGCGGGTGGTCAGATAAATCTGCCGGCCGCCTTCCCGCGTAGAAGTGAACGCCACGAAATACCCGTCGGGAGCAAAGGCTGGTTGTTCATCGTTGCCGGGACCGAAAGTTATCTGCTGCTCCTGGCCGCTGTTCAAGTCCAACACGAAAATGCGGTAGCCCGCGGACATGCGGCGGGTGAAAACCACTTTGTCGCCGTCCGGGCTCAGCGAGGGATCGGTGTTGTAAGAGCCCTCGTACGTCACGCGATTTGCGCCGCCGCCGGCGGACACGAAAATCTGCGGGCCGCCGAACCGGTCGGAGACGAACGCCAGTGTGCTCCCTCCTCTGTCGAAAGTGGGGGAAACATCAATACTGTTGCTTTTAATAATTGTGCGTTCAACTTGCAAGGCGTTGTCCAGGAGAAAAATATCCGTGTTTTCGCCTTCGGACATGGCCAGGGCGATTTTGTTGCCCGCTGTGAAGGAGGGGCTGATGACGGAGCGCCCCTGGTAGGAACGGGTGGTGATGTTGCCGGTTTGCAGGTCCGCAACGCCCAGGGAATGCTTTCTGTCGTCGATGTAAGTGAAGGCGATGTACCTGCCGTCGTTGGACCACGCCGGTGAAAGGCAGTAGCCCTTGAGGTTGGTGATTTGCCGCAGGTTACGTCCTGTGGGGCGCACGGTGAATATGTTTTTGTTTTCACCCTGCTTTCTCACAATCGCCAAGGTTGAGCGGAAAAATTCACCATGTCCGGTGAGTTTTTCCATCAAGGCTTCACAAAACCGGTCCGCCACTTCGGGCAGCTTTCCGGGGCTCAGGTCGCTGTAGCTTTTACCTACCAGCAATTGGCGGGTAAAGACCTGGAACACGCGCAACTCGACGCCCGCGGCGTCCTGGGTCCAGCCCGTGGTCAGCAGCAAGTCGGCGCCTACCAGCTGAAATCTTTTAAAATCAACGGAGTCGATAGTGTACCCGGCAAGCGTGTCCCCGCCGATGACGGCATGGGAGGGAACCAGTTCGAGAAAAGGCAGCATGGAAAGATTTTGCTGCAAAAGCTGTTGCAGTTCCCGCGAAGCGGCGGGGGGCGCGGCGCTTCCCGCGCCCAGGGGCTGCGCCAGGGCCATGTTCATGCGGCTTTGGCCGGGGCCGTAGATATCGATGGTCACGGCTTGCCCCCATACTCTGGGGGCGGTAGCCGCAAGTAGTGTTGCGATCAAGGCCAGCAATTTAAGCAAGCGTGGCATGGCGTTTCCCTACCGGAGCTCTTGCGAGTTGAAGTTGATGCGTATGACGTTCAGTCCGCGTGGCGGTGCGGGCAACATATTGAATTGTTGTGCTTCGGCGACGGCTTTGAGGGTTGAAGCGTCAAAATCGTCGCGGCCTGAAGAAACGATGAGCTGTGAATCAAGTATATCGCCTTTATTGCTCAGGCGAATCTCGATCTGTGCTGATAGCACGCGGCTGTTGTCCAGATTGGGGAAGCTCCATCTGTCTTTAACGATCTGTGCGACGGCGCGCAGGTAAGCGCCGGCCTGTCCGCCCAGCCCCCCTTGTCCTCCCTGTCCGCCGGCGCCGTCGGGAGTGCCGGTACCTGTGCCGGGACCAGTTCCGCCGCTTCCGGCGACCGAATCCCGCAATTCGGCCAGTTCACGCGCGAGCACGTCGCGATCCTGCTTTTCCTGTTTAGCGGCGTCTTTTTGCGCTGCTTGCAGGGCCTGGGCCAAGATTTGCTCCTTGGTCGGCTGCGCCTGTTTCTGCTGCTCAGGTTTGGCGACGGCGGCGTTTTTCGATTTCGGCTTGGCAGGCTTGACTTCCTGGGCCACGCTTTTCTTGGGCGGTTCTTTTTTCTTTGGTTCAGGTTCCGTCTTTGCCGGTTGCTTTTTGGGTTCGGGTTTTTGGGCCTCCGCGGGCTTGGGCTTTTCCTTGGGCGTGGGCTTTTGCGGCGCCATTTTTTTCTCGCTGATATCCTTGCCCTTTTCAGGAGGAGGCGCAGGTTGCACCGGTTCTTCCACCGGCTGCGCGGGTTTTACCGGCTGTGCGGGGAGAGCGGTTTGCGGGGCCTTGGGTTCGAGCTTGGGCGGTTCCTTCGCCTCAGGTTGCGCTGGAGCCGCGGGTTTTGCCTGGGCTTTGACCTGGGGCGTTTTTCCGGGTCCTGGATCGCCCGGATCGCCGGGTTTTCCCGGCACTCCAGCCAGGGTCACAAGGTCCACCTCGTAGATGGGGATATTCAGATCGATTTGCCGCTGGCTCATTGGCCAGTACAAAGCGAACCCCAACACACAGATGTGGAGCAAAACGGAGAGAACATAACTTGACACGCGCACCATGGACGCGTCCATCCGATCCGGCTAAAGCCGGTTTATTGCCCGGCGGCAGCGTTGCCGCCCTGTTTAGCGTTGGTGGGCGCAGGTGTCTTGGCACCCTGTTGCGCCGGAACTTCAATTTCCATGTCCCGTTCCGCCACGACGCCAAGCTTGTCCACGCCGGCCTGTTTCAGTTCGCCCATGACGCTGACGACCAATCCATAGGGAACTTCCTTGTCGGCGCGCAGAAACAAGGACTTGCGCTTGTCCGTGACCAGACGCTGCACGTGGCCGCCGAGTTCCTCAAAGGGCACGGCGTATTCGTCAAGATAAAGCGCCCCGTCCTTGCGCACGGTGAGCACCATGTGGTCGCTGTCAGAAGGGAGAGATTCAACGGTGCGGGTTGTGGGCAGATCAACTTCAAGGCCTTGCTCCAGCATGGGCGCGGTGACCATGAAAATGATCAGCAAAACAAGCATGACGTCGACAAAGGGTGTGACGTTGATCTCGGCCAGCAAACCGCCGCGTTTCATATTCAGGGCCATTGCAGCTCCGCAATTTCACCGGTTGTGCCTGGTGAAATAGTTAGTTTGATCAGGAATAAGCGATACAATTGTTCATCGAACACATGATAAAACCCGTTTGCGGGCACGAGGTTCTGAAAGGCTACAAGCGCGCCGCTGGGCGTGTCGCGGACTTTTGCGCAGGCTTGGATTCTTCCATTTCAGGTAGTTCGCGTTGCACTCTGTTTAAAAACGTTCCCGCGAGGTTCACCAGATCGGCTTCGATCATGCTCAGCTTGCCCATGAAATGGTTGTAGGCCACGGTGGCTGGTATGGCCACGGCCAAGCCGATGGCGGTAGCCACCAGGGCCTCGGAAATGCCGGGTGCGACAGCGGCCAGGGCGGCTGTTTTCATTTGTCCGATGGAGTGGAACGAATGCATGATGCCCCATACCGTGCCGAAAAGACCGATAAATGGCGCGGCGTTGGCGCAGGTGGCCAGAAACGACAGGGAACTGGACAAGTTCTGAATCTGCTCGCTGACGCTTTGGCGCAAGGCCCGGCGCAGGTTGTCCATGATAATGTGCATTTTTTCCTGGCTGAAATCGTCGAGGCGATTGAGTTCGTTCACGCCGCCGGCCGCCACTTGATAGCCCGGAGAACGGATGTCCCGGCCCATGATCTTGATGGCGGAACGCAAGCCGTCGGCTTCCTGAAATTCATAGCGGCTGTTGTTGATTTTGCGCCGCGCGCTGGCCAGGGTAAAGAGCTTTGTGAAGATGATGCCCCAGCTTACGAGGGACATGGCGGCCAGAAGGCCGAGAACGAATTTGACCACAAGGGTGGCGTGGCTCAACAATTCGAAGAGTTGCAACTCTTGCATGGGCGCGCTCCAAAAAATATGTTTGGGAAATCCTGTAGCACAGTATTTTAGAAAAAGTCTACACCTGCGGCACTACAAGTCTTGACCGCTCGCGTCAAGCCAAAGGATATTATGCCGTGAGTGATTCGCTGATCACAGGCAGGGCTTCTTCGGCGGAGGCGATCACCCGGATGTCGGTAACATTGCCGAAATTGGAAAAACCCCGATTTATCTCAATAACTTTGCCCCCGTTTCGTTTGACGTGCAAAGGCAGGGAATTGGCGGGGGCGACTTCTCCGGAAGTGCCGACGATGACGATAAGGTCGGCGCGGTCAGCGAGGTTGAAGGCGTCTTTCATGGCGTCCACCGGGATCTGCTCATTGAAGAAAACGAAATCGGGGCGCACCACATCGCCGCAGGCATCGCAACGCAACGGAATATCCGCGGGCGTCAGGTTCTTGATTTGCTCGGCGGGGTAGTCCTTCTTGCACCCCATGCAATAGTAGCGACGCCCGGAACCGTGAAACTCGATGACGTTGCGCGAGCCGGCCCGCTGGTGCAGTCCGTCTATGTTTTGGGTTACGACCGCGGTGACGTGCCCCGCGGACTCAATGGCCGCAAGAGCTTCATGCGCGGGATTCGGCTTCGCGCTGTCAAGCATGTTGTCGGCTTCCAATAAAAACTCCCACACTTTTTCCGGATGGGAGCGCAAGGCCTGCAAGGTCGCCACTTCCTCAGGTTTAAATCGCTCCCAGAGCCCGCCGGGACTGCGGAAATCGGGGATGCCGCTGGGAACGGATATGCCAGCCCCGGTAAGAACAAGAACCGTTTTGGCCTCGCGCCATATTGAAGCGCATATGATAGCGGATTTCATCCATGAATTGTACATGACGTGACTCGCAATAGGGATTGTGCGACGGTTGAAGTAAAGCAGTTGCGTTGACAGGTTCACTTCTTACAAGGGTTCCCGTCGCTTGTGAAGAGGGCGCGCGGAGGCCCGGAGAAAAAAATACGTAAAAATGCTTTGGCGGATAGGGGGTTGGTCTTTTCGCTTTGGCCCCTGTGCTAAAGTTGTGTATATCGTTTTATCCCTAAACCATAGAATTTCATAATAAGAGGTTCCGCCTCATTTTTCCCGCCTTTTTCATTGTGCCCAAAAATATACGAATTGTTCACAGAAAAAGCCAGTTATGCCTTGACGAGGTGTTGTGCTTCGGCTAAAGATGAAAACTGTAGTGGGCCAGCCATAGATAGTCGTAACTACGTGTTCAGCAAGGGGAAATGCGAGGAGGCTCGGCCGTTTCGGACGCATGATAAGGAAGTATTTGTTTTCCTGATCTAGTCCATCACTTTTATTTTTTTCGAGGAGCATTTAGATCAATGGGTACCAGTATTTACGTTGGAAATTTGCCTTGGAATGCGTCCGAAGAGGAAGTGAGCAAATTATTTTCTCAGTATGGCGAGGTGTTGTCCGCGAAAATAATCCTTGATCGCGAAACAGGCCGTTCACGTGGTTTTGGCTTCGTGGAAATGGAAAAGGCCGACGCCGATGAAGCCATCCGCGCCATCGATGGTATGCAATTCGGGGGGCGTACGTTGAAAGTCAACGAAGCGCAGCCCCGGCAACCCCGCCCGCAACGCCGGTAACCGTCGTTAGCGGGGATTCGATTCCGTAAAAGCATGCAGGCCCGCCCCCGCCTTGTGTGCCACAGGGCGGGGGCGGCTTCTTGTTCGCAACGCGGGATGCTTTGCGTTTGCCGCAGGCGTGAACTCGCGGGCAAGCGGAAGGATGTCCTTTACTCTTCTTGTCTGCGTATTGTGGCGTTGATTATGCTCAAGCAGTCAATCGAGCCAAGCTTGCCTGCGCCTGACGTTTCCACTTCAGGCCAATGAGTTGCTGCCTCTCCCGTTCGTCTGTTTCTCCGTCCTTTCCTGTGCGTCATTCATGCATCTGCGTCAGGGGCTGCGCGCCACTGTGATTCATTTTATTAAATACTTTGTATTTCGAGCGCACCGTCCTGGCGCGCTTTCCAATTCCATTCGGAATTACGGTTGTTTTGAAATGGAATTGGAATGATATCTCTTTGCAAAATGTGCCTGCTTGCATACAATCGGAGCCAGTGTTGATCTGTTCATAAATGCGTCACTCATCGTAGGGAGGAGGAGCACTATGTGGAGAAAGACAGTGATCGCCGTGCTCATGTGCGTATTATGCATGGGCGCTGTGGAGGTGTCGGTTGCCGGTGAGTTGCCCGTGGTCACGGGCAAACATTGGCTGGAAGCGTCGAAAGGCGAAAAACTGGCGTTTTTACTCGGCATGGGCACAATCATCGAGCTTGAAAAGGAATATCAGGGTGCAAGCCCGGCGGCCAACAGCTTGAACGAAAAGCTCGTTAAAGGGCTGTGCGACGACACCTTTCACGGGATCAAAGACTACCTGGACCAATATTACCTTGACCATCCGGACGCCGTTGAACGGCCGGTAGTTGAAGTCATCTGGTACGATCTCATCGCCCCGGACCTTGAGGCGCAAAAATAATACGGAGGGCGTCATGCGAAAGTTAATGTATGTATGTGCCGTGCTGGTTCTCATAGTGACGCTCGGCTGCACGAATATGACGCCGACGCAGCAAGGCACCCTGAGCGGCGCGGCCATCGGAGCCGGCGTGGGCGCCGGCATCAGCGCTCTTTCGGGCGGCAACGCGGGCGTGGGCGCGGCCATTGGCGGCGTTCTCGGCGGCCTGGCCGGCGCCATACACGGGCAGGACGTTGAGAGGCGTCGCCGCTGATACGTATTCTCCTGCCATGGTTTGGAATGCGGGGGAGAAATTTTTCCGAAGCCTGACTGTCGGCAGACGGGGCGGTAACGCCCCTTGTCCGGCGTCCAGGGCCTCCCCTGGTCGTCGTGCGGGCGCGAAAGCCCGCGACTTTGTTTCTTTTTTTCAGTCTCAAGAGCGTGAAATAATAACATAAAAACTACAGCCGACTGAACGTGGAGGAGGCATGGTTTCACGGAGGGATTTTTGCATATTCTGCGGCGCCGCCGCGCTTGGGGGCATGCTGCCGCAAGCCGCGCACGCGGCAGCCTTGCGGAAGCTCGTTTTCGCTGGGCCGCCGGCCCCACTGTGCATGCCCCTGAGCCATTGCGCCGCGCAAGCCCGGTTGCGGGAACTGGTGCCGGAAATAACAATGCAACTCTGGCGCACTCCGGACATTCTGCGTACCTGGGTTGTATCGGGCGAGGTGCATGTCGCCATGGTGCCGGCCAACGTGGCTGCGAATCTCTACAACAAGGGTGTGGCCATCCGGCTTCTGGACGTGCAAAACGGCGGCGTGCTGAGCATCCTGACCACTGATTCCACGATAGATACGTTCACCGATCTTGCCGGTAAAACCTTGATGACCTTTTACCGCGGCGACACGCCGGATACGATTATCCGTTACTTGGCCACTATACAGGGTATGAAGCCGGATACCGACCTGCGCCTCGAGTATGCGGAATCCCCCATGCAGGGCTTGAAGCTTTTTCTTTCGGGGCGCTGCGCATCCGTGTTGCTACCTGAACCGGCGGCGACCTCGGCCATGGTCAAGGCGGCGGAGCAAAACATTACGGTTCGGCGCATAGCAATCCAGGACGTGTGGGAGAGCGCAACAGGAAGCAAGCTTCTGATTCCTCTGGGCGCAACGGTTTGCCAGGAGAGTCTGGCACAGGAGCATCCTGAAGTGGTGGCCGCCGTTGTCGACGGGCTGGGCCAGGCCGTCGACTGGATAGAGGCGCATCCGGCTGAGGCGGCCAGACAGTTCGCCCCACTGTTTGCCATGCAACCGCAGATCGTGGAAAAATCGTTGCGGAGCTTTGCCATCAAGCGCACCCTGGCCAGGGACGCGCGCAAGGATCTTGAATTTTACTATGGCGCGCTCATGAGCATTTCTCCCAAACTCGTGGGCGGCGAACTCCCGGACAACGGATTTTATGTGAACTGATCCGCCTCCATTCCGTGCTCTCCGATATTTTATATGCAGAAATTGCAAAGGAAATTGTCCAACGCATTACGGCGTTCCTGGTGGTCGCTCTGCGGCCTGCTGGTGTTCATCGGCTTATGGCAGGTGGGGCACGAAGTCTATGGAACCATGATCCTGCCTTCGCCGGGGGAGTCGGTACAGGCCTTATGGGGGCTATACGTGCGGGGCGAAGCGCTCCCAGCGGTGTTGCTCACGGCGCAACGCGCGCTATGCGGATTCGTGGTTGCCGGAGTGGTGGGTTCCTTGCTGGGCATAGCGGCGGGATTCTCGCCGCGTACGGCTCAAGCCGTGAAGCCGGTTGTCACGGTGCTGCTGGGCGTGCCCGCCATAGCCTGGATAGTGCTCGCCCTGCTCTGGTTCGGTAGCGGGGGCCTGACGCCGGTGTTTACCGTGGTCGTGACGACGCTGCCAATCACCTTTGCCGGCGCTGTGGAAGGAGCGAGAACCCTGGACAAAGACCTCCAGGACATGGCCCGTTCTTTCGGCACTCCGTTGCCCATGATGCTTTGGGACGTGCACTTGCCCCACATTTTGTCCTATTTGTTTCCGGAATGGGTGACGGCCCTTGGCATGTCCTGGAAGGCCGCGGTCATGGCCGAATTGCTGGCCTCCACGGACGGCATAGGCGCGGGCATGGCCATGGCGCGTGTGAACCTGGAGACCTCCGAGGCCATGGCCTGGATCATCGCCGTGCTGTGCGTGATGCTGGCGGTTGAGCATTTGTTGCTGGAGCCCCTGAAACGCCGCATGGAACCATGGCGCTCCACGCGCCGCAAACAAGCCGGGTGGGGGGCATGACGCGCGCCGCGCCGCCTGCGCTCCAATGGCGCCATGTCGGCCACTCCTTCGGCGCGGAAGACGTGCTGCGCGATGTGAGCCTGCGGCTTAAAGCGGGGCGGATTTTGACCATTGTCGGGCGCTCTGGCTGCGGTAAAACCACCTTGCTCAACATGGCCGCCGGACTTGTACGGCCTGAGCGCGGGGAGGTGGTCAACGGATTCTCGAAAACGGCATGCGTTTTTCAGGAGCCGCGATTGCTGCCCTGGCGGCGGGCGGCCCAAAATATAGGGTTCGGGCTCAAGGCCGAAGGCGTGCCGCGCTCTGGACGAGGCCCGGTCGTCGAACGCCTGGCCCGGCGCATGGGCCTGTCGTCGGGCGATCTTTCAAAATACCCCCATGAAATGAGCGGCGGTATGCGGCAACGTGTATCCCTGGCCCGCGCCCTGGCCGTGGACCCGGATTTGCTGCTGCTGGACGAGCCTTTCAACGCCCTGGATGTGGGGCTGCGCCGGGAACTGCAGGATCTGCTGGTGCGGCTGATTGAAGAGAACGGCCTGGCCGCTGTGTTCGTGACCCACGATCTGCCGGAAGCGGTGCGCGTGAGCCACCATATCGTTGTCCTGGCGCCGGGTCCTGGGCGCGTGGTCTTCGCCCGGCACATCGATAAGCCATTTGCCGCGCGTGACGATGTTTTTGTCTACGAGACGGTGGGCGATTTGCTGCGCCGGCCGGAAGTGGCCCGCGCCTTTGCCCTGCCGACCTGAAAGAAGCCTGTCTCCGGTGGCTTAAGAACCTTTTGATAAAGGTTCTTAAGGAAGCACTGATTAAAGACTTGTTAGGTTTTTCCGGGGGGAAA
>CAZFCK010000093.1:0-17754 GCA_964517355.1 uncultured Desulfovibrionaceae bacterium | reverse complement strand
GATCGCGTAATTTGAAATAAAGGCTATTTCGCTTGACAAGGGGCCACATAGGAAAACTTTTAATTTCATAATATTAAATAGATATTGTATTATTTTTTGAGATTGTCCCAAGCAGGGTCATTCCTTCTGCAATGTAGAAAGGACTGCTTTACGCTGACATTATGAATAGGAAATAGTATAATAGACAGCCTTTATTGCCAAGTGAGTCATGAGAGCCGGAGAAAGATGCTTTCTCCGGCTTTCTTTTTGTGCGGATTTTTACGGGTTGGCTTGGTTTGTGCATGAAAAATGGCAAAAAGGGCGTCGTGCCCGTTTTTTGACGCATTCCAGGAGAAAAGCCATGCAAGCCAGCCATTCCTACATGTCCCAGGCCACGGAGTATTGTCAGCTGGATATCTTTCCGGATGAAGATCTTTATTTCAGCGTTCGCGTGCTGTGCGGCGGCAAGCGATTTCTGGCAGGTGGTTTTATGAGTCCGGACGAGGCCCATCGCCACGGCATTCATGCGCTTCTGGCCATGAGCGGGTTCATGGACGACGAAGAAATGTAATCTGCTGTGGAAAAATTTTCCAGTTAAGAGCCGGGTGCATGCTTTTTTCGTACGCCCGGTTTGACCTGTTTCCTCTTGAGTTTTCTCCGCCTCCGCGAGTCCAGAGGGGCGTTCACCACTCAAAATCATCTCGCCCGCATCGTCTTCTCAAAATGTCGCCTTGAGCGGCAACCGGCCTGCTACCGGTTCGCTTCAATCAGCCATTCGCTGAGAGTGAGAGGGGCTTTACTGCGCCCCTGCATGGGTTTCCAGGCGCATTGAGCGGTGAGTTCTATGCCGCCGTGGATAATGGATACGGGGCGGTCCGCAGAAACGACGACCACGGCGATATCTTCATGGGCCGCCGTGAAGCGCAGGGCGGAGTTGAAACGCGCGCCGCGTGCGCGGTTTTCTCCGGGCACGGCAAGACCATCCAGCAGACAGGCGAAGCCGCGCAAGGTGCAGTCGCCGGCCAGGTGCAGCGCGCCGTCCATGTGCGCCAGTGATTGCGCCACATCGAGCATGTCGGGATCGCACAGGTTCAGAGGCGTGACAAGATACTGTCCCGACAACGGCGCGGGATCTTGACGCATGTCGATGACCAGTGTGCAGCCGTGTTTGCATTCCTCCGCGTTGTGCACGATGGTTGAAACGGCCTGAAACAGGGAATGGCAGGCCGTGGGTTCCAGCGAGGAATCCAGGAGCAGTTCTTCCAGTTGCACCAGTTTGGCGCGGCGGGTGGTGGAATGGAAATTTCCGTCGGAAAAGCTGCAGACCAGGGTGCCGCCGAGGCGGATGAATCCGTGCCCCCCGTGGAAATCGGCCACGATGCGCGTTGCGGGCAGATTGTCCTTGGCGGTGCTGACAATGCCCACGATGGTTGTGCCTTCCGAGGCCAGCGCCCGTTGCCCGCTTTCCACAGCCTGGAGCAGTTTGCGCACATGCTTGTGGTTGCTCAGGCTTGGTTGCTCCCATTTTGGAAAACGCGCCAGAAAGGGGAGGGCGTCCAGACGTTCGGGGTCCACGAAGATCAGCTTGCCCCGAGGCCAGGCGCCTTCTTCACGGGTTTTGGACACCCCGAGCACGGCATCCAGGATGGGGTAGACCCGCAGCAGGGTATCCGGTCCGAGCATCATGTTGCGCTCATCGACAATGTGGTCGCGCACGGCGTGGATGGCGTAGGCCTGCAGAACGATGCCGGAACTGCCCATGCAAGGGGCGTCGGTCCCCAGATCCTGGGAGAGCAGCCAAGCGGCATGCTCCATCCAGCGTTCCGTGGGACCGATGGAACACATGTCCGGGTGATGTTCCGTGAACCACATTTGATAATATACGGAGCGGGAACGGACTCCGTAGGAAATGAGTCCGGCCAGTTGGAGGCTTTCCGGGCTGGTGAGCTCGCCTGTGATCAGGCGGAAGTCGTTGGGGCGGGGGTGGCGCCAGTTTTCGTTGTCCAGGTAGAGTTCCTTGAGTTTGGGCTCGTGTCCTTCCAACAGGTTTTGCGGATCGTAGACGCGCAGCGGATCGTCTCTGTGTACGGCGTAGAGCAGGGCCACGCGGCTTGGGAGGGAAAAATGTGAAAGCCCGTCGCGCAACCCGTCCAGGATGTGGTGAATGCACAATATTTGCTGGCTGAGGCTTTTCACGTGTTCTCCCGTCATTACAGGGCGTTGTCTGGGTGTACCGCCACCTTCATACTGTGTTGGCCACGTTTGTCGAAGGCTGTGGTAAAGGCTTCGCGCCATTGGCTCAAGGGATAGGTGTGGGTCAAAAGCCCCTGTGTGGGGTAGGCGCCGCCGGCAAGCAGTTCCTTGGCGAGGGCGTAGGTGCGCACGGTGGTGCCGCCGTGCCGGCCCTGTGCATAACAATTCGTCCCGCGCATGGTGATCTGGCGGAACCAGAGCGGAGAGAAATCCACGCCGTTCAGGGTGCCGATCGTGGCCACCATGATGAAACGGCCGTGGCCGCGCAGAGCCAGCAAGCCGTCCTGCACGGAGCGCCGGCTGCCCACGCAGTCGAAAAAGTGGGTGGCTCCTCCTTCAAGATTGCCTCCTCCCAGCGTGGTGCGCAGCGGGATTGCGCCAACGGCTTTACCCAGAGCCGCGCGGTCGGGCGACATCAGCACGGTGTCGGCGCCTCCCGCCAAAGCAAGGTCCCGCTGGAATCCGTGGCGCGCCACCATGGCCACGCGCGCGGAACAGCCCAGGGCGCGCAGGCAGCGCAACAGGTGTTGTCCGATGATGCCCGCGCCGTAAATAACCACATCCGCGTCATTCGGAGGCAGGTTGTCCAGGGCGGGTTGCAGCGCTGAGGCCAGGGAATCGATGAGCACTGCGGTTTCATCGGGCATTGACTCGGGGATGGGCACTATCCGTGAAGGATGCGCGGCGAGATATTCGGCCATGCCCCCGTTTGCCGAGGCGTTGAACCCCATGACCATGCCCGGTTCAAGATCGCCTTTGGTGAAGCATTCGCAAAGATTGTACAAACCCTGGGCGCAAAAACGGCAGGGCGTGACATTGCGGACGGCGCAGGGCAGCATGGGTTCCACGGCCACGCGTTGCCCCTTTTTTAAGCCGGTGTCCGAGGGCGCCTCGGTGATTGTGCCCACGGCTTCGTGTCCAAGCACGGCCGGAAACGAAGCGTAAGGCTCCATGAGATAGGATTCGCTGCCCCGCAGCAGACTGATGTCCGAGCCGCAAATGCCGCACAGGGACACACGCATGGAGACCCAGCCTTCAAGGGGGGAGAATTCGCGTTCCTCAAGCCGCAAGGGGGCGATGGAAGGAAAAAAACGACGTCTAAAAAGTCTGTTGAGTGCCTGACAGGCCAGATATCGGGGGATGGAGCGGCGGTAAACAAGTGCCTGCATGGTGCCTCGCAGCTTTTTTTCGGCATCGACAGGGTGTTGCGCGGTTTTTGCGTGCGCACGAACCTGGCCGGTTGTCATCCAGGAACAAAAGCGTATAGTGCCGGGGCGTCACTGTGGCTCGTGGGAGCGTGGCTGTCAAGCAGGAGGGCCTTTTGCCCCACCGCGCCGTAGAGTGGTACCGGCCGCGTTTTGCCTTGGTTTTCCCTTGATTACTTTAGGGAAATATGCAAGCGTTACGACCTTTTCAAGGGCCGAATGTCAGACATTTGGCCGCACCTCAACGCTTCAGCCTGATGCAGGCTTTGTCGAAACGGGAGTATCTCTAATGAGCAAGCGCAGCAAAGTAGCGCCCCAGGCTGTGTTCAAGAATTTTTGGAAACTGGCTCGTCATCCCTGGATTGCGAAGCGCCTTGTGACGCTTCAGGGGGAAAAGTGGTTGTTCAATACCCTCTACCCAAAGGCGGAGGAAGGTAAAGCCAACAAAATCCGCCAGGTGAGTATCCGTATCACGGATGTGTGCAATCTGCGCTGCGTGATGTGCGGACAGTGGGGAGAAAAGGGTTTCCTGCACAATATGGATCTTAAGGAGCTGAAGAAACAGGAAGTCAAGCCGGAGAGGTACATAGAGCTTCTTGAAGATCTGGTGCAACACGGCCATCACCCCATGGTCTACCTGTGGGGAGGGGAGCCCACCCTGTACGACGGGTGGCTGGACGTTATCCAAGCCGCCACGGATTTGAAACTGCCGTGCTCCATTGCCACCAACGGAACACATATCGCCAAGTATGCCAATAATTTGGTTGAAGCTCCCATGTTTTTGCTCCAGGTTTCCGTGGACGGCCATTGCGAGGAAGTGCACAACAAGATCCGGCGCGGCGTGGGCAACACCAACAGTTTCCGCTCCATCCAAGAGGGGCTGGACGTGGTTATCGAGGAGCGTAAACGTAAGAACAGCGTGCTGCCGCTCATCGCCACACTGACCACGATTTCCCAGGACAACGCCAACCATTTGGTGGATATTTACGAGACGTTCCGCGACAAGGTGGATATGTGTGTTTTTTATCCGTCCTGGTGGATCGACGAGGAGCACGCCACGGCCCAGGATCAGGATTTCGCCCGGCGTTTCGGCTTTACGCCCACGCTGCATTGGGGATGGGTCGGCGGATGGAAACTTAAAGATTATCAGAATCTTTCGCGCCAGTTGGATGAATTGGACAAGCGGTCGTCGGAAAAAGACGCGCCTCCGGTGATTTTTATTCCGAATATCCGCGGCGAAGATAACCTGAAAAAGTACTACAACGACCATTCCGAGCGTTTCGGTTTCGATCAATGCATCTCCATTTTCCAGGTTGTGGAGATCGACAGCAACGGCAATATGTCCCCCTGTCGCGACTACCATGATTACGTGGTCGGCAACGTAAAGGAAAATACCATCACCGAGATTTGGAACTCCGAGGCCTATCAGCGCTTTCGCCGCAGTTTGACCAAAGATGGATTGATGCCCGTGTGTTCGCGGTGCTGCGGCCTCATGGGGTATTAGTCCTTTTTCATGCATTATGAAAAAGAGTGCGAAAGGGGAGACCCGTTGGTAGGGGTTTCCCCTTTCGCGCTTATTGTTACCCGATAGTTAGCGCATTTTCGCCTTGAAACAAGGCTCTCCCCTGAAACAATTTCCAATTGTTCCAGGGAAATGCATAAGAGCATCTAGCGCTTTTCAAGCGTGAGATGCTCTAGAGCGAACCAACTCAATTTTCAGAGTGAAATGTGTACTATAACATTTCGCATATGTTGAAAAAACAAGTATGAGAGAGTCGTTTTTCCGGCGTCCGGGGGGCTCCCCTGATCGTCGTGTGGGCGCGAAAGTCAGCGATTTTTTTCTTTTTTTCATTTTTCAAAGATAACTTGCTTTAGAAGGATCAAGGGGAAGTGAACGGGAGCGTCATTGCCGGCAAGCCGTTGCGTGTCGTCTTTCTTCTGGAGGATTTGGCGTTCGGGGGCACCCAGCGTCAGGCGGTGGAAATGGCCAGAAGATTTGATACCTCGCGTGTCAGGCCCAGCCTTTGGGTTTTGTTGCAGGGGGATGATTTCGCCCCTCTGGCGCGGGAATGGGGGCTCGACGTGCGGTGGCTGACACGGCGCAGCGTCCTGGGACCGGCGGGATTGTTGACGCTCTGGCGCAGGTTGCGGGCGGAGCGCCCCGACGTGCTGGTGCTGCTCACCGCGTTGCCCAACATCTGGGGACGGATAGCGGGGCGTTTGGCCGGGCTGCCCGTTATTGTGGGCAATATCCGCCAGTCCGGAGCCCCGGTGCGTTATCACGAGCGCTGGCTGAAGAATCTGGCCGACCATCACGTGTGCAACGCAACGGCGCTACGTGATTTATTGGTGCGGGATTACGGATTGCCCCCGGAGCGGATCACCGTCATCCATAATGGTGTGGATGTGGAACGGTTTCGCCCCCGCAAGGAAACGGTTCCGGGAGCGCCCGTGCTGCTGAGCGCGGCTCGGCTGGTTTCGGACAAGGATCAGGCGTGCATGCTTCGCGCTTTTGCGCGTGTGGCCGAAAACCATTCCGATGTGGAGCTGCATTTGTATGGAGACGGGCCCTTGCGCCAGGCGTTGATGGAGCAGGCGGCCGCCATGCCCCGGGATATTGGGGCGCGGGTGCGTATCTTTGAGGGGCGTTCGGGGCTGGAGGAGGTGTATCCGGCCGCGCGCATGTTCTTGCTCAGTTCCCTGCGCGAGGGGTTGCCGAACGTCATCCTGGAAGCCATGGCTTCGGGGCTTCCCGTGGTGGCGACGGCGGTGGACGGCGTTCCGGAATTGGTGGAACACGGGCGTACCGGACTGCTGCTGCCTGCCGGGGATTGGGAGGCCATGGCCGCGGGAATTGAAAGATTGCTGGAAGATGATGCGCAATGCAAGGCCATGGGACGTGCCGGCAGAGATAAAGCCGTGCGCGAATTCTCGTACGAGAACGCCACGCGCGCCCATGAGGCGTTGTTTGCGGCGTTGGCGCGCCCAGAGAATACTAGAGCATCTCACGCTTGAAAAGCGCGAGATGCTCTTATGCATTTCACTGGAACAATTGGAAATTGTTTCAGGAGAGAGCCTTGTTTCAAGGCGAAAATGCGCTAAAGGAGATGGATGATGCTTTTGACCGTGCTGCTGCTTGTTGCCCTGGCGCCCGTATTCATTCTCGTGGCCTGCGGGGGGCGGCGTCTGCGCTCCCGGGAAGCGTATCTGGAAGATATTTATGGCGGACCGTTTCCCAGGGTGGGACTGGTGGTGCCGGTGAAAGGGGCGCCCGAGGGCGTTGAGGAGTGTCTGACCGCCTTGCTGCTGCAGGATTACCCCGATTATGAGGTCTTTTTCGCGGTGGAAAGCGCCAACGATCCGGCGGTTGGAGCGATCCGGGCCGCGCAGGCCCGGGCACGGACGAGGGGGGTGAGCAAGGGGCGCCTGACCCTGGCCGGAAAAGCCGAGGGCTGCGGTCAGAAGAATTGGAATCAGCTCGCCGCCCTGGGGGGCGTTGACGAGGATGTCGCTGTTTTGGCCTTTTGCGACAGTATGCACAAACCCCGCATGGATTGGCTCAGACGGCTCGTGTCACCCATCGCCGCTGGCCATGGCGTGGCCAGCACGGCTTATCACCATGTCTTTTCTCCACGTGAAGGATTTGCGGTCATGGGACGCAAAATTTCCGTGCTTGCGCTCTATATGATGCAGGAAATACCTGCCGTGACCCAACCCTGGGGGGGAAGCATGGCCGTTAAGCGCGCGGTGTTCCAAGAACTGGACGCGGCGGCGCTGTGGGCCGGGAGCGTTGTAGACGACGTGACGCTTGCGCGCAGGCTGGAACAGGCCGGGGAACGGGCCGTTCCGGTGCTGGGGGCGTGCATGGAGACGCTTGTGCAAGGCCAGCTGATGCGTGATTGGCGCATCTGGATGGAACGCCAATGGCTGTACCTGAAGTTTATTTATCCCGGGTCCTGGTTCGGAGTGGGAGTGCTTCTGTATCTCTTGGCGGGCATGCTGCTTTTTTCAGGCGCTATCGCGGTCTTGAGCCTGTGTGGCCTGGTTGGCGGCGCAACGGCGGCTTTGTGCTGGGGATTCCTCGGCGTTCTCGTTTTGCTGGGATTGTGGGCCAAAGCATGCCATCCTGCTCCCGGAGGGACGCTGCCCTGGTTGAGCGGTTTTTTCGGGACATTGATTATGGCGGCGGGTAGCCATGCCCGTACACAGGTCCTGCGGCATATTTCGTGGGGCGGGATCATCTATCGGGTGCGCCGGGGCGGCGGTGTGGAAACAATGCGTCCTGAAATTTAGGAAAGAGTGAAAATGTACCAAGCATCGTGTATTTATTTGCACCATTGCGGGTTGGTTGACAATCTTGCAGCCGGAGGTGTAAAGCTATTCAGCTTCGGCAGGATGCAGTACACGGTAGGATGGTGATTTGCTTCCGGCATGAGGTTGACCCCTAGAAATGTGCGGATTATGATACAATAATATTCCGGCTGAGCCGGATTTTGCGCTTTATAAGGGGGCAAGCAGGTGAATGAATGGATATATGGTGTCTAGGTATTTTACTTGTTTCTATTTTTTCTTGCAGCCCCCTGATGGACGCGAGTGCGCAAAGCTGCTTCAGGCAGCTGCCTGAATGCCCCTTGTGGGGGCGTTTCTTTTGGCGGATAATGCGATAATTAAAATACCAGGCACTTCTGAACCTGTGCCCTGGGCATACGATTACATGCAGGAACTCTTATTTCCATGAAAACCAAACAACTCAGCAAGTCCATTGCACACACCGTCGCAGGTCTGAAAGAGCAGCGGTCTTATCCTTATTTTCAACCCATAGCACGGTCGTGGGGACCTGAGGTGGAAGTCGACGGCAAGGTGCTGGTCATGGCCGGTTCCAACGACTATCTTGGCTTGACCCATGATCCCCGTGTGGTCGAAGCCGCCATGGAGGCCATCAAGCGTTGGGGAGCCGGTCCCGGAGGCTCGCGGTTTCTGTCGGGAAACATGACTCTGCACGACCAGCTGGAAGAACGTTTGGCCGCTTTTGTGGGCAAAAAAGCTGCCGTGGTTCATACCACGGGATTTTTGACGAATCTCGGCGCGTTGTCCTGTCTTGCCGCACCTACGGACGTCTTGATCTGCGATCGTGAGGATCACGCCAGCATTTTCGAAGGCTGTCGCGCATCCGGAGCCAAAATCATTCCTTTTCATCACAACAATCCTGATTCCGCCCGCGACAAGATACGCAACGCTAAAAAAAGATATCCCGAGGCCACGATTTTCCTCATTACCGAGGGTGTCTTCAGTATGTCTGGTGATATCAGCAACCTGCCGGGATTATACGCTTTGCGGCAAGAGTTCCCCGATCTCCTGATTTATCTGGACGATGCCCACGGCCTCGGCGTCATGGGAGATAGCGGGCGCGGCACGGCATATCATTATGGATTGGTATCTGAGATGGATTTCATCATGGGAACGTTCAGCAAGGCCCTTGCCTCCATCGGCGGGTTCATCGCCTCGGATGATGAGGAATTGCTGTGCTATGTGAAGCACCAGTCCAAAACACTGATTTTCTCTGCCGCCCTGCCTGCGAGCAACGCCGCCACCGTGCTGAAGTGTCTCGATATTATCGATCAGGAACCTGATCGGGTGCGCCGGCTTTGGGACGTGTCCAGAAAGGTTCGTGAAGGTTATAAACAACTTGACCTGATTTACGGCATGACCGAGTCTCCCGTCATTCCGATTCACATCGGCGAGGAGGAAAAGGCCTACAGCTTTGCGGCCGCGTTGTTCAACGAAGGCGTTTTCGCTCTGCCCGCCGTGTATCCGGCCGTGCCCAAGGGGAAGGCCCTCATTCGAACGGCCTTTATGAGCACCCATGAGGACAAGCATATCGACGTGGTTATGCAGGCCCTGGATAAGCTGGCAGGAAAATTTAAGATTCGTTCAAAGGATTTGGCGGAAGAGACTGGCTACTCCCCGCAGTTCAAAAGCTCGCAAGAAGATATCTGCGTTACGTCCGGTCAAACGCTGTCGTGATAAGGGGCTTGTCCCCTCAATGCCGGATACTGTACCAGCCACGCGCCTGCGCCATGGTTTCACGACGGAGCGGGTGTAATGCAGTCGTGATATATTATGGGCTCCAGGGTAAGATTAACGCGTTATCTCGATTTGCTCCGCGTCAGTGCGCGGCAGGTTTACAGACAGCGCCGGCGATATTTAGGGGTGCTGATCTCTATTGCCATTGGGACTGCAGGTGTTATCGTCATTCTCACCATGGGGCAGATCGTGAAAAGCAATCTCAACAACGATCTTACCCTTATCGGTGGCGCTACGATCCTGCAGGTCTCTTTTGAAGGCAAAAGCTCCCGCAAGGATAAAATTGAACGGCTGCAGTGGTTTTTGGAAGGCACCGCCCAAGCGGTTCGCGGTCTTCCCGGAGTGTCCGCCGTGAGTGAAACAGTGCAGCGAGAACATTATTCGCGGACTGTTTTGGAAAATCATATGTACGACTTCCCCCTTATCGGGGTTGATCAGTACTTCACCGACGTTACCGGCTATCACATGACCAGGGGAAGACCTTTTAGCGCAGACAACGTACGCAGGCACGAACCTGTTTGCATTTTGGGAGAAAAACTCGCATATAAGGTCTTCGGGAGCAATGATGTCATTGGAAAGCGTTTCCGCGTAGACCACTCCATCTATACCGTGGTAGGAGTGCTGTCGTCGGATACTTCCGGAGATCGTGCCAATGCCGCTTTTTTGCCGATCACCACAATGAGGGACAGGGTGGACGCCTTGCCCGAGTCCAATGAACTCAGTGTGCGATGCGAGAGCTGGGACCATGTTGAGCAGGTGGCTGCCGCCATTCCCGGGACAATAGCGCAGCATCAGGATGCGAACCGTCTGGTGGTGACAGTGCCGCGGGGCGCTCTCGACCAGGTCAAACGCATCGCCTTTTGGGTGGAAACTTTTGTGTATTTCGCCGTGGCCGCGACACTGGTCCTTGGCGGTTACGGCATTTGGAACGGCATGATGACCGCGGTGCGTTCCCGGATTCGCGAGATCGGACTCAAAAAAGCCATGGGCGCCAAGGATCTTGATATCTTGTTTCAGTTTTTGTCCGAAGCCCTTTGCCTGAGCTGCAGCGCCGCCATCCTTGGGATGGGGCTGGGCATAGCCGGAGTGGCCTATTCGAGCGAACTTATTGGAACATACCCCACGCGGGAGGCGGTTGTTGGCTATACGCTGCTTAGTTTTGTTTTTTCACTGCTGTTGGGTGCCGTCGCAGGTTATTATCCCGCCTTGCGCGCCAGCCGCATGGAAGTTGTAACAGCTATTCGTTATGAATAATATGAACTCCAAGGCCCCCTTGATCAGGGTTCGCGATCTGATCAAGGATTACGTGAATGGGGCGGAACGCATCAGAATATTGAAGGGCGTCAACCTGGACGTGCTCCCTGGCGAGATGATCGCCATCATGGGGCCTTCGGGTATGGGAAAGTCGACCTTTCTGTTTATCTTGGGTTTGCTGCATCCGCCAACTTCCGGCGAATACTGGGTGCTCGACGAAGACGTGCTCAAGCGCGATCGTGCCTCTCAGGCAGAATTTCGTCGCAATTTCGCAGGGTTTGTTTTTCAAAGCTGTAACCTGTTCGAGCATACGACCGTGTATGAGAACCTCGAATACCCGTTGATCTATGCCGACGTGGAACGCAAGCTCAGGCGCGACATGATACTTGACGCCCTGGAAAAGGTGAATTTGGGGCACCGCATCAACCACCCCACAAACAGACTTTCCGGCGGCGAGCAGCAACGTGTGTCCATAGCTCGGGCGCTTGTCAACAAGCCGCGGGTGATCTTTGCGGATGAACCCACAGGCCAGTTGGACTACAAACACGGGGAAATGGTCATGCACCATTTTCGTGAGTTTATTTCTGGCGGTGAAACAGCTATGGTCCTTGTGACGCATGACCCGGATATCGCGGCGCGCTGTACGCGCGTATGCCACCTTCGCGACGGCAACCTCCACTCCGAATAAGCACAGGAGTTATTCGATGCAGAAGCGGACACGACTGACCCCTCATTTGATTCGTTTGATACCTTCCCGCTCTTATCGTGGCGTTTCTTTTTTTCTTTTGACTCTTATGCTGTTTTCCTTGGTTTTCGGCGACGCGCAGATGCTTTTCGCCGGCGCTTCCAAGGTCACCAAAGGCTATGCTCTTCCGGACGGCTTGAGTTCCCGGCGGCCTGCGGCGTCGCAAGCCGAAGCCAATACGGGGCCGGAAGCGTCCGAGGCTCAGGTGGTGGAATATGCGCCCTTGAACACACAGGGAGCTGAAGGTACAGCCGTTGATAATGCCGCTCCTTCTTCCACAAAATTGAAAGGACCGGCGGAGAAAGCTGCGGAACGCGCGCATGCCTATCGTATTTCCCTGGCCGGTCAGGAAGCTGCGTCGCAGAAAAGCGGAGCAGAGCCGGAACAACCGGTCTCGGATCAAGAGCCCGGCGATGATGCGATGGCGAACGGGAAATCTCTCGAAGCGACTGTGGCTGTCGGCAGCAAGTCCGTTGTACCCGACAAGGCTCTCAACTTTGAGGAGTGTGTGTTCCTTGCGTTGAAACAATCGCCCTATTTTGTCGAAAGCGCCATGCAGGTGCAGCTTAACCGTATCGACGAGAGCGACAGCTGGTATCAACTTCTTCCGAAATTTCTCGTCAGCACGGGCTATGTGGTCACCGGTCCGAATATCGAAGACTCGGACCGGTTCAGCTTGAGTTTTTCCACCGGCAGCTACGACCCCATAGCCGCGGGGTTTTCCATTCAAGCCACAAAGCTGGTGACGGAAGTTGCCATCCTCGTGCATATGAAGACCATCAACAAGGGGTTGTTCAACCTGGGCAAGATGTTCCTGGAGCTTTCCTACTTTGATCGCAGCATCGTGTTGCAGGAAGAGCTTGTGGCTTTGGCCAAACATGAGAAAACATATCTTTCCAACCTGCTTAAAACGGGGGGCACCAACCCCCTGGAAGTGCGCATCGCCGAACAACAGGTGGAAATGGCGCTTCTGGAACGGGAAAGCCTCGAGGCCAAACGCGATGAATTGTTCGAGGATTTGAAGATATTTCTCGGGCTTGGAATCGAGGACGAATTGCAGCTCGATCTTCAGGACGCTGACGATCAGGTTCTGGGATTCTTCTCTCCCTCGCATGTCACCATTGCCGATGTGCACGCCAACAGCATTGATCTCAAGATCCAGAAGCAACGTAGAGAGCTTCAGGAATATAACATCAAGCTGGCCTGGGCCAATTATCTGCCCAAAATATATTTCCAGGCGCGCACTGCGGATCCCATTGACAAAGACGATGCCGACGACGGCCTTTATACAAGCGTGGGCTTTACCTGGACCTTGTGGGATTGGGGGGAGCGCTATCGTAATGTTCGTAGACAGCGTATGAATACGCGCCAGGAAGTGGTCAAAGAGAACTTGCAGGAACTTGATTTGACAAGCGACTGGAGATCGGGGCTCGCAAACAGGCGCAGCAGCCTGGCCTCCATGAAGGTCGCCAAGGCGGAAGTGGAGCTTGCCGGATTGCGCAAGCGTCAGGGAGAAATCAGCTATCAGGCCGGAACGCAACCGTTCCCTGTTTATTTGGATCAAATCAGGGAATACTTTCTTGCAAGGAAATCGGCCTTGGACAAGGAGCTTGATGATGAAAGCGCCATGTTCGACCTCCGATACATGTCGGGAGACCTTTTCAACACATATATCAATGCGCAAAATTTCTAATTATCGAATCATACTCTGGGGGGGCGTTTTTCTTTCCATCCTGTCGTTTTTTCTCTTTTCGGGTACGGGCGGAAGCGTTGTTTCCGCACTTGCAACCGAGGAGGGACAACCCGCTCAGGAAGAGGCCCCGCCGCCGACGGTGCAGGGTGAGGAAATTGTCTTTCAAGGAAAATTGTACGCTTCCCTGAAACGGAGCGTGCTCATTCCCTATAAAGGCATAGTCACGCAATTGCTGGTGCAGGCCGGTCAAAGAGTCGAGGCCGGAGAACCGTTGGTAAGACTGCGGCTGGCGCCTGAAGTCATCGCCAGCATCCGGCGCAGCATCTCGCCTCAAGCCCAGCAGGATATTCAAGTGCGTATAGCCCAGATTAAGGGTGAGCTTGTTCCCTTGCGCACCAAGCTGCTGGAAGTGGAGCAGCTGGCCCAGCAGAAGATGGCCAGCGGACAAAATCTGTCCCAGGTCAAGGGGGAAATCGAGGCCCTTGAACTGCAAAGGATCGCCTTGCAACAGCAACTCGAGCTTTTCCAACGGTCCGCCCAGGACGACCTTGTCGCCTTGCGCGATACCTTGGGACAAGATGTCAGTTTTGATCATGTGCCGGAGGACGTGACCATAACCGCCCCCATTGATGGGCATGTGTTGTGGATTCATCCCGATATCCGTTCCGGCGCGGAAATGGCGCCCGGGGCTGGACTGATTCTCGGCGTCATGGACCCCATGATTATCCGGGCCAATATTTTCGAAATCGAGGCCAGCCGCATGAGCATCGGCGATAAGGCGACTGTTTCCCTGTCTTCCATACCGGATCAGATTTTTGAAGCCACATTGTCGCGTATTTCCTGGACACCGGTGACTCCGGGATTGGGACAACCTTCCTATTACGAGGTGGAACTCACCGCGCCGAATCCGGATTTTGTCCTCAAGGAAGGTTATAAAACGCAGGTATCACTCATCGCAGCCCAATAATTGGAGGGGTTCTTGCCCGATAATTCTTCTCTTACGGTTGTGCCCGTTGAAACAGACGCACAACTGGATATGTTCATTCGTCTGCCCTGGGCCTTCAATTCTCATGACCCGTACTGGGTGCCGCCGACCATCAGCTTGCAGCGCAAGATGTTGGACAAGAAAAAGGGACCTTTTTTCGAATTCGGTGAGGCTCAATACTACCTTGCCTTGCGCGGCGGAGAGCCTGTGGGGCGCATCACCTCCCATATCAACCGCATGCATGACGAGCGCTACCAGGATCGAACCGGGTTTTTTGGCTTTTTCGAATGTGAGAACAACAAAGAAACGGCGGGGGCGCTTTTTGAAGAGGCCGCGGCCTGGCTGCGCCAGCGCGATCGCGTGCGTATTCGCGGCCCGCTTTCGTTCGGCATTTACGATGAAGTGGGCTTGCTTGTAGAAGGCTTCGACTCTCTACCCGCCATCCTGCATACTCACAACCCTCAGTATTATGTCGATCTCGTCGAATCGTGGGGTTTTGCAAAGGCCAGCGATTGGTATGCCTTGCGCATTACTCGCGATCAGGAGATCGTTGAAGGGATGCAGCAAAAGCTCGACGACATCATGCGCAGCTCAGGCTTGCGCCTGGTGCGCCCCAAAGCGAGTGTGATTGTGGACCGGCGCGATGAGGTGCTCGATCTTTTCAATGAGTCATGGGACGCCAATTGGGGGCACGTGCCGTTTTCCAAAAAGCAGTTCTACGGAATCATAAACGACTTGCGCCCAATTCTTCGTACCGACCTGATGCGCTTGATGCTGGACAAGAATGATCGCATAGCGGCCTTCGTCATCACCGTTCCGGATTTGAACACCACCTTGCAGAAATTTAATGGCCGCTTGAATATTATCGATCAGTTGCGTCTCCTTGGCGAAGCAAGAGTTTGGCCTTTGCGGAAGCTGCGCACGTTGCTTTTGGGAGTGAAGCGGGAGTATCAGCGGAAAAGGCTGCATCATGCATTGATTTTATGCAGTTATCTGGACTTTTATCGTAAAAAGAGCATCGAGTGTTGCGATTGTTCATTAATCCCGGAACAACTGACGCTCTACATGCGCGCTTTGGCCAAGTATGGTGCTAAACATTACAAGACGTGGCGCATCTACGATAGGGATATTTAATCCGTCAGGAGCCGGAGTCATAGTAATCGGCGCGATGGGGAAGGCCGTTATTCACGGTTTTTCCTCGAAACAATATCCAACCGGCAAGAAACCAGACTCGATGTGAGTTTCAAGTGTCCAGCTTGATTACGGAATCGTTTTATAGCCGCAAGGATGTCTGGTTAGCCCTCGCCTTGACGTGTGTGGTTTTCTGGTTTGCGCATGGGGATGTGCTTTTCGCCCCTTATGTGTCAAACGACGACGTGCGGCAGCAGGTTTATTGGATGCAGAGTTGGGAAGATCCGGCACTGTATCAAAACGATCTGCTGACGGAGTATGCCCAACGCTACGTGCCCTGGGGGGTGAAAGGGCTTTACCGCTTGGCTTCCCCCCTTGTTGATCCCATCACGTTTTCCAAACTTCTCGCCGGATTCGAATATATTATACTCGGCATCTTGTTGTTTCTTTTGGGGAACGGTTTTGGAGGGCGGTCCACGGCCTGGGGCGTGCTGTGCGTGTACTGGCTTTCGCCCTTTTTTCTACATACGATTTCCGGTGGGCTGGCCCGATCCTTTGGCGCTCCGTTAATGGCCTTGTTTTGGCTCTGTTGGCAACGCGGAGAAGGGCGGGGCGCACGATGGGGGCTCTTGGCTTCCATGGTGCTCATGGGGCTCGTTATTCCCTATATCTATGCCTTGTGCGGGCTTGCGTTGGCCATTGGCTGGGTGTTGGGGCGGTTGCACCTCATGCGGCAACCTCCAGCGCCGCGCAGGCTGCTAGATTATCTGGTGCTGCTGGGGGCGGCAGCGCCCGTGTTGTTCTTCAATCATGAGCTTGCCGGCTCCGGATTCGGTCCCATGGCCTCAGCCCAAGACATGGCCGGTTCTCCCCTGTTCGGACCCTTGGGGCGCTTTCCCATTGTTCCGGTGCCTTCGCTCTTATATGAACTCGTCGCCCGCCCCTGGGAGCGACTGCTTCCTTTTCGCGAGTTGGGGCTCTTTCCCGGCATCTTGACGGCGGTATTGATTCTTTTACTGGCCGTTCTTGGAGCGCGGCGCGTTGCCTGGAAAAAAATGTGGCCGGGTCTGCAACCTTTCCTCTGCTTGTTTTTGGCGTCGTTTTTTCTGTATATCGCCGCGCGGATGGTGCTGCTCGCCTTGTTCATCCCCTCCCGCTATTGGGAATATACCACTAATCTCGGGTATTGCGTGCTCTTGGGCTGTATGCTGGGGCGTTATGCAGGAAGCAGGATACAATGGAAGTTCGTGGGCGTCGCCCTGGTCGTGTTGTGCCTGGGGATGGCGTCTCAACGGTTGCGTTATGAAGCGCTGGGCTTTTACGGCGCGTATGCGCCCCTTTATTCGACTGTGCGGGAAACGGATACAAACGCAGTCTTTGCTGGACATCCGTATACGCTGGATAACGTACTCACTTTTGGCCGGCGAAAGGTGCTCGCATCTTACGAGTTGGCGCATCCTTGGAGCGTGGGCTACTGGAAGCGCCTCAGCCCCCGGCTGGAGCACATGTTGCGCGCCTATTACGCCAAGGATGTGGATGTAGTGCGGGATTTTTGCGAAACCTGGGATGTGGATTACTTTGTGGTGGATGCGAGAGACTTCAGTCAAGCTTTTGTGACACCGCAACGTTCTGTAGTGCCCTTGGCCGAGGCGCCGCTCCCTGACTGGCTGCGCACAATTACTAAAGCCTTGGATGTGCGTTTTCCGGTAATAGTATGGGCGGGAAAACGGCTGCCGTTGCCGGGAGATCATCCGATGTTCGCGCCATATGGAGAAATGGTGCATCAATGGGCGCAATTGCCTGGAAAATTCGTGCTGCTTGACGATACGCTGTTTCCCGGCCGCGAGGTGATGCCCGGCGTCAAGCTCGTGGATGTGCGCGGCATGCGCGCCGCAAAAGCGGAATCTGGAGAATGAGGAGGAGCGCTGTGCGTAAGGTATATTTATTGGTCCTGCTGCTGTCGCTTTGCGCCACATATACCGCGGGTGCTGTGGCCACTGATGACGAATCCGCTGATTGCCGGGGCATTTGGAAAGGACGCTGCATGTTTTCCAAAGTGGAGGCCCACGTGCGGCAGGAAGGAAACAAGATACAAGGCGTGGCCCTGGTGCACACGATCACCGGCGAAGTAAACCCGTATCATTTTAAGGGTGAAATCCGCGACGGGAAAATACATGCGGCGCATCACAGCGGTCATCGTTTTTCAGGCGAATTGGTTTCGCAAAACGAGGTCGTGGGCATTCTTACGACAGCCAAAAAAGGTTATGAGCTGAAACTGCAAGCCTCACGGGTCAGCCATACACCCACAAAAGAATAGAGAACAAGTCAGGCCGTGTTTCTGGATTTATTATACGACGTTCAGACAGAAGAAAAAAAAGAATAAAGTCGCGGGCTTTCGCGCCCGCACGACGACCAGGGGAGGCCC
>CAZFCK010000092.1:0-17804 GCA_964517355.1 uncultured Desulfovibrionaceae bacterium | reverse complement strand
ATTGGAAATTGTTTCAGGGGAGAGCCTTGTTTCAAGGCGAAAATGCGCTAGGCCGGGAAACTGGACCACACTGAATTCAAGAGCGGCAGATCCTTGAAAATGGGTTGGATGCTCTCGTGCGTTATACTGAACCACTGAAAATCGTTTCCCGAGAGGGAGTGGTTTCAAGACGGAAATGCGCAGGGGGGTGTTGCAAAAAGGGTGTTCCGGGTTTGGAAGCGGGGTGTGGCTTTTCCCAAACCCGGAACAGGTTTCAATGCGAAGACACTTACATGCCTCATCCAAGGGAAGAAAATATCAAATAACGTGCCTGATCAGCAAAAGTTGCGGCTGCTGCCTGAGTGAGTGGAAGCCGCATAGCGAGATAAATTGTCCGAACACAGGGCTTGATAGTCCTCTTGCGTATCAATATCCCTCAATACTCCGGAATCTTTTATGTGCAGGTAACGTACCGCCTGGCGCGCCCGCTGCACCACATGCCGCAGGCCGACGTCCCCCTGAAGGGTGTCCATCTCCAAAGTCAACGTTCGGGCCACGATCACGGGATTGCCTCTCTGCCCGTTATACATGGGAACCACCGCCAAAGGACGGCGGGAGCGAAAACAGTCGATAAGCGCGTTGATCGTTTTCACCTGGACGAGAGGCTGGTCGCCGAGGAGAAACATGATCCCGGAAGCGTCGGGGCCGTATGCAAGACCTGCCCGGACCGAAGTGCTTTGCCCGGCGGCGTACTCTTTGTTGTATACGACAGTGACATTGAAGAGGTCGAGGTGCGGAAGTATTCTGTCATATTGGGCGCCGAGAACCAGCAACAGATGGTCAAGCGCCGAGGCCCGCGCAGAGTCGATGACATGCTGGAGCAGCGGCTTGCCCTGATAGGGGAGCAATTGCTTGAGCGTGCCCATCCTTTGCGACAGGCCGGCAGCCAGAATGACACCGCGCACCATTACGGTGTCCTCCTCCAGATGTCCTTTATACACGGCGTCTGCGCGGCGGACCCCAGGAAAATCAACTCGGGTTTGCTTGAAGCGCGTTCAATCCAGGAGACGACTTCTTTCCCGGCTTCAAGGCCTCCGGGACAATCGGCCTGATTGAGCCAGAGCCAGCGCTTCGCTGTACCCGGCGCACCCTTGAACAGGCCTTGGGGGTGGACACATATGTCCGCAACGGAACGCGCAGAGACGGGGGCGTTCAGGGGCAATCCCGTCAGCTCCGAGTACAAGGCGCTCCGGCACACATGCTCTTCGTTCAAGGGCGTGCCGAGGGCGGAAAGGCCCACCACAGCGAGGACGTGCGTGGTTCGTTCCGGTATGACCGGCTCATGCGCGCCGGGAGCCTTGAGCGGCAAGCGGCGCGCGCCGTCGGCTTCGATGATTATCCAATCGCAGATGCCGGAATCCATGAGTTCATGGATGGTTCGCGGTTCAAGGCCAAGCAGTTTGCTATGGTCCCAGCGCTCCCGGGCCACGCAGACACGCCCCCAACGCCGGATAGTCTCATGGCAGACTTTCGTCAGGCTATCTTCCTCTGCTGCTATTACGAGGGGGGCCTGTTCCGGCGTTGGGGGAAATATCTTGGTCGTCGTGGTACATACGATGCGTTTTCCGACACTGGCCATTTCAATGGCGAGCCGGAACATGAGGGTGGTTTTACCACCGCCCCCGGTGAGACTCAGGATTCCCTTTTGGGGCAAGGAGAGAGTCTCGGCGAGAATCGTATCAGTAATCAATTGTAACGCCTCATAATGGCTTCAAGGGTGGCTCCTCCGATGGCCCTACCCTTGTCCGAAATGGTATCCAGATACGATAAATCGCCGCGAGGGTCTATATCGCCGAGTTTGAGTCCCTGGGGCACATGGCCGTTGGGACGGATTTGTCCCCTGAGCAATCCGGAGATGGCGGCGACAACCGGCTCACCGTCCACCACGCCGAGCACTTGCCCCTGCGTGACCAGGTCGCCGAGGTCGCAATTCCATATCAATTTTCCGGCAATGGGAGAGCGCAGGACCCGCTCTTTGTCGAATCCTCCGATTGATCCCGGGATACCCGTGTTGGGGGCGGCGGCGCCTTTGAGAATGATGCGGCCGAGGTTGTGCCCCCGCATGGTTTCGATGACCATGTGCACATCCTTTCCCGCATCGAAACCCGGCCCCATGCCGATCACCAGCTGGGCATCGGTTATGTGCGTGCCGGTATTGCGTTTGGCCAGAATGGCGTCGATGAGCACATTTGGTTTCATAACGGAAAGGCTGGCGCCTTCGGGGTCCACGATAAGGGGGATATGCCCCTTGGCCCAGGTGCCGATGAACTGCTCGGGGCTCTCGACGCGCACGGCGCGGACGCCTTCAATGGTGCAAGTGCCATGGTGGACGGCTTCACAAAAGCTCACGCTTCTGCGGACAGCCAGAGGATGAGCGGTTTCCAGGATATAGATGCGGCGCAGCCTAGCCTGGTGCAGTCTCCAGGCGATGGCCGATCCCATCTCTCCGCCGCTTTTAATTCCGATGATCAACTCGTTGAGTGTCGACATGGCTCCTCCTCACGAACGACAGCTGGAAAAGGGCGCGGAAGCCCGCGCCCATTGCGTACTACCATCCCCAGGTCAAATATTCATGGATCGAATCCGCGGCGTTGCGTCCCGCGCCCATGGCCAGGATGACGGTGGCGGCGCCGGTAACGATATCGCCTCCGGCCCAGACACCTTTCTTCCCGGTTTTGCCTGTTTCTTGATTGGCGACAATATAGCCCCACTTGTTGCAGGGGAGATCTTTTGTTGAGCGGGTGAGCAGCGGATTTGCGCCGGACCCGATGGCTACGATGGCCAGGTCGCAATCGATGACGAATTCAGAACCTTCGATGGGCACGGGCCTGCGTCTGCCGGAGGCATCGGGCTCGCCCAGTTCCATGCGGATGCATTCCATCCCGATGAGCCGCCCCTTGTCATCGCCCAGATAACGGACGGGATTGGTCAGCAGTTCGAAGATGAGTCCTTCTTCCTCGGCATGATGCACTTCGGCTTTACGTGCGGGCATTTCCTCGCGGGATCTGCGGTACACCAGGCTGACCTTGTCGGCGCCCAGGCGCATGGCCGTGCGCGCGCTATCCATGGCCACATTGCCCCCGCCGAGCACGGCAACGTTTTTGCCGAGCGGAATGGGTGTGTCCGTTTCCGGGAAGAGGTAGGCCTTCATCAGATTGGCGCGCGTCAGGTATTCGTTGGCGGAAAGCACGCCCACCAGGTTTTCGCCCGGGATGTTCATGAAGCTGGGCAGACCGGCGCCCACGCCGAGATACACCGCGTCGTAGCCTTGCTCGAACAGTTCATCAACGGATACGGTACGGCCCACGACCACGTCGCATTCGATATTCACGCCACGCGCAGCGAGGCAGGATACTTCGGAAGCCACGATGTCCTTTGGCAGCCGGAATTCGGGAATGCCGTAGACCAGTACGCCGCCGGGTTTGTGGAAGGCCTCGAACAAGGAGACCTGGTGTCCCTTGCCTACGAGGTCGCCCGCCACGGTCAGGCTGGAAGGTCCGGAGCCGACGACGGCGATCTTTTTGGTGGAGCCGTTGGCTTTTTCAGGCAGTCCGCAGGCTTGGTGGGTGCGTTCCCAATCCGCGGCGAAGCGTTCCAGGTTGCCGATGGCGACCGGTTCGCCCTTGCGCCCCATGAGACAGCGGCCTTCGCACTGTATTTCCTGGGGGCACACGCGGCCGCAGACGGCGGGCAGACTGTTGCGTTCCCAGATGGTCTGGATGGCTTTATCGAAAGCGCCCTCGGCAATGTGTTTGATAAAACCGGGGATGTTGACGCTGACCGGGCAGCCTTGCATGCAGGGGGGGTTCTTGCATTGCAGGCAACGCTGCGCTTCGGCGACGGCCATTTCCGGCGTGTATCCCAAGGGCACTTCCTCAAAATTCCTGGCGCGAATCAGTGGGGCCTGCTCAGGCATTGCCTGACGGGGTGCGGTTTTGTTGGCGGCCATTAGAGACCTCCTTGGCATTTGCAACGACTGTGGCTCAGTTTTTCCTGCTCGGTGTAAGCCTGCAGGCGCAGTATGAGTTCGTCGAAATTGACTTTGTGGCCGTCGAATTCAGGACCGTCCACACAACCGAACTTGGTTTCACCTCCGACGCTTACCCGGCATCCGCCGCACATGCCCGTCCCGTCGATCATGATGGGGTTGAGGCTGACCAGGGTGGGCACATCGTATTCCTTGGTCATTTTGCAGACGAATTTCATCATGGGAACGGGACCGATGGCCACAACCTCGTCGATGCCGCCCTTGTCGAGCAGCTCCTTGAGCGCTTCGGTGACAAAGCCCTTGCGGCCGTAGGAGCCGTCGTCGGTGCAGACCTGCAGCTCATGGGAAGCCAGGCGCATTTTGTCCTCAAGAATGAGGAGGTCGTGCGTCTTGGCGCCGATGATGGAGGTGACGTTGCACCCCGCATCCTTCATGCCGCGGGCGATGGGGTGCAGCACGGCGACGCCTGTTCCGCCCCCGACGCAAACCACGTTTTTGCCCCCTTCGATATGGGTGGGCTGGCCCAGGGGACCGATGACGTCCTGATATGCGTCGCCGACCTTTAGCGATTTGAACAACTCAGTGCTTTTGCCGACGACCATGTAGATGATGGTGACTGTGCCTTTATCCGGGTCTGTTTCAGCCATGGTCAAGGGAACGCGCTCCCCATTGTCATTGGCTTTGAGAATGATGAACTGTCCGGGTTTGGCCTTGGCGGCGATACGGGGCGCCTCAATTTCATTGAGGATAACCGTACCCGAGGCCATTTCCTCGCGTTTGACAATCGTGAACATGATTTCCTCGTCGTTTTAGAACGCCTTCGTTATGGTCAGCGTTGTTATATTGCCCTCTGAATTGACTTTGTTTTCAAATTCCCAGAGGGAGCGGATGGAAAACATCATGCCCCAGCTCGGGACTGTGAAACCGATTTCCGGACCCACCGCGTAAGCCTCTTCCCTGTCGCTCACGGCGTTTGGTCCCCAGTCGTCGGTGACTTGCCAGCTGCAGTATCCGGCAAGGCCTATATCGAACACCTTGTTGATCGTTTTGCCGATGCCCCATTCAAAATGGAAGTCGTTGCCCGGGGTCCAGTCGGTATCCTGCTGCTCGGTATGCACTTCGTAGCGGGCGAGTACGGAAGCGGACCATGTTTTTTCTTCATCGAAGTAAAACGTGAAACCGGCAGAGGGCATGATGGTCCAGAAGCCTTTGCCCGCGCTGGCCGGTCTGTCCGAATTGTAACGTCCGGTGGGAAAGTAGACGCCGATGCCGAGGGCTGCGTCGTAGCGCGCGCCGTGCCAGGCAAGGAGGGCGGGTTCCAAGAGGATGTCTCCCAGGCCCCATTCGTTGTCGCTGAATGAGAAAGGCCCGATGTTCTGCATGGAGATATCCGTGTATTGCAGGGGAATGCAGAGGTCGGCCACAAGGTTTGCCCCCAAAAACTCTATGGGGGTGGAGTAAATGAAACGATTGACCATTGCATACACGCTGACGTTGAAATCCGCGCTTATGGCGTCACCGTGTTTGTCTTTTATGGAATTGGCATTGTAAAAGGCGTTGTACATTCTCCAGTAAAAGCCTTCCGGAGGCAGGGTGGCCGCTTTGATACCTTCCACACCGTTGGTATAGTGGCCAGATCCCGCATATGAAATGCCTGATAAAAGAATAATCATGGTCAGAGCTGTAAAGAGGCATGTAATTCTTTTCATCTACAGTGCTCCGCATTGCATTGAAGTTATACAGGGGCTCGTGGTGACGAGCCCCTGCCCAGGCGGTATTACGGCTTCAGGGCTTTAAACACCCTCTCTGGAGTCATGGGAATCGATTTGAAACGATAGCCTGTGGCGTTGGCCACGGCGTTTGCGATGGCCGAAGCGGGGCACACCAGGCTGCATTCGCCCGCGCCCTTGGCGCCGAAGGGGCCCGTGGGATCGCTGGCCTCGACGATAATGGCCTTGATGTTGGGGAAGTCCTCGGCCGTGGGCAGCATGTAGTTGTGCATGCTGCTCTGGAGCTGGCGTCCCTTGTCGTTATAAGTGATTTCCTCGCACAAGGCGTAGCCGATGCCTTGCGCCGCGCCGCCTTCAATCTGGCCTTCAACGATTTTGGGGTTGACCGCCTTGCCTACGTCGTGGGCGGCGGTCATCTTGATAAGCTCGATCTGACCGGTCTCCGTGTCCACTTCGACTTCGGCGAAGCAGGCATGCCACGGCGGAGCGTTGGGGGGCACGATGCGTCCCACGCCGATGAACTGTTTGTTGCGTACATGGGCGTGATAGGCCAGATCCTCCATGGTGACGGAATTGCCCTTGCCGTCTTTGACCTCATCAAGCTGGCACAGTCCGGAACCTGAGCATTCCTCCAGGCTGGAGGCCACGGGGGTGATGGTACCCCCGACGATCTGCAGGCGTTCGGGCGCCAGATTGAAGAATCCGGCGGCGTATTCGAGGATTTGCTTGCGCGCGTCTTCCGCGGCCGCTTTCACGGCGAGGCCTGCGGCGTAGCATGTGCGGCTGGCGTGGCTGCCGATGTCGAAGGGGGTGCCCAGAGTGTCGCCGTAGGTCAGGCTCATGTTGTCCATGTCCAGACCGAGCGTTTCAGCGGCGATTTGGACCAGGCAGGTGCTCGTGCCGGTTCCGATGTCGGGAACGCCGGAAGCAACATGGGCCGTGCCGTCGGGCTGGATGGTCACATAGGCGTTGTCGTAGTCCACGCAGAAGGGCCAGGCGTTGCTGACGTGCGTGCCCACGGCCATACCCATGCCGCGGAGTTTTTTGGAGCCGGGAGCGTTCTGTTTGCCCAGTCTGTCCCAACCGATGTCTTCCGCGCCCTGTTTGATGCATTCGGCCAGTTCCGTGGTGCCGCACTCATACGGCAGGCACCATTTGTCGCCGACCTGCATGATGTTTTTGAGGCGCAGCTCCTTGGGATCCATGCCCAGTTTTTCCGCCATCATGTCCACGACTTGCTCCAAAGCGTAATTGCCCTGGGGGTTGCCGAAGCCGCGCATGGCGCCGCAACTCGTCTCGTTGGTATAAACGCTGTGGCCGAAGTAGTTTTGATGCGGGATGCGGTAAATGGCCAACGACATGGCGCCGCACACGCCGGGCATTTCAACGCCGAAGCTGCAATAGGCGCCGGTGCTGAACACGGCCTTCATATCCAGGGCCTGGAATGTGCCGTCTTTTTTGGCGCCCAGTTTGACAGTAACCACGCCGGGATGGCGGGTGTCGGAAGCGATGAAGTCTTCCTTGCGGGTGTACACGCATTTGACCGGACGTTTCGCCATCATGGCCAGGGCCATGGCGATGGGTTCGGCCTTGGCGCTCAAGCCGATGCGCACGCCGAAACCGCCCCCAACGTAGGGAGGAGCAAGCACGCGGATCTTACTGGCGGGAACATCGAAGATTTTGGCCAGAATCGCCCGCGTGGGGTGCGGCGTTTGGGACGTGGACCAGACCGTCACATCGCCGTTGCCGTCCACCTGCGCCACGGAGGCGTGGGTTTCCATCTGGACCTGCTTGACGATGGGCAAGTTGAAGGTATCTTCGACGATCACATCGGATTCCTCAAAGCCCTTCTTAACGTCGTTGTAAGGAATCTTGATGATTTCACCGGGAATGTTCTTGCCTTCCGGGGTGCAGCCCTTGCCCGCATGCAGTTCGGGCGCGTCTTCCTTCAGGGCTTCCAGAGGATCGTATACCGCGGGGAGCAGTTCGTACTCCACCTTGATGAGTTTCAGCGCCTCTTCCGCGATAGCTTCGCTGGTGGCCGCCACGGCCGCGACTTCGTCGCCCACGTAGCGCACGACATCGTCGAAAAGGTACTGATCCAGCACCCGTTCCAGGCTCGGAACGGTCAGAAACATGGGCACCGCCCAGTTGAACAGATTGCGGGGGCCGTTCTTATGGCAGATGACGGCCTTCACGCCCGGGTATTTTTCGGCTTCGGACGTGTCGATGCTCACGATCTTCGCGTGAGGATGGGGGCTGCGCAGCACTTTGGCATACAGCATGCCCGGCAAGTAAATGTCCGTGGTAAACAAACCCCGGCCCGTGGTCTTGTCCACGCCGTCGCGTCTTTTGACGCTTTTGCCGATGTATGTGAACTGGCTCATTGATCTCCTCCCTTGACAGCGGATTCACGCAGTTTGAGTGCAGCTTCCTCCACTGCTTCCCTGATTTTGACGTAACCTGTGCAGCGACAAATATTGCCGGAAATCGCTTCGAGAATTTGCTCTGTGGAAGGGGATTTGTTCTTGTCCAGAAGCGCCTTGGCGGACATGATCATGCCCGGTGTGCAGAATCCGCATTGCACGGCGCCGTAATCAATGAAGCTTTGCTGCAAGGGATGCAGTTCGTTCCGGCTTTCGACACCTTCAACCGTCTGGATGTCGGCGCCCATTGCGCGCACCGCGGGGAGCAGGCAGGCGTTGACCGCTTTACCGTTGAGAATGATGGTGCAAGCGCCGCATTCTCCCTGGCCGCAACCCTTTTTGGTGCCGGTCAGGTGGAGGCGTTCACGCAGCACGTCCAGGAACAACTCCGTTGGAGACACGGCGAGTTCGATTACCTCTCCGTTCAGTCTGAAGGAAATGATCTTTTTCGACATGGTATCCTCTCCGCTTATGCCCTGCGGGCATCCTCAACTGCTGCATGAAGTACCCGTTGAACAAATACAGGCAGAACCCCAATCCGATAGTCTTTGGATCCGCGGATTGCGCTGCTGCGGAAGTTGGCCTGGTTTTTGGCCAGTTCGGCAGCTTCGGCGATGGTCTTCTCGTTCACTGCGGCGCCCTTCAGAAATTCTTCGGCGTCAGTGGCGTGTTGCGGTCCGGCACCTACGGGGGCAATGACAAGCCTGGCCCATTCAAAAGCATCGCCGTCCAGGCTGACCATGGCGGACACATTGAGCATGGGCAGCGCCAGGGCTTTGCGCTGATCCATGCGCTTGTAAGCGGAACCCTGGTTGGCCTGCTTCACGGGAAACATGATGTGCGTGACGATCTGGCAACAACTGTCAATGCAGGATTTGCAGACTCCGGCGTACATTTCTTCGAGAGGCATGGTGGAGATGCCGTCCAGGGTGACCACTTCGGCGGAAGCGTTCAGCGAGGCGAGAGCCACCGCGGCATCCGCGGCCGGGTTGCCCGTGACGACGTTGCCGACAATGGTGCCCACATTGCGGATTTGCAGCGATCCGACCTTGCGGCACGCAAATGCCAGGCCGGGAGCATGCTTGCGTATCAAATCGGATGTTGCGGCCTGGGTATGGGTAACGCTGGCGCCAATCCGGATGAAGCCGTTTTCTTCCGTGATATTCTTGAGTTCGGCTATCTGGGAAAGATCAACGAGAATATCGCAGATGTTTTTGCCATCTTGCATTTCCAGAACCAGGTCCGTCCCTCCAGCAATGATTCTGGCTTTCCCTCTGTTTGTGCTGAGAAGCGTGAGTGCTTCCGAAACAGTTCCTGGAAAAACATAGTCTTGAACCATAGTTTCCTCCATATAGTTTTCAGGCGCGGCCGGGATGCCTGTACAGCTTCGTCATTCCCTAATGAAAGGAACGTGCCAAGGTGGTGTTTGTTGCAACAACCTTTATTTTAACGATAAATTTGAATGAAACGAAAACAGGCCATAACTTTTGTTATGGCCTGTTCGGGGAGGAAAAATATGTAGTCGAGATTTGTATTGATAAAAAGGATAGATAGCCGGTTATAACCGATGGATGCCGTCTATGCCAACGGTTATACCCCATTACCTTTTTTAAGGCGTTTGCTTAAAGCGGGTTGCGAAATGCCCAGCATGCGGGCGGCGGCGGTTTGTTTGCCCTCAGCCCGGAGCATGGCCTCCTGCACAAGCGCTTGCGTGGCTTCCTCGATAGTCGGCAATGGCGTGGGAAAGATGATCTCATCCGTTTCAACGTCATCGGCGTGCGCCTGGGGTTGGTTTTCGGGGGCGCAGGAAAAAGGGCCTCCGCTCCAGCGTCCCATGGCGTCGAAGACAATGGCGCGCAGTTCGCGCACGTTTCCGGAAAAAGCGTATTTGTTGAGCCGCGCCAGCAGGGAGCGGCTCGGAGTCGGGACGTCCTTGCCGAAGTTTGCGGCGGCTTGCTGCAGGAATTGTTCGAGCAGAAGCGGAATATCCTCTTTGCGCTCGCGCAGGGGGGGGATGCGGACCATGTGGGTGCAGAGACGGTAATACAGGTCTTTGCGGAATTCCCCGCTTTGCGAAAGCGCCTCGAGATCGCGGTTTGTGGCGACCACGACGCGGGCCTCAGCAGGGCGGGGCATGTCCGCGCCCAACGGGAGGTATTCCCGCTCTTGCAGCAAGCGGAGCAGTTTGACTTGGGAAGCTTCGTTGAGGTCGCCGACTTCATCCAGAAAGAGCACGCCGTCGCCAGCTTGCTCCACAAGCCCCTTCCTGTTGTTCATGGCGCCGGTAAAGGCCCCTTTACGGTGTCCGAACAGGGTGTCGCTAAAGACCATGTCGTCCAGGCCGGCGACATTGACCGCGACAAAAGGTTTCTGGGGGCAGGTGAGTTTATGCACGGCCTGGGCCATCAGTTCTTTCCCCACCCCGGTTTCCCCCGAGATGAGAATCGGCTCCGAAGAGCACCCCACCGCTTCGACATACTGGAAGAGTTGGCGCATTTTTAAGCTGGCGGTGGTGATGTGGGCAAAGGCCTCCGGGTGTTCCAGCTTGTCCAGGGAAAGGCACTGGCGCAGCGAGGTGTTTTCACGGCGCAACCGGCTCATTTCAAGGGCGGTGCGCACCGAGGCGATGAGCCGTTCTTCCTCGACAGGCTTCGCCAAATAGTCGAGGGCGCCGAGTTTCATGCATTCCACTGCCGACTCGATGGTTTCGATGCCTGTGGCGACTATCACGGGCAGCTCGGGATACAGTTCTCTGGTTTGCGCCAGGATTTCATAACCGCTGACTTCGGGCATGCTTAGGTCCAGAATCATGGCGCCCAACGTGGAGCGGGCCAGAATGTCCAGGGCTTCCTGAGCGCGGGCGCAGCAAATGATGTTATCTATGCCGAAAGAGCGCAGGCTCAAGTCGAAACTGTTCAAAATGTCGATTTCGTCATCAACAATGAGAACGGGAAAGGGTTGTATCATGCCGTAAAACCTCTTTTATGCCGGGAAGGTGAGAGTGACTGTGGTCCCAACTCCGGGTTGGGACTGGAAAACCATGTCGCCCCCGTGTTCGTTCATGATGCGGGAAGAGATGGAAAGTCCCAACCCGGTCCCCCCGCTGGAGCGTTTTGTCGTAAAAAAAGGATCAATGATGTGGGGCAGGTCTTCAGGGAGGATGCCCTTGCCCTGGTCGGTGATGCGCAGCCAGATACGTGTATTTTCTTTATCGAACCCCGTGACGATGCTGATTTGCTGGCCCTTGTTGTTCAGGGATTCGCAGGCGTTTTGAATGAGATTGATGATGACTTGTTCCACTTTTTGGAAGTTGCCCTGAAAATGGGGGAGCCCCAAACCATAGCGGATTTGGAGGTTGTCGGTGGTTTTGCGGATCAAGTTGTCGAGCAGGACCACGGCGGCCTGGAGAACGCCGTTGATGTCGATGATTTCGTTGAGCACGGAAGATCCCTGCCTCGCGTAGTTTTTGAGATCCTGGACAATGCGTTTGATGCGCTTGCTCGAGGTTGAGATGCCCGAGAAGAGTTCGGGAACGCGCTCGCGCACATAGGAGTAGCGCAAGTTGCCGATCATGAAATCGCCGTTTTCAGCCATGTATTGGTCGAGAATCGTTTTGGCGTCGCCCCACAATCTGGAGAGCAACGGAATATTGAGCATGATGGAGTTGTTGGGGTTGTTGATTTCGTGCGCGACGCCGGAGACGAGGATTCCCAAGGTGACCATTTTACCGGCCTGAACGAGCTGCTCGTATTCGATTTTGGCTTTTTCCTCGGCATCCTTGCGTTCCGTAATGTCCCTGAACGCGATAAGGGTTGTTGCCGAACGGATGTACGCCTTTTTTATGTTCGCGATAAGAACATGCTTTTTGTGCGATTTGTCAGTTATTTCGACTTCAATGTTGTTGATCTCGTGAGCTTTGTGAAGTTGTTGCGGTGAGTAGAAGCCGCAGCCCACGAGTTCGAAAATGGTTTTAAAACGGATTGGCACCTCGTCTTTGTCGTAGCCGAAGATATTGATCACATTGCAGCTGATGAAGATGAAACTGCCCGCGTCGTCGGTGAGAAAGATCGCGTCGGAAATGCTGGCCAGGGTGATGCGGTGGAACTCCTCGGAATCCTTGAGCATGTCCACCCAGCGCCGGTAGTTGGTCAAATCTTTATAGTTCTTGACGATTCCAAGCACTTCGCCGGTGGAGTTGCGGAGCACGGCCGCTTTGACCAGGCAGGATTTGCATTCTCCGGATTCGGAGACAAATTCCTTTTCAAAGTCCGTTTGCTGTGTTCCCAGCACGATTTCCTGAATGATGCAGTGATCCGTACATTTTTGTCTGCAAGGAAAAATATTGAAGCATTTTGAACCGGTGACCTCGTCCATGTCCTTTTCAACCAGTTCAAGAAAGGCCTTGTTCGCCCGCACGATGTTTCTGTCCGTATCGATAACCAGAATCCCGTCGCCAGAGGTGTTGAAGATTTGTTTCAACTCCAGGTAGGCGTGTTCAAGATCCTTTTCAATGCGCAATCGGCGCGCGATTTCTTCATTTAAGGACGCATTGTATTCCTGAAGCGATTTTGTTCGGTCCTCAATGATTCTTTCCATCATATGCAGGAGGGCCTGCTTTTCATTTTCCTTTGTTTTCGCATCCGTAATATCGCGGAATGTGGCAAGGACATATTGCTTGCCGCTCACTTGGATATTGTTAAGAGTGACTTCGGTATCAATATGGATTCCGTCACGTCGTATGTCTTTCCATTCGAATTTTTGAATATTACCCTTAAAGGCTTCGTTAATTTTTTGCTGCGCAAGACTGAACGAACTATCACCGCACGGTTGGGTGAGGGGGGCGAAGTCGCTTGGAAAAAAACCGATTATGTCGTCAACGCCGCATTTCCAGAGATGACATGCGTTTTTGTTGCATTCCGTGACTTTATCATCAATTAATACGATTGCATCGGAAAATCCTTGAAAGATGGCCTCGTATTTTTCAATCCTGTCATTGAGGCGTTTTATGGTCGCCTCTTGATTCTGGATGATGCTTCGCAGTGTTGAGACGTCGTCACACGTATAGAGGTCCATCCCTTCCACAAGTTCATTTTGGCTTGTCATCGCACACTCCGTCATACATCCTTTGCGATCAGCAACATGCTGTAAAAGAAATCGAGGTCAGACGCTTTTGGCGTGGCGGCCGACGGCGGCGAAACATTGTCCGGCGCCCGGCGAAACACATCCGGAGAGCATCCGGGTGTCGGCCCGGGTGTAGGAAAGAATGCTTCGTATCGGCATCAAAGCGGGCCTTGCGCATCCGTGACGCATGTATGCCGTATCATCCGAACGCCGCTTCGGCACAACCATGAATAAACACGAGAGATTCCAGGCCCCACAAGCCGGAATCCCCGGGTACGACCCTGCCGCACAAAATGGTAAGCGTTCTGAGGAGCAATTGGCAAGTTTTATTATTCGATACAAGCGTATCGCCGCAACGTGTCAATAAAAATCACCTTGTAACGTTATATTGTAGAATGTTTCTGGATTGTGGAAGCCGATTGCGCGGAGCCTTTGAGGATCTGCGCGTTATGCGGTGGCGGCAGCTGTTTTCAGATAGAAACGCCTTTTCCAAGCCGGGATGGGTGTGGGGCCTCAGGGCTAACCGCGGGTGGCCTTTCAGCCTGCTGATGGCGAAGGCCACTTTCGAGCGGTTTGATTTTGATAAAAGCTATACAATGCCCCGCGTTAATGGCACAAGATAGTGTGGCGAAGAAAGATGAGGCCCCATAGGCGCTATGGTTCGGGGCGGCAGTCGGGAAAAGATGCCGCGTTTGGGCATAGGTGTCCGAGAGAAAACAGGGTGTGATGCGGACATGTCCTCACCCCTGCGTCAACACGTAGTGAGCAGCGGGGCATCAGGAGCATGCGTTTCAAGGATTCCGTATGAACAATTTCGAAAAGAGAACAAAGCACGAGTTGATCCGTGAACTTCAGGCCGCTTACCGGCGTATAGCGGAACTCGAAGCCACGACACGTCCTAACGAGTTGTCAGGAAAGAATGCAGAGTCTCTTTGCATCAATGCGTCGGGTGAAGATGAAGCCATTAAGTTGAAACACATTGTGGATGTTGAGCAAATACAGGGGATAATGGATGCTTTTCAAAAGATTACCGGCGCTGTGTTTGCAATTGTGGATATCGAAGGCACTGTTCTCGCAGCTTCCGGATGGCAGGACATCTGTGTGAATTTTCATCGAAAGAATCCAAATACTGCTGACTTCTGCAAAAAAAGCGATCTTTACTTGTCGCAAAACGTAAAGCAGGGAGAATACATCAACTACAGATGCCACAACATGCTCTGGGATGTGGCAACGCCGATATATATCAATGGAATGCACTTGGGAAACATCTTCACGGGGCAGTTCTTTTACGAGGACGATGAGGTGGATATCGAGGCGTTTATCCGGCGGGCCGACAAATACGGATTTGATCGAGAGGCGTACCTGGCCGCGTTGCAGCGGGTTCCGCGCCTGAAAAAGGAGAACGTACACAATTTGATGGATTTTTTGGTCAGGATGACGGCCCTTATATCCAGCCTGAGCACAAAGAATCTCATGCTCGGCGGCATTATTAGGGAGTTTCGCCTGACAACGGACGCCTTACGAAAAAGTGAACAGCATTTTCGGGATCTTGTTATGCAAATGCCAGTTCCGATTATAATATTCAACGCTGAAAATAATGTGGAAACGATGAATTGCCATTTTGAAAATACATTTGGGTATTCCAAGGATGATATCCGAACAGTTGATGAATGGCTGGCAGTGAACACTCCTTGTTGTTGTAAGGTTAAAGACTATAACGAGTGCATGAATAATAGTACTTGTTATGATTTATGTAGTGATAAGGCAAATGAAGAATACTACATAAAGTGTAGCGACGGAAGTCGAAAAGTTGTGCTGTCTACTTGCTCAAAAATTGGCAACCATACGATTATCATCTATAATGATATTACGGAAAGAATACAGGTTGAGGATGCGTTGCTGGCCAGTGAAGAGCGTTTGCAAAATCTTTATTCTCTTTCACCAGTCGGCATCTTTCTCTGTACAAAGGAAGGGAAGTATCTGAGCGTGAACATGGCGCTGGCGAATAATCTTGGCTACAGTTCGGCGGATGATTTTTTAACCGACGTCAAGTCCTTGCCGGAGCAGACTCTCTTAAATCCGGCCGAATGGAATGACATCGTGGATCTCCTTATCAAGAACGGGAAATTTACCAACAGAGAGGTGCAGCGCAGGAAAAAGGATGGATCGGTCACTTGGGCGTTGATGAGCATGCGTGTGGTGGAGCAAGATGCTTCCATATCGCATTTTGAGGGCTTTACCCTCGATATTACGGAATGGAAGGAAGTTGAACGCGCGTTACGCGACAGCGAGGAGCGACTCCGCACATTGATCAACGCAATGCCGGATTTGGTTTGTTTCAAAGATGGCCATGGTAAATGGCGTGTGATCAATAATTTTACGAACTGGCTTTTCGACCTCGGCAATCTCGATTGGCGGGGAAAAACCGACTTGGAATTGGCAGAAGAAAATTCTTTTTTCCACGATGTATTCCATACCTGCGCGAATACAGATGAGGTTGCTTGGCAATGCCGGTCCGCGCAACGAAGCGAGGAAGTGATCACGCGCCCAGACGGCGACTGTAAGACGTTCGACATTTTTAAAATTCCTCTTTTCCACCAGGATACCACCCGGCGCGCTCTCGTTGTCGTTGGACGCGATATCACCCAATTGAAAGAAACACGCCTGGCTTTGATCGAATTAAATCAAAATCTTGAAGCGAAGGTCAAAGAGCGGACAAAAGAGTTGGAACAAAAAGCCGAAGAACTGCAATGCGCGAACGATAGACTGAAAGAGCTTGACGAACTCAAATCGGGCTTTGTTTCCGCAGTGTCCCATGAAATCCGCTCCCCTTTGACGTCGATCCTGGGGTTTGCCCGCCTTGTCAGTAAGGATTTTACAAAATATTTTTTTCAATTCGCGGAAGACGATGTCAAGTTGTCTTCAAAAGGCAGTCAACTCCTGGATAATTTGGAAATCATCAAACGCGAAGGCGAACGGTTGAACCGCTTGATCGGTGATTTTCTGGATCTCGCAAAAATCGAATCCGGGCGTCTGCAATGGCAAAATCACTTCATTGCCACCAACACTCTTCTTGAGCATATCGTAAGTGTGGCGCACGGCTATTTTGAAAACAAACCGGACGTAAAATTCGTTACGCTTATTCCCGATTCGCTTCCGGCTCTTTGGATTGATCCCGACCGGTTGGAGCAAGTGCTTATCAACATTATCAGCAATGCCATCAGGTTTACCGAACGTGGCGAGATTACGCTGCAGGTAACGGTGCAGCCCTTCGACATATTGAAGTTTTCTGTTTCGGATACGGGCATTGGCATAGACAAGAAGGATATTGTGCCTATTTTTCAAAAATTCTACCAAGCAAAACAAGGTGATACCATAAGAAAGGGGACAAAGGGCACCGGCCTTGGATTAGCCATTTGCCATCAGATCGTTGAGCATTACGGGGGCAATATTTGGGTCGAGAGCGAGTTGGGAAAAGGCAGTACATTTTACTTCACTCTCCCCGTCCACCGGGAGAGTACCTGTTGAACGATGCACCATTCGGATTACGGCGTTCCTATGCTGTTTCGACGCTCTGGCCCGGTTGCGCATCCTTGAGCTTCGCCTGGTGCACAGCGGAGTGCGGGTGGTGGCTGCAACGGCCATGGGGGAAGTGCATCGCCTGCATTCCTGTTTTGTGTGGAACGCCAGGAAGCGCAAGCTGGTACGTCAAATCAATGTGGACTGGAGATTCGCAACAAGGGATGAGCGCATCAAACTAAAGCGCATGTATCCAAAATGGTAGGCCGTACTGTGCTATCAGGGGCCATCAAAAACGATCAAGCACCCGGAGCAGGGTGCTTGATCGTTTTTGTCAGTTTTAGGGGGCAGTTTCGGGAGCTGTGGATTCTATGACATTATCGTTTCCGAATATGCCAAGTTTGTTGGCGTCAAACACCTTGATTAAGTCCAGCAGCACTATAAATCTTCCGGCCTTGCGCGCGATGCCCATGATGTAATCGGGATGGACCATGGTATCCATATTTGGAGCGGGGTTGATTTCCGAGGCGCCAATTTCCAACACTTCCTTCACGGAATCCGCCAGGGCTCCCACGAGCCGCTCGCTGTCATCATCGCGGTTGAGCTCCAAGATAATGATGCGAGTGTTGATGCTGTTTTCGGTCGGCTCCATGCCGAATTTCATTTTCACGTCCATCACGGGGACCGCATTACCACGCAGGTTTACCACGCCCTTCATGTATGGGGGGGATTCCGGGATCCGTGTTATTTCGCTCACGTCCTGGACTTCGCGCACGGACGTGATGTCCAGGGCGAAGAAGTCGTTGTCCAGTGTGAACGTCAAGTATTTGTTGATAGTGTCGGCCATGTTGGTCTCCGCTTCTTAGAGCAGTTAACGCTTGAAATGATCGCTTAACGGCGGGCAAAGCCCGCCTACAATCATTTCACGGCAAAGATTTGCAAGCAAATCTTTGCAGAGCCTTTCAACTTTTTCAAAGTTTA
>CAZFCK010000091.1:0-18052 GCA_964517355.1 uncultured Desulfovibrionaceae bacterium | reverse complement strand
ATCGCGCCTTAGGGATGAAGATAGCAGCGCTGGTTTCCCCCCGGAAATTTTCATATACCAATATAGAAACGAGAAATGATATCAGATAAGCTTGGCCGCGGCGAGAGTTTCGCGCAACGCGGCGTCATTTTGCGGTTGCAGGTTCACCAGGGGGAGCCGCAGCTCCTGCTGCATCCTGCCCATAAGCACGAGGGCGGTTTTCACCGGCACCGGGTTGGTTTCAATGAACATGGCGCGGTTGAGCGGGGAAAGTGCGTAATGCAGCTCGCGCGCCTTGGCCAAGTCGCCGGCGAAAAAGGCCTTGCACATCTCCGACATGGCTTTGGGCATGATGTTGGAAACCACGGAGATGACACCGATGCCGCCCACGGCGAGCAGGGGCAGCACGGTGAAGTCGTCGCCGGAGAGAACTTGAAAGTTCGGGCCGCAGTATTCAATCATTTCCGATACCTGACGCAAATCTCCACTAGCTTCCTTAATACCCACCACTTCCGGAACTTCCTTGGAGAGACGCTCCAGGGTGCGCGGCAGCAGGTTCAGGCTCGTGCGTCCCGGGACGTTGTAAACGATTTGCGGTAAGGGCGCGGCTTTGGCGATGGCCCGATAATGTTCGATGAGCCCTTGCTGCGAGGGTTTGTTGTAGTAGGGCGTCACCTGAAGAGAGGCGTCCGCGCCGGCTTTTTTGGCAAAGGAAGTCAGCTCGATGGCTTCTCTTGTATCGTTGCCGCCGGTGCCGGCGATGACGGGCACGCGGCCTTTGACCTGATCAATGCAGATTTCAATGACCTTTTTGTGTTCATCATGCGAAAGCGTGGCGGATTCACCGGTGGTACCCACGGCGACGACGCCGTTGATGCCTTCCTCAATCTGCCATTCGATGAACTGGCGATACGCTTCCTCGTCCACTTCTCCGTTGCGGAAAGGCGTGACGAGTGCTGAGAACGCGCCTCTGAATTCCATTGCCGTCCTCCTTGGAGTTTATTCGGTTTGCGTGGTGGCTGATGAAGAGCGTCCGGCCCTTGACGGGCCGCGATACTCCTGTTTTTCCCGATGCAACAACATATTGTATCAGGAGAAAATCCTTGCGTAATATGGCATTATCCGTCCGCGTTTTACTCTAGGGGCAATCCCAAAGCTTGGGGCTCAAGAGAGCCCGTGTACACTTTGATGGCTTTGCCGGTGAGAAATACGTCGTTATTATCCACAGCGATAGTGAGCACCTCGCCCCCGGATGTAGTGACATCAACACAAGGGGCGGTCAAGCCCAAAGCGTGGGCCAGGAAAACCGTGGCCACGGCGCCCGTGCCGCAGGCGTGGGTCTCGCCTTCGACTCCCCGCTCATAAGTACGTAGAAACACGTGGTTCTTGTCGACAATCTGGGCGATGTTGGCGTTTGCCCCACGAGGGGCGAAGTGTTGATGATAGCGCAAGGCGGGTCCGACGACAGAGATGTTTTCGGCCTGCGCGTCATACGTAAACAGGACGGCGTGGGGCACGCCGCTGTCCACATAATGCACTGTACGGGGAGTATCAGCCACGTCGAGCTGCAGGTTGAGAGCCATATCCGCGGGCGGCGTGAGTTGCACTTTGGCCAGGTCAGGCTCCAGGAGCTGGGCGCGAATGAGACCGGCATCGGTCAAAAAGACATGCCTGGCCTGCGCCAGTCCAAGTTCCACGGCGAGACGGGTGGCGCAACGCGAGGCATTGCCGCACATCTCGGCCCGTGATCCGTCTGAATTGTAGAAATGCCAACGGTAGTCGGCCTGGTCTGCATAGGGAGCGGGAACAGGTGTTTCAAGGAAAATGATGCCGTCGGCACCCACGGCGAAGGCACGGGGGCATAGCGTTTTCGCCCAGGCGGACATGTGTTCCTGGGGCAATCGAAGGTCGCGGTTGTCGATGAAGATGAAATCGTTGCCGCAGCCGTGCATCTTGTGGAAAGTGATTGGAGCGTTCTGTTTCATGACCTTGTCCTTGAGCGGTAAAAAAATGCGGCAGGAGTCTCCCGCCGCGCATAAGCGCCCCTATGCGCGGTTTTTCAGCACTGAAAAACCGCGTGGGGCGAAAAGTGAGCTATTTTCCTTGAAAAAGTGCGCGAACGTCTTTGTCGTCCGGAATACGAACGTCAAGCTCGACAAAAGACTCGGCAATGGTGTCGGATTGTTTCCATTTATGATCGGCGGCCGGGCCGGGAAGCTGATAGGCGTCCACCAGGAGGACATATTTCCCTTTTGTGAGGGTGCGTACCCAGTATGTCTTACCGGAGCCCTCGATACGGCCCCGCATTCCGGAACCGGGGCCGGAGCCCAGCAGAACGTCGATGACGGGTTCGGCCTTTGTGAGGAAGAATTCCTCCCGTTCACGCCCCCACGAGCTGATGCCCACAATAATATCAGTTTGGTCTTGGAGGGTTTTCGCGGCGGCCACGATGTTCGCCACGTCTTCCTCCGTGGGTTCGAAAAATTGTTGGGGCACGGGGAAACCCACCACCCCGACACGCACGCCGCCGATATCCAAAACCTCGACAATCGGATTTTCTCCAAGTGTTTTGAAGCACTGGGGAAGTTCGCGATTGCCGTATTTCTCAAGCCAATCGCGTTCATCTTGTGTGATGTACACTCTGTCGTAGCCGAGCTTTTCATAGGCGTCGATAAAACTGGGCGCAAAGACCAGCGAGGGCACGGTGTCGAATTCGCTCATGGGGAGGAATTCGTGGGGACCTGCAACCAAGAACAGAGGCGCCTGATTTGGGGTTTTGGTACGTAATTCGTTGAAATACGTCATGCGTCTGGGCAGACCGCCCAGAGTGCGGCCTCCTCAAGTGGGGCAAGGCTCGTAGTTGCCCTTCGTATCTGCATTGAAAGCCACGCGGAGCTGAAGGCTTTTCCCTCCCGACACCGATGCATTCGCCTCCTGGGCGGGAGCGACTCCCGGGGAGGTGCTGGCGCAGCAAGCCAGAGCAAACAGAAACGTCAGAAAAAGGCCGATCCGCTGAAAAGCGGTTTTACTCATTAAGAAACTCCTTGAGTTCCTTGCCGGTGCGGAAAAAGGGCAACCGCTTCGGTTGTACTTCAACAAGCTCGCCGGACTTGGGATTGCGTCCCGTATAGCCGCCGTATTCTTTCATTTTGAAGCTGCCGAACCCGCGGATTTCAACGCGGTCGCCTTTGGCCAGCGCTTCTTTGATGGAATCGATGAAAGTATTCACCACAAGGGCGGATTCTTCCATGGAAATATTGCTTTCCTCAGCCAAAGTTGCGATCAGTTCGCTTTTGTTCATGGGAAGTCCCCTTTAGTGAGAAGTCCAACGTCAAGACAGGGATTGAAACCGGCAGACCCATAGAAATGAAGTCTAGCAGTAACCATGTCAAAAAACGTTATTTTTCGTCAAGTGCTTTTCGCATTTGGGGGGAAAAAAAATGCATTGACACAGCTCTATTCGGCATCCCACAAATTTTCAAGGCGCAGAATGGGTTCATCCTGAATTTTGGGGAGCATATCTTTACGGATACGTTGCAGTTTCAGGGCAAGATTGAAACAATCCTGTCCCGCCTGGGATTTGGGCGCCATCTGCATGAGTGGCGTTTGACGCCGCACAGCCTCCACAAGGGTTTTATCCGATAAGATGCCGCCGAGAAACACGGGGTCCAGGTTGAGAAATTTTTTGCACGCGCCGGCCAGGCGCTCAAAAGTCTGTTTCTCTTCGCTGCGAGTTTCGGACATATTGACCACGATATGGAAGTCCCGCACATTGTGTTGCGTGCTCAGGACCTTCATCAGAGCGTAACTGTCCGTAAGGGAAGTGGGTTCCGGCGTGACAACCACGATGCGCACATGACTCATTTTCGCGAAGGAGAGCACTGTGGGATTGATGCCGGCGCCCAGGTCCAGGAACAGATAATCGTAGTTATGGAAGAGCGGCGCGAGTTTCTTAAAAAGATTATTGCGCAGTTCCTCATCCATGTCGATGAGTTCGGGAACGCCCGACGCGGCTGGCAGAAAGTCGAATCCGCCCTTGGCAAGCGGCACGGCCACATCATGGGGCGAGATGTCCGTATCCATGAGGTCCTGCAGATTTTTATCCGGGGTGATGCCGAGCAGCACGTCCAGGTTGGCGAGGCCGAGGTCGCAGTCCATGAGCAGAAGCGGATGATTGCCCTTAAACAGGCAATAGGCGATGTTGAGTGCGATATTGGTTTTTCCCACGCCGCCTTTGCCGCTCATGATGCATACGCTCAGGGTTGTATTGGTCTTCATGATCGAGCCCGTGTGTTATTTGCTGCCTGTGAAAAGAAACTGTTTTTCTTCGGCACGTACCATGGTCGTTTGAGGCATTTCAAGATCCTTGGGCGCGCGCTGGACCACTACGGAGTTTTTACCCTGTTCCTTGGCCTGATAAAGGGCCTTGTCCGCCAGCGCCATGAGTTCCGAAGGCTTTATCCGCACTTTTGAGCGGGTGGTGGCCACTCCGGCGGAAAAAGACAAATGCAGGGGCGTATCGAACCCGGTGCAGGTGATGGGCGTTTCATGGAAGACGGTGAGGATGCGCTCCACCATGTCTTTGGCTTTTGTCGGTCCCGCCCCCGGCAGGACAAGGGCGAATTCCTCTCCTCCGAGCCGCGCGGCGAGATCATAGGTGCGTTTGTTGGCCACCAGGGTTTGCGCGAGGGCCACCAGGACCTCGTCGCCGCAGGGGTGCCCATAGGTATCGTTGACCTTTTTGAAATTGTCCAGGTCCAGGATCGCCAGGCTGAGATAGTTGCTTTGGCGAAAGGCGCGCTGCAACTCCAGCTTGAGGATGCGTTCGAAGCCGCGCCTGTTGTGCAGTTCGGTGAGCGGGTCGTGCTCGCTTTGAAAGGAGAGATTTTCAAGACGCTGCTGGATATGCACCAGATGCGGGTACAGCTCGCCGTTGATGGGCAAGGCCAGCCATTGCTCGAATTCCGGCGAGCGGGTGAGGGTGCGCCATTCTTCCAGGGGCAGGTCGCGGCACAGCCTCACAATGGCCACCAGACGCGAGCAGTCGCCGTCCTCGGTTGCATCGGCGCAATTGCGGCAGCTGTAATCACGCAGCAGCCGGCCCAGGGTTTCCATTTCCCGGGCCAGCACCTCCCTGCTTCCGCAGAAACGATCCTCACTTTTGTCTGTGACCATGGCAGAAGAGCAGATACTCCCGTATGAAAACATCAATATAGCCGTCGAGCACGGCATCCACGTCGCCCACTTCGGTATTGGTGCGGTGGTCTTTCACCAGCCTGTAGGGTTGCAGCGTATAGGTACGGATTTGACTGCCCCAGGCTATGGCCTCTTTCCCTGCGTACTGCGCCTGCCGTTCCGCGGCGCGTTGTTGTATTTCCCTTTCGAGCAGCCGGGCTTTGAGGATTTTAAGGGCGGTTTCCTTATTGCGCAACTGTGATTTTTCGTTTTGGCATTGTACCACGAGGTTGGTGGGCAGGTGAGTGATGCGCACCGCGGAGCTGGTGGTGTTGACGCTTTGCCCCCCTGGTCCGCTGGAGCGGAACACGTCGATGCGCAAATCCTCTTCTTTGACATCCACGGTAATTTCATGCTCCAGGTCGGGCAGCACGTCAACCGACGCAAAGGAAGTATGCCTGCGTCCCGAGGAATCAAAGGGCGAGATGCGGATGAGCCGGTGGATGCCGGCTTCGGCCTTGAGCATGCCGTAGGCGTTGGTTCCTTTTATTTGCAGGGTGACGCTCTTGACACCGGCTTCATCGCCCGGGAGCAGATCAAGAATGGCGTGGTCGAATTCTTGATTTTCAGCCCAACGCCTGTACATGCGCAGCAGCATCTCCGCCCAGTCCTGGGCCTCGGTGCCGCCTGCGCCGGGATGGATTTCAAGAATGGCGGAAGCCTTGTCTTCAGGCTCATTGAGCAGCATGCGCAGCTCGCTTTCTTCGAGTTTGCGCTCCAGCAATTTGATCTGCTCGTCAAGGGCGGTTAAGACTTCCTGGCTTCCAGGGTCCTCCTTGGCCAATTCCAGCCAATCGTCGAGGTCGGTGCGGATTTTGTATAGAGCTTCCAGCCGGTCCACATGGTCGCTGAGCTGGCTTTTTTCCTGGAGAATGGGGGTGAGTTTTTCTGGTTGATCCCATGCGCCGGGCTTGGAGAGTTCCATTTCTATCGCGGCAAGGCGCGACTTGTCTGCCTCAGGGTCAAAGACGCCTCCAGAGGCTGTCGAACTGCTCCAAAAGTGGTCCGGTTTGGGTTCTAAGGTCGGAATATTGCAGAATAGCCATGAATCGTACTCTCTTATTGTATTGTGCCCTGGGCCGGAGCCTTCGGGCGTTGCAGCACAAGTCCCAACAAAAACAACAATGCGGCGCAGCCTCCGAGGAGGGGCGCCATATACGGCTGTACGCGGTGAAAGGGCGTGGTCTCGCTGAAGAGGCCCACTTCGGCCGCCACGGATCTGGCTTGAAAAAGCCCCACCTGGTCGAGCAGCCTTCCGCGCGGGTCGATGATGGCGGAGATGCCGGTGTTGGTGGCGCGCACCAAACTACGGTGCTGTTCCACGGCACGCAGTAACGCCAAAGCCAAATGTTGCGCCGAAGCCGAAGAACGACCGTACCATGCGTCGTTGCTGATGTTGACCAATACGTTGGCCCCTTGTGAAACGCGGGATTGCGCAAGCTCGGGGAATATAGCTTCATAGCAGATAAGCACACCCAAAGCAAGGCGCCCCGAAAGCAGGGGGGCGGTATGCTCGCCCGGCGTAAAATCGCCCATGCCCGCAACAAGCTTGTTGATGAAGGGGATTTTATCGCCATAGGGGACGTACTCGCCGAAGGGAACCAGATGTTCCTTATCGTACACCGCGCTTATGTCGCCTTGGGTGTCGATCAGGTAGGCCCTGTTGTAGAGCAGGTAGTCCCTTGCGTTGATTTTCTCGTAGCCTGGCGCGCCCGTCAGCAGCGGTGTCTGCAGGTCGCGCGTCAGTCTGCGCACGGCCGCCGAAAGTTTGCGGGGTTCCTGCAGGTAAAAAGGCATGGCTGTTTCCGGCCAAAGCACGAGATCGAGCTGCATGGGCTTTTGCCGCATCACCAGGGAGTCGGTCATGGTGATGTAGCGGTCAACGGTCGCTGTTTGAAACTCCGCGTCCCATTTGACGCCCTGGTCGATATTGCCCTGAACCAGCCCGATCATGGCGGAGCCGTCCGGCTGAAGAGGGCGGGCCAGGGTGTAATGGCCGTGCACCGGCAAGAGCACCAAAAGCGTCAGCCCCAGGAAAAGAGGCTGGCCGTGGGCGGTGTTGGGGATGGCGAAACGGGCCAGCAGGCTGGCCGCGAAGGCCAGATACGCGGCCAGGCCGTAGGCGCCCACGATTGCCGCTCCTTGAATCATCATCGGCCAGTATGAAAACGCCGAAGCGAGTCCCAGCCAGGGGAAGCCGGTAAAGGCGATGCCGCGCAGCCATTCCAGCGCCCCCCACAGCAAACCGGCGAACAAGGCTTGCAACAGCCAGGGCAGCCGGCCTTCGGTGAGCGAGAGCAGCATGCAGAAGAGCCCCGAGTAGAGGCCGAGCACAAGCCCCAGCAACATGGGGCAGGGAGCGGCCAAGGCCCACGGCAGATAGGCGTAGTCGTGCACGGGCAGGGCCACCCAGTACAGGCAGGCTGCGAATGCCCCTCCGCCTGTCAGCAGGCCGTGGCGAAAGGCCGCTCCGGGGCCGGGCGCCTGCGCCGCCAGCAACGAAAGGCAGGCCGGCAGCAAAAGCACGGTCAGGGGCAATTGGACCAGGGGGTTGGGGAAACCCAGCCATGCGCCGCAAATCGCCAGACACACGGGTACAAGGGTCGAAAGGGATGGCATGCGCACGGAAATATTAATCCTGCGGGCTTAAAGGTTGCTGCGGATGGATGAGAATCCAGCGGATTTGCTTGGCGTCGGCCTCTTTCACCGTAAAACGGTGTCCGGCGAGGGAAAAATTTTCACCCACCGCGGGCACGCGGCCGGCGAGCTCGCACAGGTAGCCGCCCACGGTCTCCACCTGTTCGGAATCCAGGGCAATGGAGAGATGCTCTTCGAGGTCGATCAGGGGCGTGCGTCCGGAAACCAGGATATCGTGATTTTCCAGCTCCCGAATGTCCGCGGGGCGCGGCGTGTCGTATTCGTCCTCGATTTCGCCGACGATTTCCTCAAGCACGTCTTCAAAAGTGACGAGGCCCGAAGTGCCTCCGTATTCATCCAGGGCAATGGCCAGATGAATCTTGCGCGCCTTGAATTCCTGGAGCAGGTCGAGAACGTTTTTGGTTTCAGGGATGAAGAACGTCTGCCGCATGACCTGGCTCACGTTGACATCGAGCGCATCAGCTTCCAGCAGTATTTTGAGCAGGTCTTTGGCATGCACGATGCCGATGATGTTGTCCTTATTGTCGCGGAAGATGGGGAGGCGCGAGTGCCCGGATTCGATGAGCAGTCGCGCGATGTCTTCCACGTTGTCGTCTACTTCGGCGCACACGATGTCGGGTCTGGGTATAATGATGTCCTGCACGCGTTTTCTGCCGAGTCTGAGCACGTTGTGCAGCATGGCCACTTCGTCGGCCTTGAGTTCACCATCCTCTTGCGCCTCGCGGATGGCGTCTTCTATGGGCTGGTCGTGTCTGCCTCCGAAAATTTTGGTGAAAAAAGGCCAGATGCGACTCTCCGATGAATCGTCCAACGCTGTTCCTCCTTGTAATGTCGTTTGGACGTGGCGCTTCATGTATTCATGAGCGCTGCATAACACACTATGTTTCCCTGTCGATCTACGCTGCCGGTGCGCCTTGGGCCGTGCATGAATGGTTTGTTTGCCACGAAGGGGCGCTCTGGGCTCTGCGATAAGGCGCATGTCCGTCGTTGTTCATCATCGTCAGGTTCGTTATCCACCGAGTGCGGCGTTTGTCGTTGCGTAACGCCGAAGGGGCTCACGCTTGTTCGTGCGGCAATCGCCGCGGAGTAGAGTGCTTGGTAACTGTGAAAAAGTGTAGACGCTCTTATGCATTTCCCTGGACCAATGGCGATTGCTTCAAGGGATAGCCTTGTTCCAAGGAGAAAAAGCGCCGGGGCGGAGCCCTCAAAATTAAGCATTTACAATCACTTTGCTTCGGCACGCCCCCAATGGTGGTAAAGTGCGGAGCTGTGCGTAATGAGAATACCTTTCAGTAATGCGCTTATACAATGCCTTTGTCTCTGTAAAGTTCCAAATGCCGCTTCATGACCCAACTGCCTAATAGTTCGATTCCTTCTTGCCCGGTTTGCTTCCACTCGACCTGCTGGGTGGGCTCGCCGTCCTTTTTTCTCAATTGTCCATACGCCATGAACTGCAGGCCGTACTCGGCATTGCGCGTTTCAAAGTCTTCGTACACGTGCTGCACGCGGCACTGGAGCCAGAAGCGGCGTTTGCGCGAGCTGTCGGGATCGTAGAGGTCGAGCATGACATAGAGGCGTTGCGCCATTGTGAACTTGAGTTTAAGTTTTTTCATAATCTGCCGCGTCACCAGCAGCCGCATGCCCCCGGCGGAAATATCCTCCACGTTGATGGGATTGGAGAGTTCATCGGGGTTGTACACCAGTATCGGCCTGCCCCACGTCTTCAACTGTTCGGGGCGCTGACGCTCGCTTTCCTGCCACACGGCGCAGCCGAGCAGATACTGAGAAGGCGGCTCCAGACGCAGAAAAGCCCGTTTTTGTTGCAATTCGATCTTTGGGGGAGGTTCCACCAGGAACAGGCTGCCCCTGTCTCCAAGCCGCTTGACCCCAACAACGGGGCTTGTGAAACGGTAGTAGACATGCTGCCGTTTGCCCCCTTGGATGCGGAAATAGAATTCAACGGTGCGATTGAGCCACCGTTTGGAAACGGAAACTTCCGGCCCGATATCGAACTGCAGGGCGTGCTGATTGATTTTTTCCAGGGAGCATGTGGCTATGGGGCGGGCATAATCCGAAGGAAGAAATTTGATTTCAAATTTGCTGCGCTGGTCCAAGGCTTGTTGCAGAATACACTGGATTTCAGGGCGTCTGACGATCCAGTATGCGGGGAAATCGCCTCTGCGCAGCCGGGACTTCAGTGAATTGTAGGCTTTGCCGGCGAGATAAAGGGCGATGGCGGCAAGCACGACAATGCCCAGGTACATAAGGGTATCCAGGTCCACTCCGAGGGAACCGAAACCCTTTTTAACGCTTTCCAAATAGCTACGGTCATAACTCGCAACCTGGAAGTCGTATATGCTATCGCTGAAAAGTATACGCATGGGATTGTTGTGTTCAACGGCCTGGAGCGATAAAAATGCAACCGTTATGGGGCAATATGTCATGGTGTTGACGCCTGCGGCGTTTTATGGAGTACATGCACGTTGTATGCCTCAACGGTTCGCTGTCGCAGAGGTTGCGCGGAATGCCACGGCAATCATCGGTCACGTGTGCGGTCATTGCAAAGAAGCGGACATTCCCCCCCCTTTCATTGTCCAGCTTCCTGAACTGAGTATCTACCGTAACTGGCAAGGAATGCAACCTGTTGGCCGGGGTTTGTTTCCAGATTGTTGCCCGTTTTTCGGACAAGGCACGCGATGGGGGAATCCCTGAGGGGGGGAGAATCCTTGATGGCGGGGTTTCTCCCCCGGAAGATGGATAATGAGGAAAAACCGGTTAGCGCATTTTCGCCTTGAAACAAGGCTCTCCCCTGAAACAATTTCCAATTGTTCCAGGGAAATGCATAAGAGCATCTAGCGCTTTTCAAGCGTGAGATGCTCTAGAGTTTTCCCATTTTTTTCAGGTGTACTTCCAGGCAGGAAAGGGCCGCGGGCGTAACCCCAGAGATGCGTCCGGCCTGCCCCAAATTGCAGGGGCGGATTTTCTGGAGTTTTTCCCGCACCTCACGGGTCAGACCGGCTATCGCTGCATAGTCCATTTCCGGGGGAAGCAGGGTGTGCTCAAGTCTGCGCGAGCGTTCCACACGTTCGGCTTCGCGTTCGAGGTAGCCGGCGTACTTGCAGTTTGTCTGCGCTTCCTGCAGCACGTTTTCGGGAAAAGAGGCCAGCTCGGGCCAAAAGGGCGTCAACTGGCGGATTTGCAGGGTGGGGCGCCGCAACAGTTCGGCCAGGGACACGGCGTGCCCGGGCAGGCTTTCGCCCAGAGGGTCCAGAACCCCGCGCGCCTGGGCGTCCGGCTTCACGCGGATACGTTCCAGGCCGTGTACCAGCTCCTCCAGGGAGCGGCTTTTTGTTTGGTACAGCCCCCAGTGTCCATCATCCACGAGCCCGAGCTCCCGCCCCAAAGGGGTCAGCCTGGAATCGGCGTTGTCCTCGCGCAGCAGCAAACGGTATTCCGCCCTGGAGGTGAACATGCGGTATGGTTCGTTGGTTCCCTTGGTCACGAGATCGTCCACCAGCACTGCCATGTAGGCCTGATCGCGCCGCGGGAGAAACGGTTCGCGCCCCTGTTGCGCGCAGAATACGTTGCAGGCCGCCCAAAAGCCCTGGGCCGCGGCTTCCTCGTACCCGGAGGTGCCGTTGATCTGGCCTGCGAGGTACAACCCGCGAACCGCTTTTGTTTCCAGCGTGGGCAGCAATTGCGTCGGGGGGGCGTAGTCGTACTCAATGGCATAGCCCGGGCGCACGATCTGGGCGTTTTCCAGCCCGGGAATGGTGGCCAGCATGTTCTTTTGCACGTCCAGGGGCAGGCTTGTGGGAATGCCGTTGGGGTAGACTTCCGGGCTCTCCAGCCCTTCGGGCTCCACAAAAATCTGGTGGCGTTCCTTTTCAGGGAAGCGCGCCACCTTGTCTTCAATGGAGGGGCAATAGCGCGCTCCAACGCCGGTGATCACGCCGGTAAACATGGGGGAGCGGTCGAAACCGGCGCGGATGGCCTCGTGGGTGCGCTCGTTGGTGTGTGTGATATGGCACGGCACCTGCGGCAGGGGGACGGAGGAGTTGCGGAAACTGAAGGGCGGAGGCGGCATGTCGCCTGGCTGCTCTTCCATCTTGGAAAAATCGATGCTTTCCTTGAGCAGGCGCGGCGTGGTGCCTGTTTTCAGCCTGCCCAGGGAGATGCCCGCGTCGAGCAGGCTTTGGGACAGGGTCGTGCTGGGCGGATCGCCCAGTCTTCCGGAGGGAAAGTTCTCCAGCCCCACATGGATGACCCCGCGCATGAACGTTCCCGTGGTCAAGAGCACGGCCTTGGCCGGGAAGCGCTGTTTGAGCGCGGTGACGACGCCATGCACGCGCCCTTCGCGGATGTCGAGGCTCGCGGCGGTATCTTGCCGCACCCAGAGGTTGTGTTGGGCGAAAACATCGCGACGCACCACCAGGAGATAGGCGTCGCGGTCGATTTGCGCGCGCGTGGCGCGCACGGCCGGTCCTTTGCGGGTGTTGAGGCGGCGGAACTGGATGCCCGCGGCGTCCGCCCAGAGCCCCATCATGCCGCCGAGCGCGTCGATCTCCTTGACCAGATGTCCTTTGGCCAGGCCGCCGATGGCCGGGTTGCAGGAAAGATGGCCGATGCGGTCGACGTTGATGGTCAGCAGCAGGGTTTTCAGGCCGAGCCGGGCGGCGGCCATGGCCGCCTCGCATCCGGCGTGACCGGCGCCCACCACGATGAGGTCCAAGGTTTCGGGAAGCGGCTCGCGCATGTGCTGATTGCTCCGCATCGCCTGTTACGGCCGTTCGAACACGGCGCAGGCATAGACTTTGGCATCGCCGATTTGATCGGAGATGTATGCGTGTTCATTGGGTTGGTGCGCGTTGCTCACGCAGGTTGACCACACCACCGCGGGAAAGCCTTTGCGGCGCAGGAAGGCCGCCACGGTGGCCCCGCCTATGCCCGAGGGCACGCCCTGGGCGCCGTGAACCTTGCGGATGGCGGCAAGCAGCCGGCGGACCACTTCGCTGTCCACAGGGGTGGGCGGAGCCGCCTGGGCGTATTGCACAGTCTCGTAGGCTATCCGTGCGCCGGTGGTTTCCTCTATGTCGCGCCCCAGTTCCATAATGCGCGCTAAAATGGTCTGCACGTCGTATTGGGGCAGAATGCGGCAGTCCATATAAAAAACGTCCTGTCCGGGAACGGTGTTCACGTTCGGCACGTTGGCGTCTTTTCTCGTGGGTTCGAACGTGGAATGGGGCGGGCTGAAAAGAGCGTCCGCATCCGGAAAATCCCGGTACAGCTCCTCAAGGGCCACGATGAATTTGGCGGCGGCGCGCAGGGTGTTCAACCCCTTTTCCGGGCTGGAGGCGTGGCATTGCTTACCCTTGACCGTAATTTTGACCCAGAGCATCGATTTTTCTGCCACTTCCAACAGGGTGGACTCTTTGTTGCCGAAGTCGGGCACCACAAAAAGGTCGTTCTTGCCGAAAAGGTCGGCGCGGTTCTCCAAAACGTAATCAAGACCAAAGCCGCTGCCGCATTCCTCGTCCGCCACGAACAGCAGTCCGATGTTCATGGGCGGAGTTATGTCCTTTTCGACCAGGGCCTTGACCAGCAGCAGGCCGGAAACGACACCATGATGGTTGTCCTCCACGCCGCGGCCGATGAGGCGGTCGTCCTCCACGCGCAATGTCCAGGGGTCCGAATCCCAGAGAGAGAGGTCTCCGGGAGGCACCACGTCTATGTGCCCGATGATCCAGAACGTGCGGGACGTATCCTCTCCGGGCAGCACGCATGCCAGGCTGGGGCGGAAACCGCAGGTGACGCGCGCGTCCGGGGCCTTGATCCATTCAGGATCGGGCAGACCGTGTTCTTTGAGATAATTGGCCAGAAAAGTGGCTTTCGGCAACTCGCCCAGGCATTCGCCTTCGCAATTTTCCGGTCCGAGGGCGGGAAGCGCCACCATGTGCTCCTGAAGATCGATGACGGTTTCCCGGGCGGTGTCAAGATGTTCGAAGATGGCTTGGAGAAGAGGCGTCATAAGAGGCAGGCTCCTTGCTGGAGGACGAAAAAAGGCAGCGCAAAAAGGGCCCTGCCAACACGGCCGGGCCCTGACATGAACAATGTGCGCCGTATCGCTGCGCGATGAGAGGCGCCACGGGGCATTCCGGTGGGAACGGCCCGAAAAAAAAGGTTAACGTCCCTTTGCGGCGCGCTTGGATGCCTTGAGGGGGTTGATCTTGACCTTGCCGCCCTTGTCCAGTTCGGCGCGCACATGGGTGGCGAAATTGCAAGCGCCAAGGTGCCACTTCTTTTCCGGAATGGGATAGCTGGCGCAGAATTTCCCGCCGTCGTGTTCCTTGATCCGGCCGCAACCTTCGCACTTGTCGATCACGGGTTCGCATTTGACGCCGTTAACAAAAACACCGTCGTTTTCAACCACTACACCGAGAGTGGCATTTTTGGGCTGAGAAAACATAGGGTCCTCCTATGGATTAATCTTTGGAAACAAAAAGATTGGCACATGGCAAAGAGCTTGTCAAGCTGCACATGGGTTTTTCTTGTCACGCCCCAAGAAATTGGCGCAATGGAATTGGGGGGCGCTTCTTAGAACTCACCGCGTTTCTTCATTATATATGTCGCGTGATACACAGTGAGAAAATCAAGTAGCCTCCATCAACATTTCTATCGCTTATATTTTAAATGGTTAGGTTGTATATCCTCCAGGGGGCGCCAAGGCGGAACGTTTTCATTTGTTTTTCATGCCGGGGAGCTGGGCAAAGACGCGAGCCGCGCTATCGTACATCGCGGTTTTCGATCAAGGACTTTTTTCTTGCCATTTGCGAAGCTTTTGGCTACGAAGCCCTTCGCACCTCGTGCCCCGCTTGGTATGGCGGGGCGGTGCATTCATGGCGTTTCAAGAACATTCCCCGTATTCATGGCAATTTTTTAAACGGCGTTGTTCCCCGGCGAAAAACGCTGTATAACGTGTTTTGTTGATTGCACGGCAATCGTGCGGCCTCTATTGGGGTATCTCGTACTTTTTTAAGCGATAGTAAGGAGTTTTCATATGTCTCATCCTGCGGAATATACTCTTTTCAGTGGCGCGGCCAACGGCGCCGAAGCCTTTTTCGGAGAGATGGCCGAAAAATTCGGCGTCAATGAAGTCAACTTCACTTTTGAGGGGCACAAGGCCGTCCGCACTCGCGGCTTGCGTACATTGACCCCTGAAGAGCTTTCCAGAAAAGATGTCAGCCTGGCCTATGTTTCCAATCTGCTCCACAGGACCTTCACCAATGCGCCGTTCATGCGCATGGTCTTGCAGACCATCATGTATCAGATTGACAGCGGACACGAAATCTTCGTTGTTGGCGTCATTGAAGAGGACGGCACGGTCAAGGGCGGCACCGGATGGGGCGCCGAGTTCGCAAAAATATGCAACAAGCCTTTGTATGTTTTCGGACAAAAGAAAAACGCCTGGTTCCGCTGGAGCGAAGAAGCCGGCTGGACGCAAGACGACGCTCCGGTAATTACGAGCAATCATTTCACCGGCACCGGGACGCGGTTTCTTGAAGACAACGGCAAAAAAGCCATTGCCGACCTGTTTGCGCGTTCTTTTGCTTAAGCGCGCAATTCCCCAGCCCCGCAACGCGGAACAATACGCAAAGGAGTACCGGGGGAAAAGCTCCGGCTTCGCCGCCGCTATGCTTGAGGCGCATGAGGAACGCGCCCCACGCCTGGGGGGTGGAGTAGTATTTTCCTTCGGGCTCCATATATGAGAAATGCCGTATCATGATGGGCATCATTCGAGGGCGCGCCGCTGGAGGCCGTTGCCGTTTTGCCGCAAAGCGGCCCGCACTGCCGCTTCATATGCCGGCCAGCGCTTTCCAGGCAACAGGGGTTTCCTTTGGATTGTTCTCATGGCTTGGTGCGGTAAATGTATCCTCAATTGTTTTCCATGTTGTTTTCCGCGTCGATGGGAGCTTTTATCTTGAGCCGGTCAGCCGGTGACCCGCGTACGAACATGGCGACATTAACGCCGGTCGGACGCCTTTCCGCAAAAATATCCTCTTGAGTACATGAAGACACTACGCCCCCGCGCCGCTGGGCCGGGGCTTCACGGAGTTTCGTTCCATGCCCGAATCCAGGCTGAATAATGAATTGATTCGTAATGTTGCTATAATTGCCCACGTCGATCACGGCAAAACAACGCTTGTGGACGCCATGTTTCGCCTAAGCGGCGTTTTTCGCGAAGGACAGGAAGTCAATCGTGTCATGGACAATATGGAGTTGGAGCGCGAGCGAGGCATCACCATTGCGGCGAAAAACTGCTCCGTGATGTGGAATGGCGTCAAGGTGAACATTATCGACACCCCGGGCCACGCCGATTTCGGCGGCGAGGTGGAGCGCTCCCTTTCCATGGCGGACGGCGCCTTGCTGCTGGTGGACGCCTCGGAAGGCCCCTTGCCGCAAACCCGGTTTGTCCTGAAAAAGACCTTTGAGGCCGGGCTCAAGGTCATTGTTGTCATCAACAAGATCGACCGCAAAGACGCGCGCCCCGATGAGGTGCTCAACGAGATTTACGACCTGTTCATCGACCTGGACGCCGATGAGGAGCAGTTGGAGTTCCCGTTGTTCTACGCCATTGCCCGCGAAGGGGTCGCCCAGACCAGTCTGGACACTCCGGGCAAGGATTTGAAGCCTTTGATGGACGCCATCGTGGAGCAGCTGCCCGCGCCGCAATTCGATCCCGAAGAGCCCTTCCGCATGCTGGTGGCCGACCTGGGCTACAGCGATTATCTGGGCAGGCTGGCCATCGGCCGGGTAGGCGCCGGAAAGGTGCACTCGAATCAAAGTTTGGTGCGTATCGACGAGCAGGGCAAAGTCAAGCCGCTCAAGGTGACGCGGCTCCAAGGCTACGCGGGTCCGCAGCTTGTGCCTGTTGAAGAGGCGACCTCGGGAGATATCGTGGTCCTTTCCGGACTGGAGGCAGTGACCATCGGCGACACCATCTGCACTGCCGAAGCGCCCAAGGCCTTTCCGCGCATCCGCGTGGACGAGCCCACCGTATCCATGCTGTTCATGCCCAACACCTCGCCCCTGAGCGGCAGAGAAGGGACGTTTGTCCAATCAAGCAAACTGCGCGAGCGGCTCTACAAGGAGGCCTTGAAAAATGTCTCCCTGCGGGTGGAGGAAGCCCAGAACCGCGACGGGCTGGTGGTGAGCGGACGCGGCGAGTTTCAGCTTTGCATCCTGATCGAAACCTTGCGGCGCGAAGGGTACGAACTCTGCGTGGGGCGGCCCGAAGTTATTTTCAAGCAAAAGGACGGCAAGCGCCAGGAGCCCATGGAGCATGTCTTTATCGACTGTGAAGAGGCCTTTATGGGGGTGGTCACGGAGAAGCTCTCGCTACGCAAGGGGCGCATGATCAACATGGCCAACAAAGGGTCGGGGCGCGTGCGGCTGGAGTTCTCCATACCGTCACGCGGGCTCATCGGCTATCGCGACGAATTTATGACCGACACCAAGGGCACCGGCATCATGAACTCCTCTTTTGCCGGATACGAGGACTACCGTGGCGACTTCCCCACACGTTTTACCGGCTCCATGGTCGCGGACCGCTCCGGCCAGGGCGTGGCCTATGCCTTGTTCAACCTCGAACCCAGAGGGCGCTTGTTTATCACGCCGGGTGTACAGGTGTATGAAGGCATGATCGTGGGCGAGCACAACCGCGAAAACGATCTGGACGTGAACCCCTGCAAAGAGAAGAAACTCACCAACATGCGCGCCTCGGGCAAGGACGAAAACGTGATCCTCTCCCCGGTGCTGCCCATGACCCTGGAGCAGGCGGTGCATTTTATCCGCGAGGACGAATTGGTCGAAGCCACACCCGCGAATTTGCGCCTGCGCAAGGTGGAACTTTCCGCGAATAAACGGCATATGCTTCGCGGCGCCAAGAAAAAAGCCGAACAATAACCGGCCATTCCTTAAGGAAGCACTGATTAAAGACTTGTTAGGTTTTTCCGGGGGGAAACCTTTCTGGAGAAAGGTTCTCCCCCCGGCCCCCCCTTCCAAAGACTTTTGGCTGAAATACCTATAAATTCAATGTTTTACAAGTACACTTGTCTGGCGACAAAGTTTAGAGCATCTCACACTTGAAAAGCGCTAGATGCTCTTATGCATTTCCCTGGAA
>CAZFCK010000090.1:0-18165 GCA_964517355.1 uncultured Desulfovibrionaceae bacterium | reverse complement strand
GTTCCAGGGAAATGCATAAGAGCATCTAGCGCTTTTCAAGTGTGAGATGCTCTAGATTAATTTATGAAAACTTCCGGGGGGAAACCAGCTCTGCTATCTTCATCCCTAAGGCGCGATACGACCGCGCCTAACGGCTGCCGCTAACAAAGGGTTTCCCCTCTCGCATTTTCTTTTTATAATAAATGGTTCCCGTACATGACATTCGTGGGTCCAGGGGGCGTTCCCCCCTGCCGGGGTCAGGACTTGCGGAGGCCGAGTTTGCGCATGCGGGAATCAAAAGTGGAGCGGTTGATTCCGGAGAGCGTGGCCGCTTTGGTGATGTTCCAGCGGGTGCGCTCCATGAGCGACAAGATGTAGGCGCGCTCCAATTCCTCCCAGGTGTAGGAATCCAGGGCGGGAGCCTGGTCCGTTCGCGTTTCCGGTTCTTGAGGAGCGTCGGCCCGTGTCTGGGCGTGGCCGTCCTGTTCCAAAAGATGCAACGGCAGATCCTCCACGTCCAGGGTGGGGCTGTCCGTGGTGGTGAGGAGATATTTCACGAAATTTTCCATTTCCCGCACATTGCCGCGCCAGGGGTGCTGTGTGAGGCGCTTCAGGGCTCTGGGCGTGAGGTTGCGCGTGGATTGCCCCATGGTTTGGGCTTCGCGCGCAAGGAAATAGCGCAGGAGCAGGGGGATGTCTTCATTGCGCTCCCGCAACGGTGGCAGGTGCAGTGGAAGCACGTTCAACCGGTAGAAGAGGTCTTCGCGGAAGTCTCCGTCATTGATGGCCTGACGCAGATCCCTGTTTGTGGCCGAGAGAATACGCACGTCCACGGTGATGCTCTTGGTGGCGCCAAGGGCCTTGACCTCCTGATTTTGCAAAACGCGCAAAATGCGCGCCTGGAGGGTCATGGGCATGTCGCCGATTTCATCCAGAAAAATGGTGCCTCCGTTGGCCGCCTCGAAAAGACCGGCCTTATCGTGATGCGCCCCCGTGAAAGCGCCCTTCTTATACCCGAAGAGTTCGCTTTCCAGCAGTGTTTCGGGAATGGCGCTGCAGTTCTGCACCAGAAAAGGCTGCTCGTTGCGGTGGGAAAGGCGGTGTATCTCGTGGGCGAAGAGCTCCTTGCCCGTACCGCTTTCGCCGGTGATCAGCACCGGGAAGTCGGTGCGCGCATAGTCCTGGGTCAACTGCAGTACATCTAGCAGGGCCCGGCTGTGGCCAATGATGGCGCCCTCGCCGCGCATGCCTTTGAGCGCGTGCATGAGCGCGATGTTTTCCCGCTCCTGGAAGGAAAAATCCAGAGAGTTGGAAAGCAGGATGCCGTCGATGGCCACTTGCGCCTGCAGCAGTTTCAGGTACTCCGGGTCGAGATTGAGCCTGTCGCCTTTGGCCGAGGTGTCGATGATCTCCACTGCGCCGTATACTTCTCCGCTGCGCAGGATGAGCGGCAGACAGAGAATGAGCGTGGATTTCTTATCCACCATGTCTTCAACGGCGGAGAAATGACGGCTGTCCTTGCCGGCTTCGGCGATGGCCATTTCACCATGCTCGATCACCCAGCCCACCACGCTGGTTTGGGTTGCGGGAATGCTCAAGCCCAGAATCCTGTCGCTTTGCGACCCCATGGCCTCAACGCAGCAGTAGGCGTTGTTTTTCTTGACCCAGAGCGAACCGCGCTCCACGTGCTGCGTCACGAGCATGGCTTCGAGAAATAAACGCTGCAGTTTTGCGGGATCGCGCTCTTCGAAAAGGGCCTTGTAAAAGTCGAGCAGTCTATCGATCATGGGCATAAGGCAGGCTCAAGTAAGGGAATTACTGTTAAGGACATCTCCACGCCGGGACAAGGCGCGGCGGGGAAAGTTTTTCCGACTCGACGTTCTGAGCAGGACGCATGCTGTAACATCGTATATTTGTTGAAAAAAAACAAGAATAGAAATTATCCGTTTTCCGGCGTCCAGGGGCCTCCCCTGGTCGTCCTGCGGGCACGAAAGCCCGCGACTTTATTCTTTTTTTCTTTAAGTCCGAAAGTCGTACTTCTGATATATTTCCCGAAAAACGATCCGCCGTTCATTGCGCGGCACGCCGGATTCCACGATGTCATGCATTACTTTTGGTGGTTGTTGTGCTGCGTATTACGCAAGAGGAGAACGAAAAAAAGCGCGTATACGCCGATAATGAGCACTATGCGCCCTCCGTTTTCTGAAAAGGATTTCCAGAGATGCAAAAAATGTTCGCGCACGTCCGCGGCCGGCAAAGGATCGCACATGAAAACGAGAGGGGCGTCGAATACGTAGACGGTATGCATGACGCAGAGGCTCAAGACAAACAAAAAAACGCGTTTTTTATAGCCGAGGCCGGGCCAGGCCAGAATGATCGCGGCAAGAACCGCTATGTTCTGCATGAGCGGCAATAGTTTCACGCCGCCCATCAGCTTGCGTAGGCCTGTTTCGCCGTCGGGTGTCATGCGGGGGTAGAAGATTTCGTACCGCAGCTCAGGACCGAGTTTCTGCGCGGATGCGCAGGAAAAGGTCAACTCGCTGTCGGGCGGGGCGAAAAGATCGGCCTGGAATGCGAAGAACGGTTGCAGCAGTCGGCAATACGCCTCGCCGAAATAAAGCAACAATCCGAAAAGAAGAGAATACGATAGCAGGAGCGTGAGGGCGAAACGCGGTAATGATCCGCTGAAACGTAAACGAGTGCTCATGATGTCGATGGTGTTCGATGTATGCGGGGGGCGACCCAAAGAAAGAAAAGAAGGCCTGGAAAAATGGTGAAAACAGGTCCAGCGTAAAGATGGACAGCCTCGGCCAAGGCGTTGTCGTAACGAAAAAGGTGGAAAAGCACCATGATGCGGATGACGTTGCAGAAAAAAAGCAAGATGGCGCCGAGAAAGGCGGCGCCAAGGCCGCGCAGGGACGGCGCGAAGGCGGCTAGGGCGGAGCAGAGCAGAATAATGCTTTCAAGTCCGTCGCATTCCTGCGAGACGAACACCACGGGGCGATTCTGGCCGTACAACACCGCGCCCTGGCTGAAGACCTGCAGGCTGGGGCTGATGATGTCGAGTATGCCTGCGCATACCTTGGCGTAAAGATCGTGCGTGACGACTCTGCCGAAGCTGTCCGGAGCGAGGGCCAACAGACAGAAACCCAAGGCCGCGAATAAGGGAAAGAGAAGAAAAAAAGGGAGATGCACGCGCCGTAACGTTAGTGTCCGCATAATTCGGACTAGATGCCATGAACCTGAAGAAAAATAAAGAACAAAGGAGCGGGGAAAAAAAAAGGTTCGCGTAAAAAAAAAATTGAAATTAATGCTGGACAAATGAAATGAAGGGGGCTAAAGAACAAAATTCTGCGCAGGTGGCGAAGGAACGAATAAAGTTCCGGGCCGCATGTGGATGCGCGCAGGCGGATGGGCGCCTGAAGCCCCGTCTCGAAGAGGCGGAGTGAAGGTGAGGCTGCAAAACAAGAGCGAGTTTGAGAAAAAAGAAAATTTCTCCTTGACAAGGCGCACAAGTGCATATAACAAGGCGAATTCGATTTTTTGCTGGCGTAGCTCAATGGTAGAGCAGCTGACTTGTAATCAGCAGGTTGCGGGTTCAAGTCCCATCGCCAGCTCCAGAAGTGGAGGGGTTCCCGAGTGGCCAAAGGGAACAGACTGTAAATCTGTCGGCGTAAGCCTTCGGAGGTTCAAATCCTCCCCCCTCCACCAGTAGGTAAATAGGCTGTAGGAGACGGAAGCTGTCGCCGGACTACGGCTGCGCTGAAATAAAGAGGCGGGAATAGCTCAATTGGCTAGAGCATCAGCCTTCCAAGCTGAGGGTTGCGGGTTCGAGTCCCGTTTCCCGCTCCACGGGTTACCCGCTTGCCAGCCCCGGTCTTAACGCTTTCGAAAGAAAAGCGGCCTCACGGATAAAGCCCACGTAGCTCAGTCGGCAGAGCACATCCTTGGTAAGGATGAGGTCATCGGTTCAAATCCGATCGTGGGCTCCAGTAATATTTTAACCTTAAGAGCATATTACCATCCATAGGGGGTAATGAGATCATGGGTAAGGCAAAATTCGAGCGCAGCAAGCCGCATGTCAACATAGGCACCATCGGCCATATCGACCACGGCAAAACCACCCTGACTGCGGCTATCACCAAGATGATGTCCATGAAGGGCGGCGGCAGCTATGTGGCCTTCGACGAGATCGACAAGGCCCCCGAGGAAAAGGAACGCGGCATCACCATCGCCACGGCCCACGTCGAATATCAGACCAATAAGCGCCATTACGCGCACGTGGACTGCCCCGGCCACGCCGACTACATCAAAAACATGATCACCGGCGCGGCGCAGATGGACGGCGCCATTCTCGTCGTGGCCGCCACCGACGGCCCCATGCCCCAGACCCGTGAGCACATCCTGCTCGCGCGTCAGGTCGGCGTTCCCAGCCTGGTCGTCTTCCTGAACAAGGTCGATCTGGTTGACGATCCCGAGCTGCTGGAACTGGTGGAGCTCGAAGTGCGCGAGCTGCTCTCCAAGTACGGCTTTCCGGGCGATGACATCCCCGTCGTGCAGGGCTCGGCCCTCAAGGCTCTGGAAGCCGACAGCACGGACGAAGACGCGGCCAAGTGCATTTTTGAGCTGATGGATGCCTGCGACGACTATATTCCCGAGCCGCAGCGCGATATCGACAAGCCCTTCCTGATGCCCATTGAAGACGTGTTCTCCATCTCCGGCCGCGGCACCGTCGTTACCGGTCGTGTTGAGCGCGGCGTGATCAAGGTCGGCGAGGAAGTCGAGATCGTGGGCGTGAAAGAAACCACCAAGACCACCTGCACCGGCGTTGAAATGTTCCGCAAGATTCTCGATCAGGGGCAGGCCGGCGACAACGTGGGCGTGCTTCTGCGCGGCGTCAAGCGTGAGGAAGTGGAACGCGGTCAGGTGCTCGCCGCTCCCAAGTCCATCACGCCCCATAGAAAGTTCAAGGCTGAAGTGTACGTGCTCTCCAAAGAGGAAGGCGGCCGTCATACTCCCTTCTTCACGGGGTATCGTCCGCAGTTTTACCTGCGCACCACGGATGTGACCGGCATCATCGCCTTGGAAGAGGGCGTGGAAATGGTCATGCCCGGCGACAACGCAACTTTTACCGTCGAGCTGATCGTGCCCATCGCCATGGAGCAGGGCCTGCGTTTCGCCATCCGCGAAGGCGGCCGCACCGTGGGCGCCGGCGTGGTCTCCGAGATATTGGAGTAATCAGCCATGCGCATCAATATCCAGCTTGCATGCACCGAATGCAAACGGCGCAATTACGTGAGCACCAAAAATAAGAAGAACACCACTGGACGTCTAGAGGTAAAGAAATATTGCCCTTGGGATAAGAAGCACACAGTGCATCGGGAAACCAAGTAGACGTAGGTGCCTTCGAGTGCAGGCCAGTAGCTCTAACGGCTAGAGCGCCGGTCTCCAAAACCGGATGTTGGGGGTTCGAATCCCTCCTGGCCTGCCAATATAATTTCTAAACGATAGATGAAGGCAATGGCGAAGAATAAAGCCCAGTCGCAAGAGGCTGAAAGCGCTACCAAGAGTGCGGAGTCCGCAGCACAAAAGCATTCGCAGGTCAACAAGGCCGCAAATGCAAAGGCTGCGGATGTCAAGGGGTCCGGCAAGAAAAGCGCTGCAAAAGCCCAGGACAAAAAGGTTCATGCGCAACCAAAGGCCGGCATTGGTGAAAAAGCGCATCAGCTCAAAGAGTTCTTCGAAGAATCCAAGGTCGAGCTGAAAAAAGTTACGTGGCCTTCACGTAAAGAGACGATCAGCACCAGTATCGCCGTTGTTGTCCTGACCATCGTCATGTCCCTCTTTTTATGGATCGTCGATCTCGGCTTGTCCAAGATCGTGGCGTTTATCCTCTCCTAAGCCTACAGCGCCTTTGTCGAAGGCGCCTGTGTGAGGCAATATGAGCGAAGAATCTTCCGCCATCAAGTTCCGGTGGTATATTCTCCATGTTTTTTCCGGTTTTGAGCACCGCGTGGAGCAGACCATCCGTGAAATGATCCGTACCGGCCAGGCCAAGGATCTTATTGAAGAGATCGTTGTGCCGACGGAAAAAGTCATTGAACTTGTCAAAGGCGCGAAAAAAACCTCCACCCGGAAATTTTATCCTGGGTATGTGATGATTAAAATGGCCATGAATGATGAAGCATGGCATTTGGTGCAGTCCATTCCCAGGGTGACTGGATTCGTTGGGGGGCGTAACAGGCCCACACCGATGCGCGACAGTGAAGCGCAACGCATACTCAGCATGATGGAGCAGCGGCAGGAACAGCCGCGGCCCAAATTCAATTTTGAACGTGGCGACGAAGTCCGTGTCATTGACGGCCCCTTCGGCGGATTCAATGGCGTTGTGGACGACGTTAATTACGACAAAGGCAAGCTGCGGGTGGAAGTATCCATCTTCGGCCGGCAGACTCCTGTTGAGTTGGATTTCGTCCAAGTCACCAAGGGCTGATCCGGCCCGCACGAGGCAATCACCAATCATACGGCGCCCCTTGAAAAGGGGGCCCTTGCCGCAAGGAGTGCACCGTGGCCAAGAAAGTATTGGCAAAAATCAAGCTGCAAATTCCGGCTGGAGCGGCCAATCCATCGCCGCCGGTCGGCCCCGCCTTGGGGCAGCACGGTCTGAACATCATGGAGTTCTGCAAATCCTTCAACTCCAAAACCGCAGACCAGAAAGGCATGATCATTCCCGTGGAGATCACGGTCTTCGCCGACCGCACCTTCACCTTTATCACCAAAACGCCTCCCGCCTCGATTTTGTTGCTCAAGGCAGCCAAGGTGGACAAGGGATCTCCTGAGCCCAACCGCAACAAAGTTGCGAAAGTGACTCTGGAGCAGGTGAAGCAGATCGCCGAAACCAAGATGCCGGATCTTACGGCAAAAGATATTGATGCCGCCATGCAGTCCATCATGGGTACTGCCCGGAGCATGGGCATCGAGATCGTAAAATAGCGGAGTGTGATCATGCCTAAGTATGGAAAAAAATACCGCAAAGCCATAGAAGGTCTGGATCTGAGCGAACGTTTCCCCATAGAGGAGGGCGTTCGTTTGGCCTTGCAGACTTCCTACGCCTCTTTTGACGAGACCGTTGACGTGGCTTTGAATCTGGGTGTTGAGCCGAAATATTCGGACCAGATGGTCCGTGGCGCCGTGACCTTACCCCACGGCTTGGGCAAAACCGTGCGTGTCGCCGTGTTCTGCAAAGGCGACAAGGAAGCCGAAGCCAAGGAAGCCGGCGCTGATATCGTTGGCGGTGAAGATCTCGTGGAGCAGGTGAAAAACGGCTTCCTGGACTTCGACAAGGCCATTGCCACCCCGGACATGATGGCCAAGGTCGGCCAGATCGGCCGTATTCTCGGCCCCCGCGGTCTGATGCCCAACGCCAAGACCGGCACGGTGACGTTCGATCTCGGCCCCGCGGTGCGCGAAATGAAGGCCGGCCGCGTTGAATTCAAGGTGGACAAAGCCGGTGTGCTGCACGCGCCCCTCGGCAAGGTTTCGTTCGGTACCGAAAAGATCCTGGGCAATTTGCGCGCCCTGATTGAAACGGTGAATCGTTTGAAGCCCGCCTCGGCAAAAGGCACGTATCTGCGCGCCCTGGCCGTGGCGACGACCATGGGACCCGGCATCAAGATCGATACCACCACGATACGTAAGTTTTTGGAATCCGTATAATTATTGAGATTCTTAGCTGTTGCGTCCGCTTTTTGTATCGCTGACGCGGCGGATCGAAGAATAGACGGATAGGAAGAAAAGAGTCGAAGAAAGCAGGTGGCCGCGTAATGCCGCCTTAATATCCTGCCGAGACTTTGCTTTGGCTTTTTTCTTCTCCCTTGCAACCCTAGGCGTTAGGAGTGACACCGTGAACAAAGCAGAAAAAAGCGCGCTCGTCGAGTCTTTGAAAAAGACGGCGGAAAGCGCCAGCATCGCGGTGGTCACCGACTTCAAGGGCTTGAAGGTAGAAGAAATGACGCAGCTCAGAGTGAAACTGCGCGATGCTGGCGTGCATTACCAGGTCGTGAAGAACACTTTGGCGCGGATCGCTTTTACCGACGGGCGGCACGACGTTCTCAAAGACAAGCTCAAAGAGAACTGTGCCGTGGCCTTTGGGGTCGAGGATCCCGTGGCGGCTGCCAAGGCGCTTGTAGCCTACGGCAAAGAAAACAAAAAGTTCTCTCTGCGTTTCGGTAGCCTTGAAGGCAAGTACCTCGAAGAGGGCGGCGTGCAGGAGTTGTCCAGACTCCCCGGCCGTCCGGAGTTGCTGGCCAAGGCCCTGGGCACGATGAATGCCGTGCCCACCCAGTTCGTTTGTTTGTTCGCCAATTTGCAGCGCAATTTCCTGTATGCGCTGACAGCGATCAAGGAAAAGAAAGAACAAGAAGCGTAATTTCATTGCGCAAAGCCAAAGTGCATTTTTAAGGAGACACATCCATGTCCGAGATTACCAAAGAGCAAGTTGTTGATTTTATCGCCAACATGACCGTGCTTGAACTTTCCGAGTTCATCAAGGAACTTGAAGAGAAGTTCGGTGTTTCCGCCGCCGCTCCTGTTGCCGCCATGGCCGCCATGCCCGCCGCCGCTGGCGAGGCTGCCGCCGAGGAAGAGGAAAAGACCGAGTTCGACGTTGTGCTCAAAGCCGCCGGCGGCAACAAGATCGCCGTTATCAAAGTGGTGCGCGCCCTGACCGGTTTGGGTCTGAAAGAGGCCAAAGCCAAGGTGGACGAAGCTCCCCAGGCCATCAAGGAAGGCGTCAACAAGGATGAAGCTGAAGACGCCAAGAAGCAGCTTGAAGAAGCCGGCGCTGAAGTCGAAGTCAAATAGCAGCTTTGCTGTTAGCAGATATGGGGCGCGGCCCAGCTGTCCGGCCGCGCCCGCAATGCAAGTCACGCAACGGGAGAAGTGCCTTCTCCTTTTGCGGTTTATCTTTTGGGGACAGCTGGAATCACGGTCTCGATTGATGTACGATGAGTGTGTACTTCTCGGCAGGTAAGGGAGCGATGTGTGGCGTCACCCTGTGAAAATCCGCCTGCTCCACATTTTTTTCTCCCGATCACAAGCTATTGCAACAGGCACGCAAGGGCAGATTCTAACAAATGGCCATCAAAAAGCAAGCCGGCACCCCTTGGGAGCGGAAGTTCACCAGAGTATCGTGTTGTACAGTCCATTTTTTTCCCAGCTGCAGCTATTTAATGAGAGCGCATAATGCATGACATTTTGTCGCTCGAGGTTATTGTAACGTTCACGGTCGCGCCAAGCGCGGTCGGGCTGCTCGGCAAATGCCGCAAGAACGAATGGCCGGTCCGTTTTGTTCCGGGGAGTAGATAGTTCCGCGTTTAACCACAGGGTGGCAGCGCGCACGTTTTACGGTATAATCTTTAGGATGCGCAGGTCCCCTTGATCATGACCTGCGAAACCCGGCGCGTCGCATCGCCGGTGAACCGCATCGACGCAGAGGAGCCTATGGCCCAGCTCACAAAGCACTTTGGCAAAGTGGAGAACATCGTGCCCATTCCCCACCTGCTGGATTTGCAGGTGGAATCCTATCAGCAATTTTTGCAGATGGATGTGGAAAACCGCCGTCCCGATATGGGATTGGAGGCCGTTTTTCGCTCGGTCTTTCCAATAGAAGATTTCAACAAGACTGCAAGCCTCGAATATGTGAGTTATGAAATTGGTGAACCCGAATATGACATCGCCGAATGCATTTCAAAAGGACTCACCTATGAGGCACGGATCTGGATCAAGGTCCGCCTCGTTGTCTGGGATGTCGACGAGGAAGGCCAGAACCGTACAATTCACGACATCAAGGAGCAAGATAAGGTTTATTTCGGCACATTGCCGCTGATGACCGAAAAAGGCACCTTCATCATAAACGGTACCGAGCGCGTTATCGTCAACCAGTTGCAGCGCTCGCCGGGCATTATTTTCGAACACGATTCCGGCAAGACCCATTCCAGCCGCAAGGTTCTTTATTCTTGCCGCATCATTCCCATGCGGGGATCATGGCTCGATTTCGATTTCGATCACAAGGACATTCTTTATGTCCGCATAGACCGGCGGCGCAAAATGCCTTGCACCATCCTCTTCAAGGCCATGGGGATGAACAAGGCGGAAATTCTGAATTATTTTTACGATACAGAAGAATTCGTCCTGGAAGACGAGCGTGTTTTCTGGAAGCTCTCCAAGGACTTTTACCGCAAGGAAAACGCCTTTGCCGATGTTGCCGACGCCGAGGGCAACGTAATCGTGCAGGCCGGCAAACCCATCACGAAGCGCCATTGGCGTCTGTTTTTCGAAAAGGGCATTGAACGGATCGAAGTTGCGCCCGAAGTTCTCGACGGGTTGTATCTTGCCCAGGACATGGCGCATCCCGAGACCGGCGAACTCATCGCCGAGGCCGGGGACGAGCTTGCCCCCGCCATCGTAGAACAGCTTCAGGAGAACGACATCTCCGAACTTCGCGTGCTGCATACTCGGGGGTCTGATGTTTCGCCTTCCATGCGCGACACGTTGATGCTCGATAAAACGCAGGATCAGGAGCAGGCCCAGATAGAAATATACCGCAGGTTGCGCCCGAGTTCTCCGCCCACTGCGGAAATCGCCTCCACATTTTTCGAGAACCTGTTCCGCAATGCCGATTACTACGACCTTTCACCGGTCGGCCGCTATAAATTGAACAGTCGCCTGGACGTGGAAGTGCCTTTGGATCAGCGCACCCTTGCTGACGAGGACATTCTCAAGGCCATCAGGCATCTGACGCGGCTCAAAGATAGCCATGGCCCCGCGGACGACATCGACCATCTGGGAAACCGCCGGGTGCGCCCCGTTGGGGAACTGGTGGAAAACCAGTATCGTATCGGCCTGGTGCGCATGGAGCGGGCTATCAAGGAGCGTATGAGCCTGCAGGAAGTCTCCACGCTCATGCCTTACGACTTGATCAATTTCAAGCCCGTGGTGGCTGTGCTCAAGGAGTTTTTCGGCACGTCGCAGCTTTCGCAGTTCATGGACCAGACCAATCCCTTGAGTGAAGTGACGCATAAACGCCGCTTGTCCGCTCTGGGGCCCGGAGGTTTGACGCGGGAGCGCGCCGGATTTGAGGTGCGCGACGTACACGTCAGCCACTACGGCCGCATTTGCCCCATTGAAACGCCTGAAGGTCCGAACATCGGCCTTATCGTTTCCTTGACCACGTTCGCTAAGGTCAATGATTTCGGATTTATTGAAACACCTTATCGCGTGGTTGAAGACGGCAAGGTCACTGACAAGGTGATGCATCTGGACGCCTCCAAGGAGTTCAAGCACGTCATCGCCCAGGCCAACGCGCCCCTTGATGAAGAAGGACGCTTCACAAACGCGCTTGTCACGTGCCGTGTGCGCGGCGACGTGCTCATGTCGCCCCGTGAAGAAGTCACGTTGATGGATATTTCGCCCAGTCAGATGGTCTCGATCTCCGCGGCCTTGATTCCGTTTTTGGAACACGACGACGCGAACCGCGCGCTCATGGGGTCCAACATGCAGCGTCAGGCCGTACCGTTGCTGCGTTGCGAGGCGCCCATCGTCGGTACCGGCATGGAACTGCGCGTCGCGCACGACTCCGGCAGCTGCTTGTTGGCCGAGGCCGAAGGCGTTGTCGCCTACGCAGACGCCGATTCCGTCATTATGCGTTATGATAGCGACGAGAAGTACCCCAAAATCGGCGGCGTGCGCGCCTATGAGTTGCAAAAATATCATAAATCCAACCAGAACTCCTGTTTTGGACAAAAACCCCAGGTCTATACCGGGGAGCGCGTCGGCAAGGGCGCAGTGCTCGCCGACGGCCCGGGTATCAGCCAGGGCGAGCTGGCCCTGGGCAAAAACCTGCTCGTGGCGTTCATGCCCTGGTGCGGCTTCAACTTCGAGGACTCCATTCTCATTTCCGAGCGCGTGGTGAAAGAGGATGTGTTCACGTCGGTGCACATCGAGGAATTCGAAGTGGTCGCTCGCGACACCAAGCTCGGGCCCGAGGAAGTGACGCGCGATATTCCAAACGTCAGTGAGGACATGCTGCGCAATCTGGACGAAAGCGGCATCATTCGCATCGGCGCCAGCGTGAAGGCCGAGGACATTCTGGTGGGCAAGATCACGCCCAAGGGCGAATCGCAATTGACCCCGGAAGAAAAATTGCTGCGCGCCATCTTCGGCGACAAGGCCCGCGACGTGAAGAACACCTCGCTCAAGGTGCCGCCCGGAATCGAGGGCACGGTCATCGACGTGAAGGTCTTCAACCGTCCCAAAGGCGAAAAGGACGAACGCACCAAGAGCATCGAAGACTTCGAACTGGGGCGTTTGGACCGTAAAGAGGGTCTGCATCGCGACGCGTTGACGGAAAAGACCCGTGACCTTGTCTGGCCTCTTGTGGAAAACAAGCAGCTGGCCGCCAACGTGCAAGGCAAGAAAAAGGGCCAGGTGCTCGCTGAGATCGGCCATGTGCTCACGCGCGAGGTTTTCGATACCCTGCCCCTGCGTAAACTCGTGGGGCTCTTCAAGAGCAGGGAGACCAATGACGACGTGCAGCTGGCCTTGGACCGCTATAGCGCCCAGGTCAAATTCATCGAAGAAATGTACACGGTGAAGCGCGAAAAGGTTACGGAAGGCGATGATCTGCCTCCGGGCGTGACCAAGATGGTCAAGGTCTACGTGGCGGTGAAACGCAAGCTGTCCGTGGGCGACAAGATGGCCGGACGCCATGGTAACAAGGGTGTCGTCTCCTGCATCCTGCCGGAGGAGGACATGCCCTTTTTCGCGGACGGCACGCCCGTGGACATCGTGCTCAACCCCCTGGGCGTTCCTTCGCGTATGAATATCGGACAGATCATGGAGACCCATCTCGGTTGGGGCGCCCGCGAACTTGGGCGTCAGCTGAACCGCATGGCCCAAAAAGGCGCGGGCATGGACAAGGTTCGCGCTGAAATCGGCGAGATCTTCAATTCCAAGGAAATCGACGACGTTGTCGCCGAAATGGACGACGATGCCTTGAAGACCGCGCTCAAAAACATCAAGTCCGGCATTCCTTGCCGCACTCCGGTTTTCGACGGCGCCGAGGAAGAAGAAATCTGGAACTGGCTGGTCAAGGCCGGCTTGCCCGACGATGGAAAATCGGTGCTCTTCGACGGACGTACGGGCGTGCCGTTCCACAACAGGGTCACCGTGGGCGTGATGTACATGCTCAAACTGCACCATCTTGTTGATGAGAAGATCCATGCGCGCTCCACCGGCCCTTACTCCCTGGTGACGCAGCAGCCCCTTGGCGGCAAGGCTCAGTTCGGCGGGCAGCGGCTCGGGGAAATGGAAGTCTGGGCCCTGGAAGCCTATGGCGCAGCCCATTTGTTGCAGGAATTCCTCACGGTCAAGTCCGACGACGTGACCGGGCGCGTGAAGATGTACGAGAAAATAGTGAAAGGGGATAACTTCCTCGAAGCCGGACTCCCCGAGTCCTTCAATGTTCTGGTCAAGGAACTCATGTCCCTGGGCCTGGATGTGACACTGATCGAGGAAGAAAAAAAGCAGCGTCCGAAGCAGCGCTGACGCGGCGTGATCTTGTTGTGAGATCGCCTGCTCCACTGACGTGTATCAGTGAAGCGCATCATGAGCGTATTGCCGGCGGCATGCCCACGCCGCCCGTTCATGATCGACTCGGAATCTGCATATAGACGGAAGCATTCAACGGGGCGGGCTTGTGCCCGTCCCGAAACCCGACAACATGCGGGGTGAGAACGTATGACGCTTGACGATCTCTTCTCTTTTCGCGGGGCTAGTGCCACTGGCGTAACGAGCAAGTCGCTGCAAGCCATTCAGATTTCCATTGCGGCTCCTGAAAAGATCAGGGAATGGTCCTATGGCGAGGTGAAAAAGCCTGAGACCATCAACTACCGTACTTTCAAACCGGAGCGCGACGGCCTTTTTTGCGCCAAGATCTTCGGACCGGTAAAAGATTACGAATGCAATTGCGGCAAGTACAAGCGCATGAAGCATCGCGGCATCGTGTGTGAAAAATGCGGCGTGGAGGTCATCGCCTCCAAGGTCCGGCGTGAACGCATGGGCCATATCGAGCTGGCGGCGCCCGTGGCGCATATCTGGTTTCTGAAGACATTGCCTTCGAAAATCGGCACGTTGCTCGATATGACCATGGCCGATCTGGAAAAGGTGCTCTATTTCGATTCCTATGTGGTCCTTGATCCGGGCGAAACAACCCTGCAAAAACTGCAGGTCATTTCCGAAGACCAGTATCTCCAGGTCATAGACCATTACGGCGAGGAAGTGGTCAAGGTCGGCATGGGCGCGGAAGCCATCCGCTCCCTGCTCGAAGAACTTGAGCTCGAACAGCTCAAGCAGGAGCTGCGTGAGGAATCTCAGGCCACCCGCTCCCAGACCAAGAAAAAGAAGCTCACGAAACGGCTTAAAATCGTCGAGGCCTTTCTGGAGTCCGGAAACAAGCCGGAGTGGATGATCCTCGAGGTTATTCCGGTTATTCCGCCTGAATTGCGCCCCTTGGTGCCTCTCGACGGGGGGCGTTTCGCCACGTCCGATCTGAACGATCTCTACAGGCGCGTGATCAACCGCAACAACCGCCTCAAAAGATTGCTGGAACTCGGCGCCCCCGACATTATCATCCGCAATGAAAAGCGCATGCTCCAGGAGTCCGTGGACGCCCTGTTCGACAACGGCCGCCGCGGCCGCGCCATTACCGGCACCAGCGGCCGCCCCTTGAAGTCGCTTTCCGACATGATCAAAGGCAAGCAGGGGCGTTTCCGTCAAAACCTGCTGGGCAAGCGCGTGGACTATTCGGGCCGCTCCGTTATCGTGGTCGGCCCCAAACTGAAACTGCATCAGTGCGGCCTGCCTAAAAAAATGGCGCTCGAGCTGTTCAAGCCCTTCATCTATTCCAAACTCGAGGAAAGAGAACTGGCTTCCACCATCAAGAGCGCCAAAAAGATGGTTGAACGCGAAGAACTGGTTGTCTGGGACATCCTGGAAGAGGTGGTGCGCGAATATCCCATTTTGCTCAACCGCGCGCCGACTCTGCACCGCTTGGGTATTCAGGCCTTTGAGCCCACGTTGGTGGAAGGAAAGGCCATTCAGCTGCACCCCCTTGTCTGCGCGGCGTACAACGCGGACTTTGACGGCGACCAGATGGCCGTGCACGTGCCCCTGTCGGTTGAGGCCCAGGTGGAATGCCGCGTGCTGATGATGAGCAGCAACAACATCCTCTCTCCCGCAAACGGAACGCCCGTGATCGTGCCTTCCCAGGATATCGTTCTGGGACTGTACTACATGACGGTGGAGCGCTCGTTCATGCGCGGCGAAGGCAAAATATTCACCGCTCCATGGGAAGTTATCGCGGCCTACGACGCTCAATGCGTGGACCTGCACGCGCGCATAAAGGTGCGCATGAAGGACGGCATCGTCGATTCCACGCCCGGGCGGGTCATTGTGGGGCAGTTGCTGCCCGACAAGGTGCCCTTTGAACTGATCAACCGGGTTATGACTAAAAAAACCATCGCCAACCTGGTGGGCGAGGTCTATCGCCGCGCCGGAACAAAGGCCACGGTCATTTTGTGCGACAGGCTCAAAGACCTGGGCTACGAGTTCGCAACCCAGGCTGGCGTGACCATCGGCGTCAAGGACCTGCAAATCCCCACCACCAAGGTGCATTTGCTGGAAAAGGCGCACGCCGAGGTCGACGACATCGAACGCCAGTACCGCGACGGCATCATTACCCGCACGGAAAAATACAACAAGGTCGTCGATGTCTGGACCAAAGTCACCAATGACGTTTCCCGAGATATGATGCGTGAAATCTCGCAGGATATTCTCAAGGACGAAAAAACGGATCGTGAAGAAAGCAACCTGAGCTTCAACTCCATTTTCATGATGTCCAACTCCGGGTCTCGAGGCAACCAGGACCAGATGCGCCAGCTCGCGGGCATGCGCGGCCTCATGGCCAAGCCCTCGGGTGAAATCATCGAAACGCCCATCACCTCGAGTTTCCGCGAGGGGCTTTCCGTGTTGCAGTACTTCACCTCCACGCACGGCGCGCGGAAAGGCCTCGCCGACACCGCCTTGAAAACGGCGAACTCCGGGTATCTCACTCGCCGTCTGGTGGACGTGGTGCAGGATGTCATCGTGTCGGAAATCGATTGCGGCACCGTCGACGGCCTGGAGATATCGCATTTGATCAAGGCCGGCGACGTGAAAGCGCGCTTGTCCGAACGGGCTCTTGGCCGCGTGACGCTGTTCCCGGTCTATGATCCGGAATCCGGCGAGGAAATCATTCCCGCCAACACCATTATCGACGAGGAACATGCCAAAAAGCTCGATGAAGTTGGCGTGAACTCCATCACCATCCGCTCCGCGCTGACGTGCCAGAGCCGTTACGGCGTGTGCGCGCTGTGCTATGGCCGCGATTTGGCCAGAGGGCACAGGGTGAATATCGGTGAAACCGTGGGCATCATCGCCGCCCAGTCCATTGGCGAGCCCGGCACGCAGCTGACCATGCGTACGTTCCACATCGGCGGTACGGCCTCCAAAGAAGTCGAACGTTCGAGCATTGTTACGCAGCATGCGGGGCGCGTCACCATGAGCCGCGTGAAAATGGTGCAGAACCAGGAAGGCCATTTCCTGGTGCTGGGCAAGAGCGGCCAGGTGGGCGTCGTGGACGAACAGGGGCGTGAACGCGAGAAATACGTGTTGCCCACCGGCGCCAAACTGCTGGTCAAAGCCGAGGAACAGGTCAAAAAGGGACAGCTCATCGCTGAATGGGATCCTTTCAACGAACCCTTTGTCTCGGACGTGGACGGCGTGGTCCGCTTCACCGATATCGTGGAAGGCAAGACTTATCAGGAGAAGGTGGATGAGACCACATCCCGCTCCACGCTGACGATTATCGAATATAGGACCACCAACTATAAACCCTCCATCTCCATTATCGACGCCAAGGGCAAACCCAAGCAGCGCCCCAACTCCACGGTGCCCGCCGTGTTCCAGTTGCCTGTGGGCGCCCTGTTGATGGTGCGCGACGGCCAGGAGGTCAAAGCGGGCGACATTATCGCGCGTAAACCTCGTGAAACCTCGAAAACAAAAGACATCGTCGGCGGTTTGCCGCGGGTCGCCGAACTTTTCGAAGTCCGGAAACCCAAGGATATGGCTGTTGTCTCGGAAATCGACGGTGTCGTGACCTTTGGCAACGAGACCAAGGGCAAACGCAAGATTATCGTCACCCCTGAAACGGGCGACAGCAAAGAATACCTGATCCCCAAGGGGCGGCACATCACAGTGCATGACGGCGACTTCGTGGCCGCGGGCGAAGCCCTGACAGAGGGCTATCCTGAACTGCACGATATCCTCAAAATCAAGGGCGAGAAACATCTCGCGAATTATCTTGTTGAGGAAATTCAGGATGTGTATCGCTTCCAGGGGGTTAACATCAACGACAAGCACATTGAAATCATTGTGCGCCAGATGCTCAAGAAAGTGACCATCCTCGATCCGGGCGAGACGTGCTTCCTGGTTGGGGAGCAAGTGGACAAGCCGCGCTTTATGGACGAAAATAGAAGGATCGTTGAACTCGGCCAGGAACCGGCAAAGGCGGAACCGTTGGTTCTGGGCATCACCCAGGCCTCCTTGTCCACGGATTCCTTCATCTCGGCGGCAAGCTTCCAGGAAACCACCAAGGTGCTTACGGAGGCGTCGCTTTTGGGCAAGGAAGACCATCTGCGGGGGCTCAAGGAAAACGTTATCGTGGGGCGCCTCATCCCCGCGGGAACAGGCTTCCGCCGCTATGTGGACGCCGAGATAACCGTGCCCGACCAGCCGGAAAAGGCGGACAAGTTCCTTGAAGTGCTCGAAGACGACCATCTGCTTATCGGTGGCTGATTCACCGTAAATTGAACGTTGCAAGCGCCCCAGATCCGCACAGGATCTGGGGCGCTTTTTTTATCAGCACGCCGGCACGCAGCAGCGGGACCGTCGTTTTCCACAAATGCGTCATGGATAATATTGTTTTTTTGCTCACAGTGTCGGAGCAAGGCACCGCTTTCCACATTGTTGGAGGAATTAGAGCATCTCACGCTTGAAAAGCGCTAGATGCTCTTATGCATTTCCCTGGAA
>CAZFCK010000089.1:0-18255 GCA_964517355.1 uncultured Desulfovibrionaceae bacterium | reverse complement strand
AGGGAAATGCATAAGAGCATCTAGCGCTTTTCAAGCGTGAGATGCTCTAAAAAATTATACGTATGCTTATCACGTTACTCCTTTTTGTAAATTGTTGACAAGCATGCGGCAAATATTTTTTCGGCACCAACATATTCATGAACATGCCGTCTGAAGTTTTACTATGTTGTACGCCGGGTTGCTCTATTTCAGGCTGCAATGGACGTAAAATGCCTGTTGTTCTGTCACGCGGGATAATGCCAAACAGCAAAGGCAATGTTGAGAGTGGGACCGTGTGAAAAAGCGGCGGCATCAACGTTGCCCCCTGATGATGCATAACACGGGTTGAGAATTGGAAAAGGGAGTTCCGAAGAGAAAACCTCCTGAAAGAAGTTTCCTCCCCGGAATTCCAATTTTATCGGAGAAAGGGGCGCTGTGGAGGGACGTTACCGGCGGGAAGGTAAGTTATGCCGGATCGTTTTTCCAGTCCCGGTAGATGGTTTCGATGGCGTCCGCCCAGTGGGCGGCGTTCCGCTCCAGCATGCGTTCGCTCCACACGTAATTCTTCACCTCGGCGCCCAGGCGTTGCCGCAGGGGTGCGTCGTTGATCAAGAGTTCAAGGGCCTGCTCCCAGCTTGGGGCGTCGTTGGCGGCGAGAAGTCCGGTTTTGTTGTGCTCGAGGGTGGCGTTGTACACCGGCATGTCGCTGAAAATGCCGGGAATGCCCAGCACGCCGTAATCAAGGATTTTCAGATCGGATTTATAGCGGGTAAAGGAGTTGTCCCGTAGCGGGGCCACGGCGAAGTCCCAATGCAGCCCGCGCTGCATCCATTTGGCAAAGGCCGGATAATCCACCTCATTGTCGGGCACTTGCCGCACCCGTACATCGAGTCCCGGAAACAACCCCCGCACAAGTTCCGGATCGGCCACGCCCACCACCTCGAGCACGGCGCGCCCCTCGTGACGATAGAGCAAGCGACGCAGCGGGCCTATGATCATGAGCAAATCCTCCAAATGGGAGAAGGTGCCCATATAGCCGAAAACGACCTTGCCCGCGTCCGCGCCCGGGCGCGGCGTTTTGTCCGCTTCATGAAAGAGGCGTTCATCCAGATGGTTCCCCACGACCTCCACTGTTGGATTGAAGCGGCGCACCGCATCCGCGAGAGGCGCGGTGGAAACGATGAGCCCCGCGGCTTTGCGCATGAGTGTCCATGACAGCGCCCTGTTGGAATACGGAGGCTCGTCAACGAGCAGCATGTTGTCGTCAAAGGTGTGGATGAAGGGGATATTGCGCCACGAGAGGCGCTGCAAGAGGTCTTCAAGGAAAAAGATATCGAAATCGCGGGTCCAGAGGCGTTCGAAAATGAGCAGATCGACCGCGTTGCTGGGCAGGTCCACGTCCGCCTGCATCTCTATGCGCCCCGCAAGGCTTGGATGGCTCAAGGGGCGCAACAGCCTGATGTGGCTACAGCCGTGCGGGGTTTTGCGGTCGCTCGTCTCATACAGGACATGCACCCGCAAGGGGCGTTTGGGATCGATGTTGGTGCTCATGCCGTCTCCGCATTGCCGAAAAGGACGTTGAGTATGTTTGCGGCGGCCCGTTCGGGATAATGGCGCACAGCGCTGCCGATGGCCGCTTTTTGCAGGTCGGCGCGAAACCATTGATCCTCGATGAGACGCGAGGCGGCGTCTATGCACGCCTGTTCGTTGTCAGTATCCACGAGCAGACCGTTTACCCCGTGGGTGATGATTTCTCCCAAGCCGCCTTTTTGCGGCCCCACAACGGCGACGCCGCAGGCCATGGCCTCAAGGGCCGTGAGCCCCATGGCCTGGTAGCTGGAGAGATCCAGGAATACATGGCTGCGGTCAAGCAACTCGGCCACATGGCCGGGGGGCAGTTCACCATGGCAGGTGAACGCGAAATCGGTTTCAAGGGCGGCAAAATCAGGGTCATTGTCCCGGCAGCCGAAGATGACGACATCGATTCGATCCTCGTAGCGTTCCTTGAGTATGCGCAACACGCGCATGGTCAACGCCGGATTGCGCCGCGGCGTGCTGGGGCGCACCATGGCCGTGACCACCACCGGCCTGGTATGCAGCTTGTTGCGGGTGGGGAAGAACAGATCCCAATCGTAACTCGGCCCCACAGGTGTGGCGTCCACCTGGGTGTGCCGCATAAGCTCCGTTTGATTCCAGCGTGTTTTCGTGAGGATGTGCATGGGCCGCACCTTGGTGTAGCTTTCAAGGGCCTGCACATGCAGCGGGTCGGTTTTGTCGAAGAAATGCGGCTCGTAATCCTGCACGTAATACCCCAATTGCAGTGTGCCCTCCTCGGCGCGGGGCTGCAATTGCGTGAGCCAGTCGACGGTGAGGAACAAGGAGGAAACCACGGCGTCGTAGCGTTCGGCGATGTGCAGCAGATTGTTCCGGGAGTTGAAGTAGATCACGGGCAAATCGATATGCGGGTGAAAGCGCTCGAAAACATCTTTGAAGTCTATCTGGTTTGCTATGTGTACTTCCACGCCGCAGCGGCGCAGGGCCTGCGCCTCGCGCAAAATGATGTTGCTGCCGCCTCCGGAATTGGCCGCGAAAAGCAGAAACAGGACGATTTTGCCCTGGAAACGCTCGTGACATTGGCGGATCAAACGCTCCCGCTCCTCGAACAGGGCCGCCCGGGCGCGCATGCACAGCAATACCGGGTGGTCTTTGGTTATGTCCAAGGCATCGATGATGGTCTGCTGGCTGTGCTTGCCGATAAGCGCGGCGTCCGAACGCGCGACCAGCTCCTTGCGTCGTTCGTGGGAGTAGCTTTTGGATTGGGCGTGATAAATGTAGCAGTCGTCCGCCACCGCGAGTTTCCAGCCTGCGGCGCCGACGCGCAGGCAATAGTCGTTTTCCTCGCCAAAACCGCCGACAAAGGTTTCTTCGTCGAAATATCCCACATTTTCAAAAAGCGTTTGCCGCAGCATCATGCAAAAGCCGTTGAGAAAGCCCACAACCGGATAGCTGCGGGTGGAGACCGCGGCCACTGCAGCGGCCATGTCGTCGACGCTCCAGCCCTGGGGCAGGTCGTTGCAGTTCCAGTCTTCGCCGCACTGGCCAAAGACTTCGGGCACGGACTGCCAACTGGCCGTATTGCTCAACGGGCCGGCCAGCCCGATCTGCGGATCGCTTTCCATGCACTGCACCATGCGATCCAGCCAACGCGATGACACAATGGTGTCGCTGTTGAGCAAGACCACAAAAGGGGCAGTGGAAGCGCGCATGCCGATGTTTGCGGCGTGGGTGTAGCCCAGGGCCTTTTCGTTGCGGATGAGTTGCCCCGGCTGTCCGGCCATGAACGCGCGCAGGAATTCCCGCGTTTCCTCAGCGCTGCCGTCGTCCACAACAATCAGGCGGTAAGGCGGGTACGTGTATTGCAGCACGGAATTCAGACAGCGCCGCACATCTTCCAAAGCGTTGTGCACGCAGATCACGATGTCCACGCTCTGGGCGCGCCGCAGCACTTCCGCTCCCCTGATGCGAAGGGCGCTGGCCAGGTCCGAATAATTGAAAGATTCCCGCTGAAAGGCCATCGTAAAACGTTTGGCCAGCCCTTGCCAGCCTTCTTCGCGCCAGTAATGCGCGACAAGACGCAGCAGAGCCGTCATGCCGCCCTTGTCCCGTATCATGTAACGCATGAGACGCAGACCGGAATGGCCTTTGCGCAAGCCATCCGCAATGGGGCGCTTGACTTTGTGCGGCAAGGGCATGGCGTGATAGCCGAAGCGCAAGGTTCCGTACACCAGCTCCCTGGGGTTGCTCAACGCCTGCCTGGGATTGCGCGCCAGGCGACCGGCGAAGCGGAGCGGCGCCGTGATCCTCCATGAGGTGGAGGCGTGAATCTGGTCCACAAGCTGCTCAACGGCCGCGAGCTGGCAATTCAGATGCAGGGCCATTTGCTCGCGTTCGTTAAGTATTCGAAGTTTTTGGGCGTTGAGTTCGTTGATCTGCGCGTTTCGCATCTCCAATGCGGCGTCGAGTTGCTCAACGCGCTCTTGATAGCGATGGTTGTTTATCTCCAAGGCGTTGATATGGTTGTCAAGGCCTTCAATATGCTTGTCTCGTTCGCCGACAATGCGAATGGTTTCATTTTCCTGATGGTACTTCGCCCCTTGATAGACATCCGCCACTTCGAGCAAGGGGCCGTATTCGCGAAGCTTGGCCGCATACCGCTTGCATCTGCGCTGAAAATTGCGATCATCAAGCGAAAGGGCGTCCCGGGCGACCTGAAGCATGGATTCATAAAATTCTTTGAGGGGGTAAACGGCTTCAGGGTCTCCCTGAAGGTCTTCCGGACCGTAGACGGCATGGTTCATGCCTGGGTCGAGAAAATCCTTGGAGAAGAGGGCCAACTCGTCCTCCAGGGGGGTGAGGTCGAGGGCTTTGCCCATGCGTTCTATCTCGCGGGCGGGATTTTGCAGAAGCAGGTCGTAATCCACAACGACCCGGGGTTTATCCTTGGTCAAATCCACTGCGGGGAGCAGATGCTCGATCCACATCACATAGCTTTGCGCCCTTCTGAATGCGTTGCGCTTTTCCAGGGAAGCGGCGACCGACATGGGATGACGTAAACAAATGACGTATTTATCCTGCACGTCGAGTGCGGCGCACACCTCTTGCCAAAAGGGCAGCAGCCGGCAGACCCGTGGATCCTTGAAGCCGAAAATCGTATTTTGGCGTATATGTTCCGCAAGTACGTTCTTTGCCGTTTCTTTATATGAATCCAGGAGTTCTCGCTGCTCCGCGCCTCTGTGCTCGGCATCCTCCAGCAGTTCCGGGCGGAGCGAGGACCACATCACCCCTAACCGGTCGAGAAGCTCCATATTGAGCTGATTGATGCCGCGATGCTCCCAGAATCCTTTTGTATTATCTTCAGCGGGCGGAAGGAGATCTTTCCCCACATCCACGCCGAAAACCTTAAGGCCCCGGGTTACGGCGCTGGTACCGCTTCTATGCATGCCCAGCACGATGATCACTTGCTTCATGAAAATATTTCCGTTTTTTTTTACTCGGTATGCGAATATGCTACAGGGCTCATTTTTCGGATGCGGCACGTGCGCCTCACAATGAGAATCCACAGCCGGACATTGCGGGTCAACGCATCACAGCAGGGCCGTGCATACTCCAGAGGGGCGTTATTTGCAATTTTTCCCGTAAAACTCATTGACCGGTATTCCATGGAAAAGCGCCATCTGCTAAATAAAAAGCACGATTGCTTATTGGCTGCCTGCGAGCCCGCAGGCGCGAGTTGCGGCGAATCGGACGTCGCCCGCCTGCTTCCATCCCATGCGCCGGCATGCCGTAAGCCTTTCATACGAGGATATCTCCATGGCAGACGAGAACAAAGCCGCATGGCATGTGGTTAAAACCATTCCCGAAAACAAGAATGTGACCTCCGTCGTCATCGCCCCCGGCACTGGTGCGGCGCCTCCGCACAGAGCGGGGCAGTTCGCCTCCATCCGCATCATGACGGAGAACGGCTGGAGCGAACCCCATCCGTTCACGATCTCCTGCGACGCCCAATCGCCTGAATATCGTTTTACCATCAAAAACGTGGGGGATTTCACCGGGGGCGTGCGCAACTGGCGACCCGGCGATCCTGTGCAATGTTCCGGGCCTGCGGGAGCCTTTTGCAAGGACATAGAACACAAAAAGAACATCGTCATGATCGCCGGCGGTGTCGGCATTACCCCATTCTTAAGCGTGTTGCGAACCTTCCGCAAGGAACGCGCCTCCAATAAGGTGTTTCTTTTTTGGAGCAATAAAACGCTGGAAGACGCCTTTGCAAGGCATGAATTGCATGAAATGACCGGGGAACTCAATCTGGTCGTTGTCCATGTGTTGAGCCGCGAGAAGCGGCTTGATGCGCCGCCCCCCTTTGATAACGTGCATGTGGTTTTGGGACGCCTGACAAGGGAGATATTTGAGCAGTTCGATTTTAAACAAGATTCTTCCTTTTACGTGTGCGGCCCGCCGGCCATGCAGGAAGCTATGCTCACTGTGCTGCAATCATGCGGCGTTTCCCCGGACGCAGTGGAGCATGAGTATTTCAGCTTTGCCGCGCCGCGAAAATAGCGCGCTTTCGGGGAGGATGTTGACGGTTCTCAAACTATGCTTATGTACTGTAAAACATTTTGAAGCATGGAGGTGCGATGACATGGTTATTGACTTCAATCCTTTTTTTATTTTGCCCAGCAATATTGAAAGAATGTTAAGCCAAACCCTTGCCGAAGGCACACGTGGCGCCTCCCGGACCGGGTATCCACCTCTTAATATCAGTTCAGACGACAGTAATATTTACGTGCGTTGCGAACTGCCAGGACTCGAAATCAATGAAGTGGAAATAACCTTGGCTGATGCGAGCTTGTCCATAAAGGGAGAACGCAATCCCGTACAAGGAAAATATTATCGCCAGGAACGTCCAGTGGGACCATTTCAAAGAGTCGTGAACATCAATACTCCTGTAGATCGCGATGCCGTAAAGGCAACTCTGAAGGACGGACTGCTTATTGTGACGCTTCCAAAGTCCACAGAGTCGAAGCCATACGCAATAACCATAGAATAATAATATTTATAAGGTAGATAAGGAGATTACAGCATGGCAGATTCTACAAAGGGATTGCCCCGCTACCGTCCCTGGACGGATGTGATCGAAAAGGAAGACGGCATGCATATTCTTGTGGACATGCCTGGCGTGAGCAAGGAAAATCTCGTGGTGGACGTGGATAAAGATCAACTCGTCGTCTCCGCCGCAACCGCCTATCCGGCGGACCCGTTTTCCGCCACCCAGGAACGCGCCAGCCACGTGGAGTTCGGCGGTGGTGAATACCACCGCACCTTTACCCTGGCCGACGATGTGGACAGACAGCGCATCACCGCCACGTTGCGCAACGGGGTGCTGGATGTGCATCTTCCCGCATCCGAAGAGGCGCAGCCTAAACGCATAACAATTCAAGCCGGCTAAGGTGGTTATTGGATACACCTGGTTGGACTCGCCGTTGCATTCGTCATAAAAGGAGAGCGCGAGAAGGGAACGCCTCGTAACGGGGTGCTCCTCTCGCGATCTCCATCATTTTTTGTTTGGCTTTGTCGTCTCGACTTTCTGAACAGGACGCATATTGTAACATTGAATATTTGTTGAAAAAAATAAGAATAAATTTGTCCGTTTTCCGGCGTCCAGGGGCCTCTCCTGGTCGTAGTGCGGGCGCGAAAGCCCGCGACTTCATTCTTTTTTTCTTTATAATAACGTGCAGGAAAAAATTAAAATTTTATGCGCCGAGTTGTAAATACGTCTTGTTCCGGGCAGCTGCGCATCGTGCGGCACGGATTTGCTGCCGCTCGACAATTTTTTTCTTGCGTTATTGTTTTAATCTAGATATAAATATTTTTTTGCGGGATGTGGCTCAGCTTGGCTAGAGCGCAGCGTTCGGGACGCTGAGGCCGCGCGTTCGAATCGCGCCATCCCGACCAGAAAATACAGGGGCTTGCGGCTAAAACTGCAAGCCCTTTTTTTTGCGGGATATGATCATGGGCGCATGAATTTCATACCGCACCCTGCATAACCACATCCCATCGTTTTCAAGTGGTAAATTGTCCGGGCCGTGTGTCGATGGAGCCGTTCCCGATTGGAAATTTCAGGCGGTTACGATTTGTACTCGTAACCGCCTTATTTTATTCGCGACATGAGTGACGTCGGGTGTTTTTTCGCAAAGGATGCGTCTTTACTTTTAACTGTAATTGTGCAGAAAAGTGTGAAAGAATAGTCCAGGGCGAGCACCTCCTGCCCGAGGTGCTCTTCTGGATCGCCTTTTTCACGCGTCGGGCGATCATGGGGGTAACGCGAGGTGGAGGTGGGTGTTCCTTTGCCGGGAGGTTTGTTGTCGTAATAATGGCCGCATGTGGCGTTTGTAACGAAGCCAATGCAATGGCTTGAGTGCGCAAAGCAATTGATTGCCCCCGAAAACATATCATTGTATACTGCTATGCTATGTAGCAGCATTGAAGCTTTGCGATGCTGCGCGCCAGACTTGCCGGGCGCAATTGATCGGAGGAGCATCCGTGTTGCGGGTCGGCGCGGTCAAGGTAAAGGCTTTTCATCGGATCTGCCATAAGGTAGAGTTTGTATCTGCTGCAGGAACGCGCGATTGATGAACAGAAGGAGTTGATATTGATCAGTGTTGTCGTCGTTGATGACTCGGCTTTTATGCGCAAAGCCCTAAGCAGCATGCTGGAAAAGGATCCTGAGATTCGGGTTGTGGCGACTGCGCGGGATGGAGAGGAAGGCTTGGAGATGATCCGCAAGCACGCTCCGAACGTCGTCACTTTGGATATTGAGATGCCGCGCATGGATGGCTTGACGGCATTGCGTCATATTATGATGGAAATGCCGCGTCCGGTCCTGATGGTGAGTTCGCTCACAACTGAAGGGGCGGAATCCACGCTGAAGGCCTTGGAGTTGGGTGCGGTTGATTTTATTCCCAAACAACTTTCCAAGGTGTCGCTCGATATTGTAAAGATCGAGGAAAATCTTCGCCAGAAGGTGAAAGAAATAGCCAGGCGCCGGTTTCGCCGGCCCATGCCGCAGAGACCGCTGCACTCCCGCGGCATGTCTTCGTCTGCCGCTGCGCCTGCTGAGAGAAAGCGGTACGCCCCTCCCGCGGGAGGGAGGGTCTCGCGCGATATAGTGACCATAGGCGTATCAACCGGGGGGCCTCCGGCTGTGCAGAAAATTCTATCCAAGCTCCCGGCAAATTTTCCGGCGGCCATTCTCATCGCCCAGCATATGCCCGAAGCTTTTACCGGTCCTTTTGCCAAAAGACTCGACAGCATGTGCCGCATTCATGTTAAGGAAGCGGAAAACGGCGAGCGCATGACGGCGGGTACGGCCTATGTTTCGCCGGGGGGTAAGCACTTGCTTATCGCGCAGAAAGTGAGCCGCATTGATTTGATCGTTTCTCCTGAACCTGCCGCCGCCTTGTACAAACCTTCGGCAAACGTGTTGATCACGTCCGTGGCCAAAGGAGCGGGGCGCAGGACATTGGGCGTGATACTCACGGGGATGGGAAGCGACGGCATGGAAGGTATTCGCGCTTTGAAGCAGGCCGGCGGCAGGGCCTTGGCCCAGAGTGACGCCACATGCGTGGTCTACGGCATGCCAAAGGCGATAGTTGATGCCAAGCTGGCTGACGATATCGTTGATATTGACGATATGGCGGACGCCATTACTGCGAATTTATATGTAAAATAACCCTACGGAAGCAGGGAGTCATGACCATGCACAAGCTTGAAGATGTCAAGCGCATGCTCGCAGGCAACGATGCCGACCAGATACGTGAAGGGGCCTTTGCCGCTGGTGAAGGCAGGTGGCTTGAATGTATTCCGTTGTTGGCCAAGCAGCTGCAGAGTCAGAATTTGGGGGTTCAGGAGGCAGCCGATCAGGCCTTGCGGAATATCGGAGGGCCCGAAGCCGTGCAGGCCGTCACACCCCTGCTGCGATCGGACGACGCTCCAGTACGCAATTTGGCGATGGATATTTTGCGCGAGATCGGGGGAGACGATATCACCACTCTGACGGAGTTGCTGCGCGACGAAGATCCCGATATCCGGATTTTCGCCGCGGACATCCTCGGCTCGGCGCGAAATAGCATGGCCGTGCAGCCCTTGTGCAAGGCGTTGCTCAAAGATCCGGAAGTCAATGTCCGCTACCAGGCTGCGGTGAGCCTGGGCAACCTTGAAGAACGTCAAGGGGCGGAATGCTTGAATCGCGCCATGGCCGACGAGGAATGGGTGCAATTCGCCGTCATTGAGGCCTTGAGCAAGTTGCGCGATGAATCTTCGGTCAACGCCATGGCCAAGGCCATGGACAAAAGCTCGGATCTCGTCTGTTCCATGATCGTAGAGGCCCTGGCGGAAATGGGCAACATCAAGGCCGTGCCGTTGCTGCTCAGGCGCATGGAGTCCTCTCCCGCGGCGTTGCGCAATAAAATCGTCAAAGCCATTGTGCTTATTCTCGGGGGGCGTTCGCTGACCATGCTTTCCGATAATGAGCGCGAGCGCTTTCGCATATACGCTTTGGCGGCGCTGCAGGACGAAGATCCGGATATTCAGGACGCGGCCGCGAGAGGACTCGCCTACGTCGGGGGCGAACAGGCCTCAGCTTCCGTGCTTGCGCTTGCTGAACGCCTGGAACCCGTGCGCGACCAGGAACGCATAGAAAAACTGGCGGAGTCGTTGTCCGCCATCGGTTTCAAAAGCGCATTGCGCGATGCCGTGACCAATGGGACCTGGAAGGCCGGCATGGTGGCCATAAAGGCCCTTGAGCTGCTTGGCGACCCACGGGGAGCCGCCCTGTTGACCGAAGCCTTCTGGTCCAAAGACCGGGAAATGCAACGCGCCATAATGGACACCCTGGATGTTTTGGCGGGTGAGGATGAACGCCCCTTTTATTTGGATATCTTGGAACGACACAACGACGGCCATGTTCTCAAGGCCGCCTTGCATTTCCTTGGACATAAAACCCGCCATCACGAAGATGGAAACAAGCTGTTCGCTTTGCTGGAACATCCCTACGATGATGTGAAAGAAGCCGCCCTGGATGCCTGTGTATCTCTTAATGGTGCGGAAATGCAGCGTAAATTTCGAGATCTTTTTCATAGCCCCGAACCTATTCATAGGTTTATGGCGGTATATGCCCTTGGAAAACTTGGGGTGCTGGATAATATGGATTCGATCAAACTGGCCCTGGAAGATGAAGCACCGGACGTGCGCAAGGTCGCTTTGGAAGCCCTGACGCCGGTTTGCAATGAACTTGGTGAAGATTTCGGACTGATCCTGTCGCGGCTCAACGATGAAGTGCGTGAAGTGCGGCTTGCCGTGGTGCAACTCCTCGGCGCCGGCTGCAGTGTTGAAGGAGTTGAACAGTATTTGTATCAGGCCTTGCACGACGAGGACGACTGGGTGCGGATTCGGACGGTGGAAGCTTTGGGAGAACGCAAGGATAAGGCTGCCCTGGCGCACATAGTTCCTTTGCTTGAAACCGACAATAATTTACTGTTGTTAAAGATTATCAAGGCGTTGGGTAATATCGGGGGCAAAACGGCTTTTCGTTCACTCTTAGCAATGGTCAATAGCGAAGACCCGGAATTGCAGGAGGCCGCGGAAGCTGCCTTGGCTCAAATCAAGGATCAGCCGGGAGAAGGAGATTAGATGGCTGCACTCTTCTCTGATTCCATATCGTTGCGTAAATCCGTAGGCATCACGGATGAAGAATTCGGGCAACTGCGGGACTTCATTTATGACCAAAGTGGCATTTATGTTGCCGATAACCGTAAGTATTTGATCGAAAATCGTCTTGCTGGACGGCTCAAGGAACTTAACCTGAAAAGTTACAGCGAGTATTATTACTTTTTGCGCTACGACGCTGGCCGTAGACAGGAATTGAGTAAGCTCTTTGAATCCGTGACGACCAATGAGACGAGTTTTTACCGCAATCCGCCGCAGTTGCGCGTGTTTCAGGAAAAAGTGCTTCCTCCTGTGCTGGAAGAGCAACGGAAAAAGGGCATGAAACGGCTGCATATCTGGTCGGCCGGTTGTTCCACGGGCGAGGAACCTTATACCTTGGCAATCATTCTTTTAGAGGTGTTGCGTACGGAAATCGCAAGCTGGAGAATTAAAATTACGGCCAACGATCTTTCAGAGGCCGTACTGCAAACCGCCAGACGCGGAGTCTATAACGAATACTCCTTGCGGACCACGCCCAAAGAAATAATCGCAAGGTATTTTCTCAAGGAGGAAGCCTCTTATAAAATCAAGCCCGAAGTGAAAAGTCTGGTGAGTTTCGGACAAGTGAACCTGAGCGACAGGCTGGCCCTGAAACGCCTGGAACGTTCACAAATCGTTTTTTGCCGCAATGTGATCATCTATTTTGATGATGACATGAAAAAAAGAGTTATTTCATCATTTTACGATAATCTTTTGCCTGGAGGCTATTTGCTCATCGGGCATTCGGAATCGTTGCACAACATCAGCAGGGCCTTTAAGCCCGTGCATCATCCCGGCGCCATCATCTACACGAAAGATTGAGAACCCGGCCCGTTCATGCCTGGAAGTGGAGGGGCTATATAATCGTGCAGGGGGGCAAAGCAAGGAGCAGAGGTGGCGACAATCATTCCTGTGGCAAACCAGAAAGGTGGTGTGGGGAAGACCACGACAACGCTTTCGTTGGGTGCCGCTTTGGGTATTTTGGGCAGGCGCTGTCTTGTCGTGGATCTTGATCCTCATGCCAGCGCCACGATCCATCTGAAATTTTATCCGGAACGTCTTGAATGCACCGCGTATGATCTTTTTACTCAGGCGCGTGAAAATTGGGCTCCACTGTGGCGGCGGATTCGCTATCAGGCGCCCGGTACGCATTTTGATTTTGTGCCCAGTCACATACGGCTAGCCGAATTGGAGATAGATTTGCGCGACCGCCCCCATAAAGGGGGGATTCTCAAACGCGCTTTGGCCCATGTGGATGCCGAGTATGACTATATCCTGCTGGACTGCCCCCCGCACGTGGGCATATTGCTGGTGAACGCCTTGATCGCCACGGGCATGATAATTATTCCCATTCAAACTGATTTTTTGGCGCTGCACGGTCTTAAGCTCATGTTCGACACAATGCGCACATTGAATCGGGTGTTGGAAAAGCCTCTGGAATACAGGGTGTTGGCTACAATGTACGATCAGCGTGCGGGCGCGTGCCGGCGGGTGATGGAGCTTCTCAGGCGTAAGATGGGGACGCGGATGTTTGAAAGCGTCATCCATATGGATACGAAATTTCGCGAGGCGTGCGCCCATGGCAAGGTTATTTTCGATATCGCTCCGACTACGCGGGGCGCTACCGAATATCTACAATTGGCTAAGGAACTGGAAAAATTATGACGAAGACTCCGGAAGAATACTTCCAGGATCAGGATTTTCAGCCAGAGCCGGCGCCTCAAGAAGCCTTCACCGAAGCGGAAAAGGCTTTTATTGAGAAGTATCTGGGGCTTGAAGAACCTGGTATTTTGGAAAAACTGGGTATTGAGGCTCCTGTGGAGGCTACGCGCGTCTCGGTGCCTTTGCAGGAATTCGTAACGGAATCTGAAGTCGTGGCGGATGCGGAAGAGGCGGACATGGTGTCCGAGCCGGAAAAACCGCTTGAGCAGGTTGATGAACAGAGCAGGGAGCATGAGGGCGAGGAAACGCTTTCCGCCGTCTCAGCCGTTGAAACGGTTGAGCAGGAGGCAGCCGTTTCGGAAACGACAGCGGATATGCCCCTTGAGGAGCCTGAAGAGGCGGAGGCTCTCTTGCCTGAGCCTGAAGAGGCTGTGGAGGCTGATGCGGCTTTTTCCGAAGAATACGATGATGTTCAGGATGTTGATGAAGGGCAGATTTCTCCGGCGGCCGAGCCGCTGGCCGAAGAACTGCCTCTTGAGCAACGGTTGCGCCGGCAGAGCGAGTTGCAGTTGGTGAGTTTTTTTGTCGGCAAGCTTGAGTATACCCTGCCCATTGAAGCTGTGCAGGAAGTGGTGCGGGCCGTTAAGCCCACACAGGTTCCTGAGGCGCCGGATTTTATCGCCGGTTTGGTGAATTTGCGCGGGCGGGTGACGCCCCTCGTGCATTTGGATAAATTACTGAACATATCGCGGCCCGACACTGACGATCAGGATTCAGAGGACGACGGCAGCGACAAATTCATCGTGGTGTGCCGCAAGAAGGGATTGCAGGTGGGATTCCTTGTGCGCGAGTTGGCCACCATGTATCGTGTGCCTCAGGAACGCATTGAATGGAATATTGAATCGCGCTTGGGGGGCGCTGTGGAATTGGTTACGGCCTTGCTGCGAAGACAGGACGATATCTTGGTCGGCATCCTCTCCATTGACAGGGCGATAGAGAAAATACTGAAACGATGAGGTGACGCAATGGCCAAACATATCCTCATAGTGGATGATTCAAAGACCGTGCGGAATTTGGTCGCCTTTATCATGAAAAAGGAAGGCTTTCGGATCACCGCTGCTGAAAACGGCTTGGATGGTCTTGAGAAACTCTATTCGGCGGACAAAGTGGATTTGATCATCTCGGATATTAATATGCCGCGCATGGATGGCTTCACGTTCATTAAAACGCTGCGCGAACAGGATGAATACAAAGATATCCCCATAGTGGTGCTCTCCACGGAAGGTCAGGAAAAGGACATCAAGACAGGCCTCAATCTTGGGGCGAATCTTTATATGGTGAAACCGGCTCAACCGGAAAAATTGCTGCGAAACGTCAAGATGCTCTTAGGTTGAGCAAGGCCGTAGAGGATGCCAATGAGCCAGGATTTCAACGATCCGGAAATCTTTGCAGATTTTATAGTGGAGGCCAAGGAGCACCTGGAGACCATCGAACCCAATCTCCTGGAACTCGAGAAGAGCCCGGAAAACCTCGATTTGTGCAACGCCATCTTCAGACCCATGCATTCTCTGAAAGGCGCTTCGGGGTTCCTTGGACTGAACACCATAAATCGATTGGCGCATAAAGCCGAAAACATCATGGAAGAACTGCGCAAGGGCGCCATGCCGGTGACTTCCGAAGTGATGGACGTCATCCTTTCCTCCACGGATGCGTTGCGGCAGCTCATTGACAACCTCGAAGCCACCGGCATTGAAGGTGAGGTCGATGTCGATCCCATCATCGCGACTATTGAAGCCCTGCTTGCGGGTGATATTGCGCCGCGAGACGCAGGCGGCGTGGGCGAGTCCCCACCCCTCCCGCAATCTCCGCCTGCCGACGGGCCTGCGGCTTTGGCGGATCAATCCGAGATTGCTGACGCCGTGACCTTCACTCCCTATACCCTGACTACGTTCGGTGAAGGACATCTGAATGATTTTTTGGAGGAAGCCTCTGAAATTATAAGCAATTTAAATAGCGGACTGTTGGAGTTGGAAAAAGATCCCGGAGCCGGAGGGGAACTGGTCAACGATATTTTCCGCTATTTTCATAACCTCAAAGGCAATAGCGGCATCATCGGCTTCAAGGAGCTCAACAGCCTGACCCATGAGGCTGAAACATTGCTCAACCGCGTGCGCAAGGGCGAGATGGAATCCTCCCATGCGCTCATAGATCTGCTGTTGGGCGTGGTTGATCTCATCGAGGCCCTTGTCGGCAAAGTGGATGTGGAAAGCGGCACGGTCACGCCTCTGGCTATTGAAAGCATGGTGGCCACTTTGCAGGTGGCGGTCAACGAGGGTGTTATCGAATCTCCGCGCTTGGAGGGAAAACTCGAACCCTCGGACGTGACCGTGGATCCGGTCGTTGAAGACCCTTTGGGGTCCTGGAACGAGATAGTGAACCAGGCCCTGGCCGAGCGGGAACAGGAAAAGGGGCAGGACAGACAGCCGGACCTCGATGCCTTGCTTGAGCCGGCACAGGCAGCGGAGCCTCCACAGGAGGCGGTTTCCGGCACTGTTTCCGAGGATGGGCAGGCTGCTCCCGAAGCCGATTTGGAGGCGGTTCCCGAGGTTGATCCTGAAGATGTGGCCGTGTTTGAGTCTACGGTCAGGCAACAGCTCGAAAATCTGGACCTTGCGCTGAAAGAACTTTCCACGGACCCGGAGCAGTCGGATTATGTCGACGCCTTGTTCCGCAGTCTGACCACGCTGCAAAATTCTTCCGCATACATGGGTCTTGATGAAACCAAGACCTATGCCGAGCGCACCGCCAAGTTGGTGGATCAGGCGCGTAAATCCGGTATCGGCTTTGAACCTCTTCTGGATATCATGCGCCAGGAGGTATCGATTTTAAGCGACATGTTGCACAACGCTTTGGAGTCCTTTGACGCGGCCTCTGCGGCGCCCCCTCCAGGGGCGCAAGCTGAACAGCCGGACAAAGAATCAGTTACGGAGCAAGCTCCGCCTGTCGCCGTGGAATCTGCGCCTCCAGTGGAAGTGGCGCCAGCGGCGCCGAAACCGCCTGCCCCGGCCAAACCTGCCGCCAGAAAAGTAGTGCCTCCGGCGGCCACGGCGCAGCCTCCCAAACCGGAAGCTCCCGCGCCTCCCAAGCCCAGACCCGCGGCCCCGGCCTCGCCGCCTCCGCCAGCGACGGGCGGGGCTCAGGCGCAAAAGCCCAAGGTGTCGTCCACTATTCGTGTGGACCATGAAAAGCTTGATCATTTAATGAATCTTATCGGCGAGCTGATTATCAACCGCAACAGGTTTTCCATGCTCGCCCGGGGGCTGGAAGAGGGAAAGGATGTAGGAGAAATCGCCCAGAGTCTTACAGAAACCACATATGCCATGGCGCGTATTTCAGATGACTTGCAAGATACCATCATGAAAGTGCGCATGGTGCCGGTACAGACGGTTTTTTCTCGGTTTCCGCGCCTGGTGCGGGATTTGTCGCGGAAAAGCGGGAAAAAGGTCGATCTGATTACCGAAGGCGAAGAAACCGAGCTGGACAAGAGCGTGGTGGAGGTCATCGGCGATCCCTTGGTCCATTTGATCAGAAATTCGGTGGATCACGGCATTGAGACCGAAGAGAGGCGTGTTGCGGCGGGTAAGGACCCTGTGGGCAAGGTTTTTTTACGCGCCTATCACAGGGGCAATTCCGTGGCCATAGAGGTGGAAGACGACGGACGGGGCATTGACCCGGAAAAGATGCGTGAATCCGCTATCAACAAGGGTATCATCACTGCCGAGGAAGCCAAGAATCTGGATGATCGCGAGGCCTTGGAACTGATTTTCGCTCCGGGTTTTTCCACTGCTGAAAAAGTGACGGATATTTCCGGGCGCGGCGTGGGCATGGACGTGGTGCGCACAAACATCAAAAATCTCAAGGGCAGCGTGAATATAACCTCCGAGGTGGGGAAGTATTCCAAGTTCATTCTTTCCTTGCCCCTGACCCTGGCCATTATTGATGCGCTGATGGTCAAGGTGGCGGGTCAGACCTTTGCCATTCCATTGGATGCCGTTTCAGAAACCACGAAAATCGAAGCCCGCCGCCTGACCGATGTGAACAACCGCAAAGCGGTGACATTGCGCGGGGAAGTGTTGGGCATAGTGGATTTGCGCGAATTGCTGGAAATGCCCCCGCGTGAGGATGCGTCCATTCTTTCGGTGCTCGTGATTCATGACAACGACAGGCGGCTGGGCATCATCGTGGACAGCCTGCTGGAGCGCCAGGAGATCGTGATCAAATCCCTGGGGAGTTATCTGGGTGACCAGAAAGGCCTTTCAGGCGCCACGATAATGGGCGACGGCAGCGTTGTCTTGATTCTCGATCCTCATGAAATATATATCATGGCTACGTCTAAGGCCCTATAGCGGTATTCGTAAGGTAATGCCGTATGTGTTTTACCATGGAGTTGCCGCGAGGTGTCTCTGAAACAACAATGCGCCGTATCGAGAGGGCGGCCATGCCTCCACTGGAATAGCCGTATGCGTTAAATGGTTAGCTGAATTTGCTTGGCGTTTTCATAAAAGGGGGGCTCGGGGGAACGTTACATATGCTTTCCTCGGCTAAACGTTGTGAATATTCCGGCATAACCACTTACGACAATGGAGAGGCGTACAATGAGAAAGAACATGCAGTGTCTGTTTACTCTGGCGTCCGTGTTGCTGTTGTGCACGGCATGTGTGACCACGGGTACGAACATCCTCAACACCGCGGCGGGAACGCCCCCGCAGCAAACAGCTTCCGTCGACACCGGCCCCAAGGGCACGGCATCTCCGACCACCTACCACAACACGCAAAGAAATTTTTCGGTGACGCTGCCAGCGGGGTGGGCCGTTATTGAAGATCCCGACGCGGAATCCATAAGCGTCATGAAAGTGGGTACCACATTGAGCTTTACCTGGCTCATCGAACAGATGGTGCCCAGCTTTCCCAGAGATGCGGCGGTCAAGGCCGGTTTGCAGCAAGACAAGGAGCGCGTGCAGATCAATAAGTTGTTGGCGGCGGAGCGCCGCGATGACGGGAGCATCAAAAAGGGGTGCGGCGTCATTGGGTGGGAGCAGACCGAAGCGCCGCAAAAGAACGACTTCCAGCGGATAATCTGGCAATGTTACGATGGGGAAAATTATTACATGAATTTCATGGCCTGCGCGCCCAACGCGGATTTCGAAGCCGCGCACGCCGAACTGCGGCAGATCATGGATTCCATATCGTTTTGCGATTAGGCTGTGTTTCTAAATTCATTATAAAAAGAAAATGCGAGAGGGGAAACCCTTT
>CAZFCK010000088.1:0-18288 GCA_964517355.1 uncultured Desulfovibrionaceae bacterium | reverse complement strand
ACAATTGGAAATTGTTTCAGGGGGGAGCCTTGTTTCAAGGCGAAAATGCGCTAGCAGAGGCCCTGGACGCCGGAAAAACAACCCTTTGATTTTTCTTTTTCAACAAATACAGTTTGTTACAAAACACGCTCCAATCAGAATGCCGGGGCCGCGCGGCCCTCACCCGCTGCGGCGGGGGCGCACCGGGAACCCCGTGGGCGGTCCGCGCCCCGGCCCAGCCGGAAATGGGGTCTGGAGAACCGGAAAGCGGCAACCGGGGGGAAGCGCTCTTGCAAAAAGCTCCCCCCGGAGGGGGGCGAATATCTCAGCGTTTGTTGCGGAAGCGGATTTCCGCCCTGGCGGTGTCGTCGCCGAGGGGTTTCATGGTGATGTCCGCTTTTTCCTTGAAATAGGCGGCAGCGCCTTGCAGCACCCCTTCAAAATAATCGAAGAGCCTGCGTTGCGAACGGTAATTCACAAAAAGGACATCCCCTTTGTCCTCGTAGGTGAATTTCGGAGGACGCGCCCCCGGCATGTCTTTGGTGACGCGATGGTGCACATCGTTCATGGCCAGCACAAAGGCCTTATACGAGTGCATGTTCTTGAAATAGGCCGGATAGATGCGGTGAAACGCGCCCGGGGTGTAAAATCCCAGGTCGTAGAGCACTTTCCGCTTGTTCGCGCCCGCCGCGCGCGCCACGTGTTCCGCCATTTTGCCTATCACGTCGTCCGGATAGCTCGACGACGCCAGGAACACGGGGTTGCCCATGGCCGTCTGCATGGCCTTATAGACCTTGTCGCCGTATTTTTGCTGCACGTATTCCTGCATGAGTTTGGGCAGCACGCCTTTCATGGCGTTTTGCGCAACGGGCGCGCCCGGCGCCGCGTCTCCATGTCCGCTGAGATGTTGGGACAGTGTGAGCAATTCCTGGGACAGGGACGCCAGTTCGCGGGTGGCGTAGGCCTGCTGGCTTGCGCCCTCGTCGGCGTCTTTGGCGATATCGGCTATTTCCTCAATGAGTTGGGAGACCTCTTCCGCGGCGGTGCTTTGCTGCTCCGTGGAGGAAGCGATATGCTCGACATTATCCACCATGCCGCCGATGTGCCGCATGATGCTCTCCAGCGCATGGCCGGCCTGATTGACGAGTTCCGTACTTTGGGTCACGTGCCGGGCTGTGCGCTCCATGGAGTCCACGGCGTTTTTCGAAAAATTCTGAATGGTGCGGATGGAATTTTCCACCTCTTTGGTGGCGGTCATGGTTTTTTCGGCCAGTTTACGCACTTCGTCGGCCACAACGGCGAAGCCCCGGCCGGCGTCGCCCGCGCGCGCCGCCTCAATGGCGGCGTTCAGGGCCAGGAGGTTGGTCTGATCCGCGATGTCGTTGATCACGCCGATGATGCGGCCGATTTCGCCGGACTGCGCGTCCAGATTGGAGAGCACGCCGGACAGCTCTGACGCCGACTGCGCCACGGCGTCGATATCGTGGACGACCTTGCGCACCAGGTCGGCGCCCTGATCCGCGGCCTCTCTGGCTTCGCGCGCCGCGTCGGAGGACGTGGCCGCGTTGGAGGCCACTTCAAGCACGGACTGGCTCATTTGTTCGATGCTGCGCGCCGCGGCGTTGGTTTGCTCTTTTTGGCGGTTGGCGCCCTTGGCTTGTTCATCGGCGGAAGAACTCATGAGTTCCGAGGCCGAAGCCAGCTGCTGCGCCAGGTCGTTGACGCGCCTGGCCGCGCTGAGAAAGCCCTGCTCCCGCTCCTGCCAGGCCTTCTTGCCCACCCCGGCGTCGAGCACGATCTGCAGGGCCACGCCAAGCCCCGCGGGAAGGGCGTACAGCGCCGCCTCGCGCTCCTCGCCGCCTATCCGCCGCGTGATTTCGCGGGCTTCGCAACGCCGTTTGTCCAGCAGTTCCCTGGCCACGTCCTGGGGGAGCAGGTCGGTCATATGCGTGACGGCCCCTCCATGCAATCCCATGGCGCTGCGGCTGGAGACCTGCACGGCGCCGTGTTCATCGCAGACCACCAAGGGAATGGGTACGGCTTCCAAAGCGGTTTGCAGCGTATCCACACGCTCTTCGAGTTTTTGCAGATGGGCGTGCAGCAGACCGGCCGGTTGCTCCAACTCGGGCAGCCCCTTAAGGCGCGGCATGGCGCCTTTGCCTTCAATGGCGCGGGCCAGAGCCCGCATGTGTTCCAAAACCATCAGTTTCGGGGCGCGTTGCAAGAGCCACGCGCCCGCGAATCCCGCCGCGGTTGCGGCCAAGGCCGCGACGCCGATGAGAATATGCGCCGCATACGCGACATACCCGCACAACCCCAACGCCGCCAACAACAAAGCCGCCATGGCGATCTGCATACCTGTTTTATTGCCGGTCATGGAAACTCCATGTTTTTTTGTTCGCAAACCAGCTGGTTGCGCATTATTTTTTATCAACAATTCAAGGTAGGATGTACGCGGCTTCACGGTAAAAGGCAATGACGGCGGAAAGCGCGCCATCCAATCCGCGCGTGGCGCGGATTAAAGAATTGTTCGTTTGCGCCGATAGGTAAGATGTCCCGGCGCGACTTGAACCGAACATGATATTTTCTGCGAGCGGCCTACTCAGGGGAGACAACTAATGAGTAGGCCGCTCTTTTATCCGCCTGAAACGCCGCATGGCCATTGGGGGAACCTGTACCCGCAACTTTCGCACACCTGGATCATTCCCATTCTTTCAAGGCGGTTCCGAATTACTTTCACTGTTCCCTAATATTTTTGGTGTCCCTTGCCGATAGGATTAGTAAGGGGAAATAATGGGGAGGTTAGCACAATGGAAATCACCAGCCTGCTTTCGGGATACGGTCCGGAGCTCAGAAGGGCTGGGGAAACCAGCCCTGGAGTCAAGAAGGACAGCAAGTCCAAGACTCACTCAAGTGACCGGGTCACCGTATCGGCAGAGGCAAAGCAGAAAGCTGCCGCCAGCAAGCTTACTGCGGAGGAACCGATCCGGCGCGAGAAGGTAGAGGAAATCAAGGCCCTCATAGAATCGGGCGCCTACCAGATAGATACTGGAAAAATCGCCAAGCGTATCGTGCAGGAGGACCCTGAATTTTTCCTCAACAAACAGTCCGGCGCATGACCCTTTCCAGGACTGCTTGTACGCCCATCGCCCCTGAATGAAGTCCGGCTCAACAGAGCCGGACTTTTTTTATGCTCCACGGTTGGCGCATCGCCCCCCTGAGATTCTCCCCGAAACGCAAGCGGCGGCAAAACGGCATCCCGGGCTTGCCTCTGCGCAAATTCCGCGTATAACGATATTCAAAATTCTTCGTCGGGCCGTCTGTGCGACGGGGAGCCACATGATCCGGCTTTCCCCCTCCAACACCATAAAAACAAGCCGGAATGCGGACACAACCGCATTCACTGCAAGGAGCTCGCAAGCAATGAATGAACGCCAAGGATTAATCACGTTTCAGGGCAATCCCCTCACTCTGCTCGGCAATGCTGTCAACGTGGGCGGTAAGGCGCCGGACTTCACGGTGCTGCGCAACGATCTCAGCCCGGCCGCATTGAAGGATTTTCTGGGCAAACCCCTGATCATCGCCAGCGTGCCTTCACTGGATACGGCCGTGTGTTCTTTGGAAACGAACCGCTTCAATAAGGAGATGGAGCAACTGAACGCCCCCGTGGAGATGCTCACCGTGAGCATGGATCTGCCCTTTGCCCAGGCGCGATGGGCGCAGGAAAACGGGGCCAAGAACGTCACGACCTTGTCGGATCATTTCGCCGCGTCCTTTGGCGAGGCGTACGGCGTGCTGATCAAGGAACTGCGGCTGCTGGCGCGCGCCGTCTTCGTGGTGGACCGGGAGGGCCTGGTGGTCCACACGGAATTGGTCGCGGAAGTGACCAATGAGCCGGATTACGACAGCATCATCGCCGCGGTGAAAAAACTGGTATAAGCGCTTTTCCTGAACCGCGCGGGAGAATCCCTCTTGAAGGATACTCCCGCGCGGGTCGCATTTCACGGCAGGTCGAAGAGCCCCAGGGCGCATTGCATGGCCTCCACGTCGGCGCAATCGCCCAAATCCCGCTCAACAAGCAATGACTGGGGCGCTAGCGGCAATCCGCCAATGGCCATCGCCGCAGCCTCCAGCAAGGCCAGCTCCCGTTGCAGCGCCCCCGCGTCCAGATGCGGCTCCACCATGCCCAGCATGCGCCGTGTCTCGAAATTGTATTTGGCGCGGGCGTCCTCCAGTTCCTGCGCCTGACGCATCTGCCGCAGCAAATCGTCGCGCTTGCGGGCCAGGGCCAGGGGAATATCTTCGGGGGCGGAGGAGCAAAATTCCAGCACCCAGGAAACCACCTGCACGAGGTGTTGCGCGTCCGTCCGCAAACGTTGCAAACCGGTGACAAGGCGCGCCACGAATTGCGCCCGCGCCTCGTCCCACGCAAATCTGGCGCGGCGGCAGCGGACCCGGACCGCCACGGCGGCTTCATGTTCTAGGCCGGCTTGTTCTAAAGCTGCGGTCAGCGCGCCGGGCAATGGGGAATGGGCATGCAGACGCGCCACGAACTGTTGCGCGTCCGCGGCGTCCAGCTTCAGGGAAAAGGACGCGCCGTCCGGAAACACGAAGTTGACGCGGACGCCCCGCAATCCGTCGGCGACTTTCCGGTGATCAAAGGGGGCGGTGAAGCCCCTTTCCATTATCCAGCCTTCCACCGCCCGGGCCAGCGGCTCGTCCGGAAACAAAAGCAGTTCGCGCATGGGCTGGGCTTCAGCGTCGTCAACGTCGCCAAGCCTCCCGGCCAGAACGCCGTGGTCGCAATCTCCCAACGTGGCGGCCAGACCGCGCAGGCTTTCCTCGGAGATGGGCACTCCGTCCTCAAGAAGGTCCTTGCAAAAATATGCCAAAGCGTTTTCAGGCGTATTCATGGGGTCCAGGATAAACTTTGTCGAAAGTTTTTCAAAGGGGGCCAGCGCCGCTATCGCCATCCCCATGGCGCTGGGGGCATTGCAGCGGCAACATGGCGCATCAGGGGGCTTCCCCCCGGGGGCAGCCCCCCGCAGCCAGGAGGGAACGCCTCCCCGGCCCCGCAATTACAGCATGTGACATTGTCGACATACTCGCAACTTATGCCGGCGGCAATGCGATCGCGTGTTTTCCGTCCTTTTTTGCCGCTGGCTTTCCTGGCTATGTGTGCTATACGACAAAGCAATGGGCAGTTCCCTCATCAACCGCCAACCCGCAGGAGAGGACATATGCGTACCAAGATCGTAGCCACTCTCGGCCCCGCATCCATGGACTACGAGATCATGAAAGAAATGGTGCAATACGGGGTGCGTATCTTTCGGTTGAACTTCTCCCACTCCAACGCCGCGGCTTTCAAGCCTGTGATTAAGGATATACGCCGGATTGAAAACGAGCTGAACATACCTCTCACCGCCATGGGCGATCTCTGCGGCCCCAAAACCCGTATCGGTGAAGTGCAAGGCTCGCCCCTGCATATCCCCACCGGAACGACCTGCTATCTGGGACTGCCGGACCACACGGGCAATCCGGCTGTGGACGGCACCTTCATCAGCCTGGACTTTCCGCAGCTTCTGCACGGGCTGGACAAGGGCATGCCCGTATCGCTTTCCGACGGCATGCTGCGTTTCACCGTGGAGCGCGTGATCAAGGAAAACGAACTTTTCGCCATCACGTCGCTCAATTCGGGCATCCTCACTTCCCACAAAGGCATCGCCTTTCCCGGCAAAGCGCACCCCATCAAAGCCATGACCAGAAAGGACCGGGTGGACCTTCACGAGGGGCTCGACGTGGGTATCGACGCCGTCGCCCTTTCCTTTGTGCAAACAAAGGAGGATATTGAGGATTTACAAGAGGAAATCAAGAACCACGGCACCTGGATACCCGTGGTGGCCAAGCTGGAACGCACCAACGCCTACGACAACCTCGAAGCTATCGTGGCGCTGGCCGACGTGGTGATGGTGGCGCGCGGCGACCTGGGGCTGGAGGCTCCCATCTTCGACCTGCCCGTGATCCAGAAGCGCATCATCCGCGCCTGCCGCCATGCGCAAAAGGCCAGCATCGTGGCCACGCAGATGCTGCTCTCCATGGTCAGCAACCCCGTGCCCACCCGCGCCGAAACAACGGACGTGGCCAACGCCATTCTGGACGGCGCGGACTGCGTGATGCTCTCCGAGGAAACAGCCATAGGAAAATATCCCCTGGAAACGGTACGGTTCATCAACGGCATCGCCCAAAGCGCGGAAGCATACTACCTGGAGCGCGTGCAAGGCCCGTATCCGCCCAAAAAGGAGCACAATCCGGCGAAATATCTGGCCTACGCCGCCTCACTTCTGGCCGACAACCTGGGCAGCGCCGGCCTTGTGTGCCATTCGACCAGCGGCGCCACGGCGCGCCTCATTTCCAGCCGGCGCCCCAGCCAGCACATCTACGCCATCACCCCGAATCCGCGCGTGCTCAAGGGCTTGAACTTCTTTTTCGGCGTCACTCCCAACCTGGTGGACCCCAATATCCCCAACCATCTGCAACGCGCTGAAAATTTCGTGATGCAGTCGGAGCTCATCAAAGAGGGTGAAAGCGTGGTCATCACCTCCGGCCAGCCCACGCCAGGGCAGCTGCGCGGCTGCGACCAGCCCCCATGCCCGCAGGAAACTTCCACGAATCAGATTAAAATATTCTTCAAATAACGGTTTCGCCCCATCGCCGATCGTTTTTTCCGCATCGCCGGGAAAGACGGTCGGCGATGCGTTACGTTCTGCGATAAATGGTGGGCGCCTCCACCTTCAGGGGGAGGTTCATGCCGGTGAGACTTTCGGAGTGGCCGATGAAAAGCAGGCCGCCGGGTTTGAGCTGGCGGCAAAACTTAGTGAACAACCGCTCTTGTGTTTCCCGGTCGAAATAGATGACCACATTGCGGCAGAAGATCACGTCAAGGGGTTTGTCGAAGGAGAATTCCTCCATAAAGTTAAGCTGTTTGAAAGAAACAAACCGTCGCAGATCCGGCGCCATGCGCACCAGGCGCTTGCGGCGGTCCTTGCTCCGCAGGACGTATTTTTCCTTCATGCGTTGCGGTACGGAGGCGACGCGCTCCTCTTCGTAGACGGCGCGCACGGCATCGCGCAACGCCTGGGTGGAGATGTCGGTGCCCAATATGCCGAACTCGAATCCCGAGTTCCGCTCCGCAAAATCCGCCAGCACCATGGCCAGGGTATAGGGTTCCATTCCAAAGGAACACCCCGCGCTCCAAAAGAGCATCTTCCGGTATCGCCCGTGCTGTTGCAGCCAATCCGGCAGCACCGACCTCGCAATGTAGTCGAAGTGCTGCTTTTCCCGGAAAAAATGCGTGGTGTTGGTGGTCACGGCGTCAATAAGGTTGCTCAGCTCCTTGTCCATGCCTTCGGGGCTGAAGACGTAGCGCACATATTCCCTGTGCGACGCAAAGCCCAGCACGCGCAGGCGCTTCTGCAGCCGTGTCTCCACCATGATCTTCTTCGCGGGCGGCAGCTTGATGCCTATGCGTTGATGCACGAATTCACTGAACTTTTTAAAATCACTATCCGACATGGTGCCCAATGTCGCGCCTCCCTCATCGTCTCTGCAAGACCTTGGTTATGGAGTGTCGTACAAAATCTCCATTATACCATTTTAGCGCAGTGTTGCCCATGGAACAAGGGCGGAGGCGTTATTTTTTTCCGTATACCCGGATTCCCCGTCTCCCCGCTCAAAAAAAAACGCACCCAGCGTCTTGACACTAAGGTTAAGTAGCTTTATCAATTAACCCTATCCTTGGTGTCCAGGCCCCATACGCCAGCTCGGCGCCCGGCACTGCGGCGGTGCGTATGACCTTGCCGTCGAAACGCCCATGATAGCCTCATATGCCCGCCCATGGCGGACAACGGGGCCTTGCGCGCAACACCCGCCGCAACCGGGAGCGAAAAGATGAGCTCAGGGGCGAAAGAAGGCTTTTTTTTGCACAAAAAGTTTATAAACTTAACTATTGGCTCTTTTCAAAACTGTGAGGAAGGAAAGAATATGCTGCCCAAACATCTCGTCAAAACAATGCTCGTGAGTATGGTGGCCCTCGGACTCGGCGCCGGCGCCTTGGCCCTGTTCGCCCAAGAGACACCGCCCCCCGCTCCCCAGGCGAATAATATCGTCCTGCGCCCCATCCCCACGGCGGTGGCGCACACCCTGGACAACGAACGGTTGCGCGTGTTTCCTGGCACGGTGCGAGCCCGCCGCCGCGTCCAGCTGGGGTTTTCCGTGCCCGGCCTGCTGCGGACGCTCAACGCCAGGGAAGGCCGCGTGATCCAAAAGGGGGAAATCCTCGCCAGGCTGGATCAGCGCGATTTCAAACATGCTCTCGACGCGGCCAGAGCAAAATGCAGTTACGCCGAACACGAGCTGGAGAGATTCCGCAGATTGCTGGCCAAAAACGTAGCCACCCAAGGCGATTACGAAAACGTGCAGACCGCCTATGAAGTCGCCCTGGCGGAACTGCGCACCCGCGAGAAGGCGCTGGCCGATACAGAGCTGCCCGCCCCTTTCGAGGGCGTGGTCGTGAGCCGCAACGTGGAGAACTACGAACACGTGCAAGCCAAGCAGCCCATCCTTTCGTTTCAAGACATATCGACCATCGAGGTGGTGATTCAAATTCCTGAACGCCTCATTGCCCGGGAAGGCGTGTCCGGATTCAGGAATCTCCTGGTGCACTTCGACGCCGACGTTGAACCGCAGCGGTGGTTGCAGGCGCGCGTGCGGGAATACAGCGCGGAGTCCGATCCCGTCACCCGCTCCTATGAGGTGGTGGTCTCCCTCGCGCGCCCCGAAAACGTCATGGTCTATCCGGGAATGACCGCCTCGGTGAAAGCGCGGATGCCCGCCAGGGAACAGGCGGCGCGCCCGGACGCCGCGACCTTCGTGCCTGTGGAGGCGCTGTGGCAAGGGCCGGACGGCAAGCAATACGTCTGGGTCATCGATCCGCAGGGGGGCAATCCGCGCAAGCAGGAGGTTGAGGCAACCGTTTTGACCGGAGACAGCGTGAAAATCCTCAAAGGTCTCCGCGCCGGAACGCACGTCGCCGTCGCCGGAGTCCACACCCTGCGTGAGGAATCGCTGGTGCGGCCCATGGCCGCCGGCAAAGAGGGACTCGACGGATGAATCTCGCCGGATACGCAACGCGCCGCAAAGCGATCATGTCCGTGTGCATAGCCCTGATCATTATCGGGGGCGCCTTCGCGTACGACAAGCTCGGCCGCCTGGAAGACCCGGAATTCACCATCAAAGAGGCGGTGATCTACACGCAGTATCCGGGCGCCACAGCGGAGCAGGTTGAACTGGAAGTCACGGAGCCTCTGGAGATCGCGGTCCAGGAATTGAAACAATTAAAGGAAGTCCGTTCCATATCACGGGCGGGCCTGTCGATCATCTTTACCGAAATTCAGGATTTTTACGACAAAGACACCCTGCCGCAAATCTGGGACGAACTGCGGCGCAAGGTCGGACACGCGGCGGCCGCGCTCCCGGAGGGGTGTCATCCGCCCACGGTCAACGACGATTTCGGCGATGTCTACGGTGTGTTCTTCGCGCTCACCGGGGAGGGGTATCCGCCCCACGACCTGAAGGAAATCGCCCTGGATCTCCGCCGGGAACTGCTGTTGTGTCAGGATGTGGGACGCATCGATTTCTGGGGCCTGCCCAACGAAGTGCTGTACGTGGAAATAGATCGCCCCAGGCTCGTGCAGCTCGGCATCGCCCCCCAGGAGATTTTCAACGCCGTCACGCAGCAGAACTCGGTCACGGAATCGGGAAAGGTCCTGGTGGGCTCGGAAGACGTGCGCCTGCGCGTGACCGGCGATTATCTGGATATCCGCGAACTGGAGGACCAGCTCATTCAAGGGGGGGCTGAAGGGCACATGATACGCCTCAAGGACGTGGCGGCGATCAAAAAAGACTACCTGGACCCCCCGGTGGAGATCATGCGCTGGAACGGGCAACCCGCCGTGGGCATCGGCATCTCCACCGTGTCCGGGGGCGATGTCATCGCCATGGGCAAGGCCATAACCCAGCGGCTTGAGGATCTGAAAAAACGCATCCCCTTGGGAGTCGAAATCCAGGCCATGGCGCACCAATCCGAAACAGTGGAGCAGGCCGTCCAGGGCTTCGAGTTCAATCTGCTTTCGTCCATCGCCATCGTCATCCTGCTGCTGATACTTTTCATGGGCGTGCGCCAGGGGTTCATCATCGGCTTCGTGCTGCTGCTGACCATCATGGCGACGTTCATCTGCATGTTCGCCCAGGGCATCACGCTCCAGCGCATCTCGCTGGGGGCGCTGATCATCGCCCTGGGCATGCTTGTGGACAACGCCATCGTGGTGGCCGAGGGCATCGTGCTGAAAACGCGCCAAGGCATGGACAAATATCTGGCGGCCGAGGAAACCGTGCGCGAGACGCAATGGCCCCTGCTCGGCGCCACGGGCATCGCCATCCTGGCCTTCGCGGCCATCACCTTGTCCAAGGACATGACCGGCGAGTGGCTTAAAAGCCTGTTCCAGGTCATATCCCTGTCACTGGGCCTGAGCTGGATCATCGCCATCAAGGTGACGCCCTTCCTGTGTATCTGCCTCTTGCCAAAAAACTCCCCAACGGACGGGGGCGCGCAGGAGCGCCCGTTTTTCGGAATATACAGGAAGTTCGTGGGGGCCTGCATCGGCCACCGTTGGGTCACGCTGTGCGCCGTGGCGGCCATGTTGTTCTGCGCCATGTGGGGGTTCGTGTTCGTGAAGCAGGACTTCATGCCGGACATGAACCGCCCCCAAATCACGGTAGACGTCTGGATGCCTGAAGGCGTGCACATCGAACGCACCGCTGAAAAAGTGGAGGAAATCGGTTCCTACATCCGCTCCCTGGAAGGCGTGACCGATGTGGCGACCTTCACCGGCCGCGGGCCGTTGCGCTTTCTGCTGACCTTTGAACCGCACATGCCCAGCAGCTCCTACGGCCAGCTCCTTGTCAACCTGGACGACTATACGAGGATTCCCGCACTACGCGCCTGCATCTCCAGCTACCTGTTCGAACGCCACCCCGAAGCCATCACCAGTGTGGACGCCTTTAAACTCGGTCCTGGCGGCGGCGCGGTCGTCGCCAGGCTCAGCGGCCCGGACGCCGGCACCCTGCGCATGCTGGCGCAAAAAGTCCAATCCGTCATGTGGCGGCACCGGAACACCAGGAGCGTGCGCACGGACTGGGGCGATCCGGTCAAAGTCCAGTCCCTGCACCTGGCCAATGCGCGCTCCCTTGAAACCGGCGTCACCAGGCCCGGTCTGTCGCGCTCCCTGGCCATGAATTTCTCAGGCGCAGTGGTCGGCATGTACAGGCACGAGGACGATCTCCTGCCCATTGTGCTCCGCCCCCCGAATGAACAGCGACACGGAATCCAAAACGTCAACAACGTCCATGTGTGGAGCGAATCCCGGCAGCATTGGATTCCCGTGGAACAAATAACGGACGGACAAAGCCTCCAGTGGGAACTGCCCGTCATCCACCGGCTCAACCGCATGCGCGTGCTCCGGGTCTCCTGCAAACAGATAACGGGCACCACGGATGGACTCTTCCGCCAGTTGAAAGCCCCCATCGAGCGGATCAAACTGCCGGAAGGCTACACTTTGGAATGGGGGGGTGAACATGAGGAACAGGTGGAAGCCAACGGAAAGCTCATGTCCAATGTCCCTATCGCGTTCACGGCCATGTTCTTCATCTCGGTCATGCTGTTCAACACGTTGCGCCACCCGCTCATCATCTTCCTGGGCCTGCCGCTGGCCGTCATCGGCGTTTCCTGCGGCATGCTGCTTGCGGACAAGCCCTTCGGTTTCATGTCCATGCTGGGCTTTCTCAGCCTCTCGGGCATGCTGATCAAAAACGAAATCGTGCTGCTCGATCAAATCAACATCGAACGCGCCAACGACAAGACGCCGTTTCAGGCGGTGCTGGACGCGGCCACAAGCCGCGTGCGCCCTGTGAGCATGGCGGCCTTCACCACGGTGCTCGGCATGACTCCGCTTTTGTGGGACGCCTTTTTCGCGCCCATGGCGGTCACGATCATGGGCGGGCTGACCTTCGCCACCGTGCTGACCCTGGTCGTCGTTCCCGTCCTGTACTGCACGTTCTTCAAGGTGCGCCGCGGGTCGTGACCGCGCCGCCGCACCTGTCGGCAACGAATTTCCGGCGGGGGGGGACCTTTTCTGGGCACACTCCCTTCAACCAGGCAAAACGCATGCCCGGTTTCATCCCCTCCCCCCTTTCCGCGGCATGCGCGAAAAGAGGCCCTCCCCCGCCGGATCCATCTGCCACATCTTTCCGGCAGGTTGGCATGCAAAACCGTAATTCCCCGGTACGGCCGCTCTCGTTGACACGTTCCTTTCCCGTCCTCTCTTGCCGTGCGATAAAGGAAAGGCTAGGCTATCAACTTGGGCACGTAGCACGCCGCCGCATCGTTGGCGCCCGGACAGAAGCCCCGTATCCGCGCATACAAGGAGGGACAGTGACAATTCAGCAAAATCCTGTAGTTACAGCTATCCAACAACGACGCAGCATCCGCAAATTCACGGACGAGTCCGTCCCAAAAGACGTGTTGCTCTCCGTGCTGGACGCCGGCCGTTGGGCGCCCAGCGGCCTGAACAACCAGCCTTTCCGCTTCCTGGTTCTCCTGGCCGGAGATCCCAGAAAGGACGCCCTTGCGGATTGCACAAAATACGCGCACATCGTCAAAAACGCCCCCGCCTGTATCGCCGTGTTTCTGGACAGAAAAAAAATGTACCACGAACTTAAAGACTATCAGGGCGCGGGCGCCTGCATTCAGAACATGCTGCTGGCCGCTCACGCTCTGGGCTACGGCGCCGTGTGGCTCGGCGAGATCGTGAACCAGAGCCCCCAGGTTTTCGAGCGGCTGCATCTTGATCCGGATCTCCTGCGCTTCATGGCCCTGCTGGCCATCGGCCGCCCCGCCACGCAAGGGCATTCCACACGCATGGAACTCAAGCAATTTCTCCTGGAGGAGTTTTAGCATGGATGTTTTCACCTTCCCCATCGGCCCCCTTGAAACAAACTGCTACCTGGCCTGCCACAACGGCAAAGCCGTTGCCGTGGACCCCGGGGGGGACCCTGCGCCCTTGCTCGCGCACCTGCAAACAACGGGGCACACTCTGACGCACATCCTGATCACCCATCTGCATTTTGATCATATCTTCGGCAACGCGGCCCTGCACAAGGCCACCGGCGCACCCATCCTCGCCAATGAGGAGGACGCCTACCTTTTGGACACCGAGCTGGGCAAAGGCGGGCTATGGGGATTGCCCCTCGTGGAGGACTTCACGTTCACGCCCGTGGCGCCTGGAGAACTCCCGCTGCTGGACACCGCCTGTGTGGTCATGCATACTCCGGGACATTCCCCAGGCAGCGTGACCTACTACTTTCCCGATTTTAAAACCGCTTTCGTCGGCGATCTGATATTCAACCGCTCAGTGGGGCGCACCGACTTTCCCGGCGGCAGCTATGAAACCTTGCAGCGTTCCGTTATCGATTGTATCTTCACCATGCCCGACGACGTGCGGCTCTATAGCGGACATGGCGAATCCACGACGGTTGGCGACGAAAAACTCCACAATCCGTTTTTCAGCGATTACCGCTGATCTTGAGGACTCCATGGACACGAACCCGGACCGTTTGGATTTCACGGATCGCTGCTGAAGGGTTTTCCAGGAGGTGCAGTGGCATCTGAGGCAAACCAGAGATGATCGACTCGAAATACTCCTCAAACCCGCGGATCTCCCGGCCGCGCAAGAAGCTTTGTTCATCGAGCCCGGTTGGAATCTGCAGGAAGAGGCGGCAGGAGATCTGATCCTGGCAATCTTCACTCGCAACACGCAAGGATAACTGTGTGGAATACTTCGACCCAGCGTCCACCACCACGGCCGCGGTCTTCGCGTGCAGCCCCCGCGCGGGCGGCAACACCGATTACGCGGCGCAGCGCTTGGCCCACGGCATCCATGAGGCGGGCGGCAAGGCCCGCGTCATCACCCTGCGCCAGTACCCCGTGGCCCCTTGTTTGGGGTGCGGACGCTGCGAATACGACCCAAACCGCCACTGCTTCCAGGCCAGGCACGACCAGTCCAGCACGCTGTTCCAGACCCTGCTCTCAGCCCCCGTGGTGGTCTTCGCCTCACCCATCTATTTCTACCATCTACCCTCGGGATTCAAGGCCTTCATCGACCGCGGGCAATGTTACTACAGCCGGCGCGAACAGGGCGACCCCGAACTCGCCGCGCTGCCGCGGCGCCATGCCTTCGCCTGTCTTATCGCGGGGCGGAAAGAGGGAAAACAGACGTTCGACGGCGCGCTGCTGACACTGCGCTACTTCATGCAGCCCTTCAACCGCGCGTTGGACGAACCTCTGCTTCTGCGAGGGGTGGACGCCCTGGACGACCTGCGCCGATCTCCGGAGCTGGACGAACAACTCGTGGCCTACGGGCGCCGGGCCTGGAGCAAGGCCTGTGACACCGTGGCCCCAACCGCCTGAACCTTCGGCGCGCGCCGTGCTCAGGCGCATGCTCCGCGCCTGCGTTGAAAGCCTCGGCCTCCATGAACGCAGATGCCGCCTCTGCGGCGGCATACTCTCTTCTCCCGGCGCCGCCCCGCACCTTTGTCCAGCTTGCGCCGCTCTTCTGCCGCCCCGGCGCGGCGGGTTTTGCCCCATGTGCGGCGAAATGGAGCAAGACGCCCTGCTGCCGCCGAGGCCGTGCCCTTCATGCGATCCCTTATCGGCTACATCCGGAAAGCGCCCCCCGCCGCCTTGGAAGCGGGTTGTCTTTTACGCGCAGTACGCAGGCGCGCTCCGCGCCTGCATCCTGGCCTACAAGCTGGAGAAGCGTCTCGGCCTGGGAAGCCTCTTGCAACGTCTGCTGCTGGAGGCCTGGGCCTACGGCGCAGACCTTTCCCGGATGCCTTCGCCGGAATTGATCGTGCCCGTGCCCCTGCATCCCGGAAGGTTACGCACTCGCGGCTTCAACCAGAGCCTGGAGCTTGCCCGCCCCCTGGCCCGCCGTACCGGCGCCTCCTTGTCTCCCGGGGCGCTCAGGCGCATACGCCCCACCCTGCCGCAGTTCACTTTGCAGCGCCATGAGCGCGCGCGCAACATGCAAGGAGCTTTTGCGGCGGACACCAGCCTGGTGCGCGGCTGCCGCGTGCTGCTCGTGGACGACATCATGACCACGGGGGCCACACTGCTCGAATGCGCGGACACCTTGCGCAGCGCCGGAGCTAAGCGCATCGACCTCCTGGTGCTCGCGCGCGCCGCTGGTCACGGCCCCTTCCCTTTGGCGGAGTCTGTTGTTACTCTGGGATAATCCGACAATATATGTGCCGCAGGATCATGCCCCCTACATGGCAGCGACACCGCGCCCTGCTCATTTTTAAAAATTCACTTAATCAAGCAGGTTATAAATATTATGCTTAAATATAAAAATGAATACGCCGGAACAATCGCCAAACGCGCATGCCTGTGCGCCGGATGCTGCCTGTTGATGTTCGCCGTTTGTTTTTCGTCCCCGGCTTTGGCCGTGAAAGTTTCCACGCACATTGCCGCGGAGGGGACGGCGACTGAAGATAAATATGCCGCAACCATGGATATGCTGCACACGCTCCTGGAGTCCATCGACAAGAAGGACGAGACGTTGCGCGCCTTGCAGGTCGAAAAGCGTCTCTCGCCGAACGAGGAAACCCGTGAGGCGCTGGACGCGCGCATCAAAACTCTCCAGGCCGAACTGACGGATCAGGTGGAGACCTTCAACAGTATGGCCGCCGGCGAAGAACTGGAATCATTCCGCATGGAAACGCAGCAGGAGTTCAAGATCGAAGAGCAGTTGCAGACCATCATCGCACCGCTTTTGCGCGAACTTTCCGACCTCACGGCGCGCCCCAGAGAAATCGACAGCCTGCGTACGGAAATCGAGTTCAAGGAGGATCAGCTGCCCACTGTGGAAAGCGTGATCAAACGCCTGGACGAACTGCTGCAAGAAACAAAGAATATACAGCTTAAACAACGCATTACTGAATTGCGTACCAATTGGGAGGAACGCAAAGCCACCTTGCAGAGCGACTTGCAGATAGCCACCTACAAGTTGCAGCAAAAACTCAGCGAACGCCAGGCCCTTTCCACCAGCCTTGGAAACATGGTGGAGTCGTTCGTGAAAACCAGGGGTAAAAACCTGGCCCTGGCTGTGCTCACCTTTTTCGGCGTCTTTTTCATCCTGCGCTGGCTCAAGGTGCAGCTGTTCAAGCTGCCCCAGCTGGAGCGCCTGGAGAAAAAGAGCTTCGGGCTCAAGCTGGTGAACATGAGCTTTGTCTTTTTCGTGTTCGCCTCGTCCAGCGTGGCCTCGTTGCTCGTGCTCTACGCTTCCGGAGACTGGCTGCTCCTGGTCATCGCCTTTGTAATCATCTTTTCCGTGGTTTGGAGCGCCAAGGAAGGCATGGTGCAATACTTCGAGGAGATCAAGCTGGTTCTCAACGTGGGAAGCGTGCGCGAGGGGGAGCGCGTGATCTATCGCGGGATTCCCTGGAAAGTGGAGCGGCTGAACTATTACACGCTGCTCACGAATCCCGAGCTTTCGGGTGGAAAAATCCGCGTGCGGCTCAAGGAATTCATCAACGAAATCTCGCGCCCCTTTGCGCCTGATGAATGCTGGTTCCCCACGCGAAAAAACGATTGGCTGATCCTCGACGACGGCACCTTCGGCAAGGTGGTGCAGCAAAGCCCGGACATGGTGCGGCTGCTGCTCTTCGGCCAGAGCTACAAGACCTATCAGACCGCGACCTTTTTGGGGCTCAATCCAAAGGTCATCTCCACGGGGTTCATCGTGCGCAGCGATTTCGGCGTTGATTACAAACACCAGGCCATCGCCACCAGCACCATTCCCGCGATATTCGAAAAAAACATCGGCGAGGCGTTGGAGGAAAAAGGCCTTGCCAAACACGTAAAATCCTTGGCCGTGGATTTTTCCGCGGCAGGCGCTTCCTCCCTGGATATCGTGATCTTCATAACCTGCGACGGCGCCATTGCCGACAGCTATTACACCCTGGGGCGGATCGTCCAAAAGGTCTGCGTGGAGACCTGCACGCGGGAAGGCTGGAACATCCCGTTTCCGCAACTCACGCTGCACAGGGCGGAGCTTGAACCCACGGAAACGGCCCGGCATGAGCGCGACACAGGGCCTGTTCCGCAAAGCGAATAGCAAAGATGTTCTTCCCTTTGGATATCGATTATTATATGTGAGTTCCGGCAAAGTTTTTTTCGAGGACAGTTGCGGCGTATGGACATGACCCCTCAGTATCAAAGTCCCCGCCCCGGCGTGGACTTTAATAAGGATTGATATGGCGCCCCTCTTTATTGTCATCCCCGCGTATAACGAGTCCGCCAACCTGGCGGAACTGGTGGCGGAATGGCATCCGGTTGTTGAATCCGTCGGCGGCGAAGCGCGCCTGGTCATCATCGACGACGGTTCCAGGGACGATTCATGCGCAGTGCTGCAGAACCTGGCCCCCCGGTTTCCGCAGCTGACCTTTTTGACGAAACCCAATTCCGGCCACGGGGCCACAGTGTATTTCGGCTATCGCTACGCCCTGGAGCAAGGAGCGGACTTCATCTTTCAAACGGACTCGGACCGGCAGACCCTTCCCGCTGAATTCTGGCCGTTTTGGGAAAAGCGCGATACGTACGACGCGGTCATAGGCGTACGCAACGCCCGGCAGGACGGCGCGTCCCGCGTCTTCGTCACCAGGGTCCTGCGGTTATCGCTGCTGCTGACCACGGGCCTGGACGTGCGGGACGCGAACACGCCGTTCCGTCTGATGCGCCGTGACGCGCTGGAGGCCGCCCTCGCATTGATGCCGCCTGGGCACTTTCTCACCAATGTATTGCTTTCCGCGACCTTGCAGGCCCAACGCCGCGAAATGGCCTGGTTGCCCATCACCTTCCGCCCCCGGACGCAAGGGGTCAACAGCATCAACATGAAGCGCATCACACGCATAGGGCTGCAAGCCTGCCGCGATTTTTGGGCCTACCGTAAAGTATTGCGGTCCATCCCCCAGTCCTGACCTCATGACCGGCAGCCGCCGCCGGTTTTCATTCTTCCCCGGCATGAGAAATGGGAAACGGCGTTCCGCCGTTTCCCATTTTCTTTATTATACGAATTTCGAACTAGAGCATCTCACGCTTGAAAAGCGCTAGATGCTCTTATGCATTTCCCTGGA
>CAZFCK010000087.1:0-18290 GCA_964517355.1 uncultured Desulfovibrionaceae bacterium | reverse complement strand
TGAAATCACAGCCTATTTTGAGGCAGTTTTTTGCATCTCAAATGGGAAACGGTATTACCATGCTCTGGAAATGGGAGTTGGCATCGCAGTAACTTTTCGGCTTACGGCAGGACCATGGCGCGTTGGCGCACCAGACGCAGCAAGCGCTCCTCTCGGCCGCCAGACATGCGCTCATAAGCTTCCAAAGCCCGATCCGCGCCGTTGCGTCCGGTCTTGAGAACGTGGCGGGGGTAGGACAGCAGCCACTGGTGCTTGCTGGGCAAACCATCGGCGGCGACTTCCAGCAGATCGGCGCACAGCGTATCAACGCGCAATTCCCCGCACACGGCAGCCATGCCGTGCCGTACCGCCTCTTCGCGCAGGGCGCGCAACCGACTCCACGGGTGGCGCGCAAGCACCGCGTGCGCGTTGTGGAGATTGTGCAGCAGGCCGTGTTGCAGGGCGCTGGCGCTGCACACCACGGAAGCCGCCACTTCAGTGTCGTCGAGGTGCGTCAGCTCCGCATCCGCCTGATTCGCCCCCGCGGCTCTGCCTTCGATATAAGCGTAGCGAAGATGCCTGTCCATGAATGCGCTGAATTGTTGTTCCTGCGTCGAGGGGCTGTACGCGGACCACGGAGCGGGAGGGGCGTCGGCAGCAGGATTCTGGCAGGCGTCAAGATGGGTAAGAAACTCGTCCAAGGGAAGTGCGTCCTGAAATCCGAAGCGCAACCGCGCATCTAAAAAGTTGCAGTATTGTTGAAATTCGAGATGTTGCAGGCAGGGGCGCATCTGCAGCGCATCGCCCCCGCATAAAGGGCGCGCCGCCCACGACGGGGCATGGAGAAAATCGAGCAAACAGGGATCTCCCTCCACCACGAGGACGCCGGAGGGTTTTTTATAGTCTTTGTGCTGGGCGGGAACCAGGAACTGCATGTTGGTGCCGGGGCCGAACATCCAGTGGAAATAATCGCCCCACCCTTGGAAGGGGCGTTGGGGCATGCAGTGCAAAAAGCGGTCGCAGGCAAAGCGCGAGGATTTGAACATGCGCGGCCAGATGCTGAGGCGGTTCTCGCGTAATCCGGTAATATCGCCGTCTTCAAATGGGCTGTTGGCGTACAGCGCGATAAAACAGGCGCTGGATGCCAATAGAACATTGAGACTTCTCACCGCGTCGATCGGGGAGACTCCCGTTGTGGGGCCGTTGTGCGCTTTGGCGTCCACGCCGGCCATGTGCTCCCAACCGCGGTACCCAACCCAGTAATCGTATATCCCTTTCGGCGAGCGAATCCAGGTGTAATACGCGGGGTCTATGTGCACGAGGGGGTGTTCGGAAAAATTGATGACCATGGCCCCGCCGTCGGGTTCCCGGTCCAACGCCGCCGCCACGTCGGCTAGCTCCTGGCGTACCGATTGTTGCAGGGTGTCCAGGTTGCCGTTGCCGATAAAGGGGCCGAATGCGCTTTCAAGATTGTTGAAGGCGTTGTCCAATCCGCTGACGACAAGTCCTTCATGCACCGCCACGGCCACATCGCCGATGCGTTCAATGGTGGGGTGCAGTCGCCGCGCCCGCTTGATTTCGGCGAGGTTTTCAAAATATGGCCCCACCTTGTGCGAGGCGCCCGTGCGGCGGGAAGCTACCGGCATTTCTATTTCAACGCCAAGTGATTGCATGCTGTATTCCTGGAATGTTTTTGCTGGAGTAAGTTTACTATGAAATAGGAATGCCTTCGGGGGCTTAGGAACCTTTTGGAAGGATCTTAAGAATCTGCAAAAATTATATGTTGGAACAACTCATTGTCATATTGAAAATCATATTCCGATGATCGCCGGTTCAGGGACGTTCTCCTCTGGCGGAGGGTGAGTCGGGGCCCCAAACCAGAGCGCTCATTCTTCAGAGGCCGTGGTCCGGGCCTCGTTGGACACCAGGAAAAAGGCCAGCGTCGCGACGAAGAAAATGCAGCCTACAATCGCCACGCCGGTGCTAGTGCCCACGCTGGCGATCATGGCGCCCAACACCAGCGGGCCGAGCATTTGCCCCATTTTGTCGGCGGCGCGCTGCACGCTCATGGCCTTGCCCACGCCCACACGTTTGATCACTTTCAGTTTGAGGGCGAAAGCGGTCTGGGCCGAACCAACCAGACTGCCGGAGATGCCCATCAGGAACACCGCCACCATGACCGCCGGAAATCCGTTGTAATAGTAAAGGGACATGAGTCCCACAGCGCCCACGATGCCTCCCATGGCGATGAAGAGCTTTTTCTTGGCATACTTGTCCACGAACCGGCTCATCCAAGGGGCGATGAAAATCACGGAAAGCCCGTAGACCATGAGCACGCGGCCAATGTTCGACTGGCTGACTCCCAACTGGGAGAGGTACAACGGAGCCGCGTAAAACAACAGCCCCACCTGGCAAAGAGAAAATGGGATCAGAGAAAACACGATGATCGAAAAATAGTTGCGGTTGAAGACCAGGCTGAAGAAGTCGGCAGCGCGCAATTTTGTCTCTTCCTGCTGATCCCGGACCACATGCATATAGGGGCGCATAAAGAATAACGCGAAGGACAGAGGCAGCAGGGCCAGTATTGCGGACGCCCAGAATACCGGAGGATAGCCGATGCGGTCCGCAAGCATGGCGCCCACCGCAGTGCCGCAGATTTGCCCCGCAATGATACCGGCCACGAGATTGGCGATGCCGCGCGCCCTGGTCAGGGGGCTCGAAAACTTAAACACATAGCCCTGAATGGCCATCCACGAAAGCCCGTAGCCGAAGCCGGTCACGGCGCGCGCAAGAATGAATTCGCGCCCCCCTTGGGCCGTGGCGGCGAGAACGGCGCCGCCTGCGCAGCACACCGCGCCCAGGAGAAACGGCACGTGCCACCCCCTGCGGTCGGTGACCGCTCCGGCGATCAGGGCCGCCACGAGCGAGCAGAACATCTCCACGGAAATGGGCAAGCCAAGAACCACGTCCTGAGCGAGGCCGAACATGGGTTCATAGAGCGTTTTCATGTACAGCGGAATGAACGAAGCGGGCAACGACCACATGAAAACAAGCACGAAACCCGCGGGACGGGCGAGCATGTATACGAGCTCGCCGACATTCCAGTCGTCATCGGGTGTATTCCTGGAGTCGGCCGCATGCAGGAGCGCATGCAGATGGGCGCGGCGCAGATAGAGCAGGAATAAAATGAGCAACTCAAGGACAAAGAGCACCGAGATGAGCGTGATGGTGAGAGAATCGAAGAGGATCTGGCGCACCTTGGCCTGAATGATGTCAGCGCTCAAACGCATGTGTATGGCGCCCACCACCTCAGGGGCGCCGTCCTTTTGCACTTGCAGGGGCAGGGTGATGTCGTAGTAGTCGTCCATGAGAGCGGGCGCGGTTTCATGGCCCTGCAATGCGTCGGCCCCGTGCCGGGTAGCGCGGTTGAGGACCTTGCCGTCCGAGGCGAGCACCTGGATGTACTCCAGTTCCGGCGTGGCTTCGATGATTTCCAGGAATTGTTTTTCAATGTTGCGCAGCCGGTTAACCTGCACGCCCTTGTTGAGCAGAAAATCAATGTCCTGCTGCACCAGGGTTGCGAGCTTCATGGTCTTGGTGCGCGTCATGTCCACGTAGTTGTCGCGGAACATGGAGATATTCACCAGAGCGTAGACCAGTTGGGCTCCCACTACGGAAAAGAGGAGCACGGCGTAGAGCCTGCGTTTTTGGAAGCTTCCATCCATTCTGACGAACAGCCAGAGCCCAAGCGCCAGGATCAGCGCTGCGCCCGCGGTGACGTACACCAGGGTTATGCTGTTTTGTTTGAGAACGGGAACCACTTGCTCGTGAATCAGCGCCGAGGAAAAGGAAAAGGCCACGAATCCGGCAAGACCGCCCTCCGGGCCGCGCAGCAGGAACAGCAGATGCCGCTGGCCGGGAGTGGTCAAGGTCAGAGGTCCGTCCTGGCCGTCCGCTTCTTGAACGGTCTGCGCGAGGTTGACCTGCAACTGCTGCCCGAGATTTCTGCCAACGCTTTCCGGCTGCATTCCCTGAACGATTGCGCCGTCCGGCATAGCCACAACGATGTTGTCGATTTCAGGGAGGTCTTTTTTGACCAGGGCCATGGCCTTGTCTATGCCGTAGAACTTTTCCAGCGACTTGCCGTAGCGTATGGCGGCTTGCAGTTTCAGCAGAAAATCGTTGGCCACCACCTCGAAGCTGGAGACAAGGGAGCGCGTATGAAGTTTTTCCAAAGAAGAAAGGCTGAGCCCCCCGTTGAATCCCTGAGCCGCCACAAGGATAACCAGGGAGCCGAGCAGCAGTTTGAGTCTGAGGGAAAAGGTGGTGTTGCTCATGACAGGCCATCCTTATTCATTTGAAATGGCGTGGTGAATGAAACGAGCTAAAACAGAGGGCAGAACCGGGACGTTTGCAAAGCCCCGGAAAGGGGCCGGGAGGGGCACCCCGAAAAAGACATGGAAGAAGAGCGGAAAGGATGAACTTGTCCGGCCGCGCCTACGCGAAAGTGCGGCATAAAACGCAGCGTCGGACATGGGGGCTATCCCTTGCGAAAGGCTTCCGCCGCCTGCTCGACAGTGGCCGCGGTGGGGAATAGCGTGTTCATGTAGGCCAGGGAGAAAACATCCCCGACCATGCCCTGAAGACGGCAAAAGGCGATGCCTCCGCCGGCAGATTTGCACAGCTTGCCCGCAACGAGCAGGACGCGGAGACCTGCGCTGGAAATATAGGTAAGATCGCCCATGTCCAGAATGCAGCGTATTTCGCCCGCGGCGATGCGTTCCCTGAGAGCGGTTTCCAATTGGGGCGCTGTTTCTCTATCCAGCTTGCCGGCGAGACGTACCAGCAGGAACTCGTCGCGTGTACTGAAGCCGATATCCATCAAGAGCTCCATGGTGTAGGTGTACCCGGGCGGTCTACTGCATGCACCAGGTTGTAATCATGATCATAATATCATTCGTTGGTAAAAAGAACCAGCGCCTCAGTCCACATCCTGCACATCGCGGTAGGTGAAAAAATGGTGGCGAACGGCGCGCAGCAATTTGTTGGGCATGATTTTGTTGGGAAAGCCGAAATAGTCGCATTCGCGGCAATTGGGCAAGGAAACGCGGTCGCCTTTGATGAGCTTCTCGCGCACGTGCGTAAAGCGCTTGCCGTGCCAGATTTCCATGACGCCCTGTTTGTTCAGGTCGCCCATGGGATCGGCGAAATAGAGGTCCGCGCAGCATTTGCTCACGCGCCCGTCCGCAGTGATGTTGAATTGGGTCCAGGGAAAGATGCAGAAGCCGCTCACGTCTTGAGGCTCCGCTGTTTTGTTTGGGGAGGTGCCGCCCCTGCTGGCGATGATCTCACCCAGATAGCGGTATTCAATTTCAAAGATCAGTCTGCGCGAACCGTCTTCGGAGTAATGCACGCATCCCTGGTGTTTGGGAAAATAACGCGGAATGACTTCATTCATGAAATCGCGCACTCCGGGGTACAGCTGCTGGTCTTCCTGCTTGCGGTAGAAGTCCACGTGAACGTCGTCCACGCCCGCTTGAATGAGTTCCTCTCCAATGGTGGGCTTGAGCAGCAGGCCGTTGGTCATCACTTGCAGCCGCGCCTTGGGGAGCTTTGGCCTGGCGTAGGCGACAAAGCGCGTCAGGTCCGGAAAAAGCAGGGGGTCGTTGTTGACGTGCCAGGCCACGCGGCCGGAAAACTGCAGCTCGGAAAGTTCGTCCACCGCTTTTTTATAGAGATCGAACTCCATCAATCGCGTTTCCCGCGTTTCGTTCTGTATGGATGCGGCGCAAAAACTGCAACGCGAGTTGCATTTAGTGATGACCTCGAAGAATACGGCGTCGAAAATGCCCGGATTCTCCACGGTGATATTACGATGTTTTATCAACGGATCGTAAAACAGCTTTTTTCTGAGTTTGGCCTGCACGTCCGGGGGCAGGGCCAGCACTGCGTTGCGGAGTCGTTTGCCCATGAATATGCGTACCTCCGACAAAGACGCTGCCGGAACAAGCGGTTGCAAGGCGTTCCGGTGGCGATCTTTGCGCTGCAATTAATCAGTGCGGAACATGCTTAATTTACTCGCACTGAGTTGTAAGGAAGGCCACGTTGTTGACGGGGCCGGCGGCGAATGCCGCGGGAGCGGGCCATCAAGTCTTCTCCGCTCACATTACATTATAATGCTCGGAACAGAGAGTTTTCACGTTTTCAATAATCTTCGGATCGCTGTCTGCCGTACAAGAGCGTAAGATCATAAGCCAGAACGTCTATACTGTAAATCGACGGCCACGCATTGCCGTGAGCGGGCGTCTGCGCTTCACGGAGCTGATTTCCCGTGATGGGCTGTGGAAAAAGGTGCGAGCCGGGCTGCCCCGTGTCATTCCCGCACTGCGGCGCGCAATTCCTTGCCCGTGACCAGCAGAAACAGATCGTCGTTGTCCGGGGAGCTGAAATTCGGGGGCGCTTCAGGGGCGAGTGTGGCGGTGCAATTGCCCGCCTTGAACAGCGCGCCGTAGGAAGAGTCGCCTAAAGCGCGGTCCTTGCCCGAGCTGATGAGGATGAAGGCCACGTCCCGCCGGGCGGCATTCCGGTGGTCCATGAGCAGGGACATGGGGCCGGGCGCGGTTGTCGGCGCGCTTTGCTGGGTAAGATTGACGATCATGCCGCCTTTGAGCCCGGCGTTGTGCTGGTCCACGCCCTCGATGAAGCGGATTTTTTCGCCCCAGGCGTCCTGAAGGCTGCCGTTGCCGCCGCACAGGCAGGCGTTGACGTCATAGCTCAATACGTCGCAGTCGATGGATACCCCGCCGGGGGCGAAGGTGGGGTAGCGATTGTTGTACACGGCGCGTTTGCGCAAGCAGTCCTTGCATTGCTGCAACACGGTCTGTGTCTTGGAGAGGCGCGCGTTGGCCAGCATGTGGTGCATGGAGACCACGCCCAGCCCGACGATCAGGCCGATGATCAGCACCACAAATCCCATCTCCAGGAGTGAGACGCCGGCCATGCCCCCGGCGTTATGCGTCTGGCGCGGTATGTTCACGCCGCAAGGATAGGGCATATTCAAGGGGCGCGCAACAATCCGCCGTTACGGCGCGGGGACTCACTCCTCTTCGATTTCGATGCAATCCTCGGGGCAATACGACATGCACTCCCTGATGCGGCTCTCGGGCGCGCAATCGTCTTTGAGAAACGGCTTCTCCTCGTCCTCGTCCCAGCCGAAGCATTCGGGCAGCAAGGAGACACAGGCCTGACAGCCTTTGCATGCGCCTCGGAAAAAGGCGATTTTGCGCTTGGGATCGTTGTCGCTTTTTGCGTCGCTCATCTGCTTTCGCTCCATATTGCGGAGAAGGCGTTCTATGGTAAATTGTAACTATACTAAAAGTTATATTAACAAAAAGTGTTGGAGATTCTGAAGAGCCTTTTTCAAAAAGATTCTTGAGCCGCGGAGGCCCTCCTAGTCCTGCGGGTCGCCGGGGAAGAATTGGCGCGTTTTTTTGAGCCGCAGGAGGTGCGGCTGCGGTTCTTCGAGCACCTCCAGGCACAGGGCCAATGGATTGAGGTACGTCTCGCGCCAGTCCATGAGCAGGCGCACCCCATCGTGGGGCGCGGCGGTTTCGATGCGCGAGAAAAGGGGGCGGATGTCCCGGCTGCGCAATCCCTTGCGCGTGACGCGATTCCAGACGTGTTGCTCCCGGGCTTCGAATTCTTGCCAGCGGTGTATGGACCGCTCCTGCTGCTCCTGCGATCCCACATGGCGTAAGACAAAGCTCTCGGCGACGGATTGAGGTTGCTTGCCCTGCAGAGGCAACGGACACACGCGCTCGCAGGTCAGGCCTTGGGGCATTGCGGGAGCGAGGTCGTCGCAGAGGCGCTCCGGATCTTTGGCCTGGCTCAGAAAAAGGTCCAGGTATTCGCAATCGCTTTCCACCCCCACAGGCAGGGCGCGGGAAAAGGACACCAGGGGCAAGGGATGGTACCCCTGGGAAAAGGTCAGGGCCATTTTGGCCCGGCGCATGGCGTGTTCGAAAACATCCTGAAGTTCCAGCTGGCTGAGGAAAGAGGCCGGACCGTATGTCGCGTACCAGATACGCAGGTGCTGCGCCTTGTGGTGCAGGTTGCGCTCTCTGATTTCCGGAAGCGCCGGTTCCTGGCGCGGGGCCTCCTGCCTGTCTTCATGGGCGCTTTCCCGCTGATCGCGGGCCGCGAGATTGGTGACCGGCCGGATGTCCATGTTCGCGGCTTGGGCGGCAAGAGTGGAGGGGCGTCCATCAATGTTGCACACGCCGCAGGAACGGCATTCTTCGAAGCGGCAATCCGGGGTGGCGGCTGCGGCCATGGCCCGGCGGCGTTCCGTCTGGAGAAAACGTTTTGTGACGCCTGGCGCCAGATGATCCCAGGGCAGGGGCGCGTCCACGTCGCGCTCTCCGAGGAGCGCTGCGCGCTTGTCCGCATCGAATCCGCATTCTTCAAGGGCCTCCATCCAGGTGTGGATGTTCAGGTGGTCGTTCCAACTGCTGAAAAGCGCACCCTTGCGAAAGGCGTTTTCAACCACGGGAGCCAGGGATCTGCCCCCTCGTGAAAAGATGCCTTCCAGCCAGCTCATCTGCGGCTGGTGCCAACGCAACTTGAGGCGTTTGTAACGGCGGAATTTTTCTTTGAGAAAGTCGATGCGCTCCCGGATTTCCTCCATGCCGATCATTCGCTCCCATTGGAACGGCGTATGCGGTTTGGGCACGAAAGGCGAAATGGCGGCCGTGACCTGAAGGCGGTTTTTCGCGCCCGATTGCAGGGCCACGGATTCCACAGCGAGACAAAGATCCAGGATGGCTTCAAGGTCGGCCTGGGTCTCGGTGGGCAGGCCGATCATGAAATAGAGCTTCACCGAGCGCCAGCCGTGATCGAAAAGCATGGCCGTGTGCCGCAACAGACCTTCCTTGGTGACGCCTTTGTTGATGACGTCGCGCAAACGCTGGCTGCCGGCTTCGGGGGCGATGGTGGCGCCGGTGCGGCGGATGCCGGCGATCTGTTCGATGATATCCTCGTTGACGGAGCCCACGCGCAGGGAGGGCAAGGAAACGCCCACCTGTTCGGCGCGGCAGCGGGCCATGCTCTGTCTGAAAAGGCCGCTCAATGCGGAAAAATCACCGGTTGAAAGCGACAGGAACGAAAGTTCGCCGTAACCGCTTTGCGTGAGCCCCTGCTCCATAATGGCGTCCAGCTTTTCCAGGCTGCGCTCGCGCACGGGCCGGTAGATCATGCCCGCATGGCAAAAGCGGCAGCCGCGCGTGCATCCCCGGGCCAGTTCGATGGTGTACCGGTTATGCACGGCGCCGAAAGGCTGGGGAGGGCGCGTGGGGTAGGGCAATGCGTTCAGATCCATGGCTAGACGCTTTTCCACCTGTTCGTATCCCGCAAGCAGGGGCCAGATGCGGCCTTCCCGCTCCTCGAACAGGGAAGGCACGTACACGCCGCTGACGCCCGCCTGTTCGCGCAGGAACTCCTTCAGGAGCAAGCCGCGGTCTTTAGCGTCGGCAATGGCTTCCAGCAGCTCCGGCAGAATGATCTCGCCGTCGCCCAGAACCATGAGATCGAGAAAAGGCGCCAGGGGCTCTGCGTTGAAAGCGCATCCCCCGCCCGCCATGATCAGGGGCAAGCGCCCCACGGGTTGATCGAGCCGTTGCGCCGCGTACAAGGGAATACCCGCGAGATCGAGCATATAGAGCACGTTGGTGTAGCACAGCTCATGGGTGAGATGGAATCCCACGGCATCCATGGCGGAAAGGGGCGTGTCCGATTCCAGGGTGCACAACGGCGCCCTGTGCTCCCGCAGGATGGCGGCCACTTCCAGGGTGGGGGCGAAGGAGCGCTCGGCCCAAAGATGCGGCATGGAGTTGACGGCGTGGTAGAGCAGCGTCTGCCCCGTATAGGACATGCCCACCTCGTAGAGGTCCGGGAAAGCCAAGGCCACACGGGCGCGGACAGTCTGCGGGTCTTTGCGCACGCTGCCGGGCTCGCAGCCCAGATAATGACTGGGCTTGGGGAAAAGGGGGAGTAGTTCTCGCATAATGAAAAAAGCCGCTTGGACAACGGCGGTGCAAGCGGCCGGAACGTGCCTTGTTAACGAGGAAAAAACCTCTGTTTACCTGAGCTGTTATTTTTTGAAAAGCTTGCCGATGTCACTGATGTTGCCGCCCAGGTTGCCGAGATTCTTCAGGTCGCTGGCCGTGGAAATAGTGAGGTTGCTGACGGCTTCGAGGTATTTGTTTTTCAGCTCTTCAGGAAAGGTCTTGTATTCGTACAGCACGTGATCAAGGGATATTTCCCCGTTTATGTCCTGCTCAAAGGGGTAGCCGAAAGGCAGCAGCATCATTTGCGCTCCCTGCTGGGTGGGGATGGTTTGCAGCAGGGCGACTTCTTTGACCTTGTTTGCTTCGGCATCGTATTTGCCGATGATCATTTCACCATTTATCAATTTCAACAGCCTGACGTCGTAAGCCATAATAAATTGTCTCCTTGGGGTCGTGAATTGCGTCCGAAAATGAAACACGGGGTAGGCGATGATGGACGCTGCCAATGAACTAGGTGCTGGTTTCCCGTCTGTCAAGGGATGGGATGGCCTCGGCCGCGCGCAGGGCCTTGGTCAGTTGCCTGGGGAGCGGCAGGGCCAGAAGCAACAGGACGCCGATGATGCTGAAGGCCAGGGCGAAGCCGCCCCTGTCTCCGCAGAATCCGATCATTGTCGGGAAAAAGCCCATGCCGCCCAGCACGCCGAAGGGAATGATGAGCGAAAGCGCCAGGCCGCGGTTTTCAGGCGCAAAGACGCGGGAAATGGCGGCGAAACCGGCGGGAAAGTACAGGACGGCGACAAAGGATTGCACAAGCACGAGCACGGGCAGGGCCGCGCCGTCCACGCATCCAAGCAGCACGGTGCTGATTCCGGCAAGCGCCAGATGCAGGGTTATGGCCTTGTCCGGACCGAGCCGGTCCGTCATCCAGCCCGCGATAAGGGCTCCCAGGATGGGTAGCACGCGGGAAAGGGCCAGTAACTGATTGGCGGCTTCAGGGGCATAGCCGCGTTCTTCCACCAAAAAGAGCGGCAGCATGCTGTACGGTCCCATGGAGGCGCCCATGGCGATGCTGAAGAGAAGCCCCAGCGCCCAGAAGGCGGGCATACGCAGTAAGGCGTTCACCATGCCGAAATGCGGCGCCTTGCCGGTGAAGTCGCCCCCTTTGCCGCACAAGGCGAAGAAAAAGGCCCAGCCCAGGCTGACGTATCCCAGAAAGGCCATGATGCCGCGCCAGTCCATGACATGCAGCAGGGCGTCGGCCACGAGGGGCGAGAGGAAAAAACTGAGGTTCGGCCCGAGTTCATGCACGGCCATGGCCTTGCCTATATCCTGCACGCGCACCAGGCTGGTGATGGCGGCAATGCCCGAAGGCAGGTAAATGCCCCCGGATATGCCGAGAGAGAAAAGGGCGACTTGCAGCAGGAGCGGGTTATGGGCGTGCCCTATGCCGACGAGCGAAAGTCCCATCCAGACGGCGGCCAGGAAGATACAGCGCTTATGGGTGATGCGGCTGGAGATGAAGCCGGACAGGAGCAGGGCCGCGCTATAACCGAGGGCGATCATGAGAAAAATGCCCCCGGCCTGGGCGTGGTTGAGTCCCAGGTCGTTTTCAATGAAGATCATGAGGGGTGAAAAGATCGTTCTGCAAATGAAATTCAGAAAAAAGACCACGGTGATGCAGAGCAGCCATGGAAGAACGCTGCGAAATGGCGCTCTTTGATCGATATGTGCTGGCGGCATGTAATAATCAGCTTTTCGTTTTTACGGTATGAGGGGAACGCCCCTTAAGGGGGAGGGCGAAACGCCTGCGCACCGAGCGTGAGGAACACGGCTGCGGGGCCGGGGCATTATCTTTTTCAACCAGAAAAATATGAAATTCCTCTTCGTAGATGAGCAGCATGATCATGGCGAAACCCAGGATCAGGGGGCCGTAAAGCATTCCGGCAAGGCCGAAAATCTGCACGCCGCCGAGAATGGCCAGAAAAATCCAGAAAGGGGACATGCCGGTGGAGCCCCGCATAAAAAAAGGGCGCAGGAAATTGTCTATGCTGCCCACGAGCAAAGCGCTCCAGAGGGCGAAGAAAATCGCGGATTTGTAACTGCCGATAAGTATAAGGTAGCCGGTTATGGGCACCCAGATCAAGGCGGTTCCGACCACGGGAATGAGTGAGGCGAAGCCGAGCATGGTGCCCCAAAACAGGCCGGGTATGCCGACAATGGCCATGCCGATGCCGCCCACCAATCCCTGGAGCGCCGCGGTGAGCAAGCTGCCGAGAAACACGGAGCGCGACACGCCCGCGATTTTTTCAAAGATTCTGTTCTCCTGGTCCTCACGCAGGGGGGAAAGGTGCTTGACGCGCTGAATCATGCCTTTTCCGTCCCTGATGAGATAGAACACGATGAACATCATGACGAAGAAATAGGTCAGGGTGGTGGCCAGGTTGCCGAGCATGCCCGCGCCATGGCGCAGAAAGGATTCGCTGATGAGCTTGGCCGCCGTGAGGAATTGCCCCTGAAGATCGATCTTTTCGAATTGAATGAACGGGATTTTGCGTTGCAGCCAGGCCAACACGTCTTCCACATAGGTGTTTTGCTCGATGTTTTGCAGCCCCCCGCCTTGAACCCAGGATTTGATCGAGGCGCTGAGCTGGATGCCCTGGTCGGCCAGGGCCGTGAGAAAAATGAAAAACGGGAGCACGATGAGCACGGAGATGAGCAGCACCATAGACAGGGCGATGAGATTTTCGCACTTGGGGAAGCGCGCCAGCAGCCGGCGGTGCAACGGATTGAAGAGCGCGGCGAACACAATGGCCAGGATGATGGGATTGATGAACGGCTGAAGCAGGCGAAAGGCCATGCCCAACGAAACAACGAGAATGATCAACAGAAAGGGGCGGATCACCGTATTGGAAGTGGCGGCCGTGTGGTTATTGATTTTGCGCTCCATGTGCGAAGCCTCGCCCGGTCGGGCTGCTTGTAAGACTTTCATGAGAAAGGCGTATCTCTTAATTCCGGGGGAAAAGCCTTATAGTAATGGGAGCGGATAGTAGTGAGAGCAACGAATCGTAAAGCTGGCATGTTTTGGGGCTCCGCTCCAGCGTATTTTCGCCTTTGGAAAAGGCTCACTCCTGAAACGATGTTCATTGTTTCAGAGAAATGCATAAGAGCATCTAAAATTTTCAAAGTAAAAATTACGACTTTCGGACATAAAGAAAAAAAGAATAAAGTCGCGGGCTTTCGCGCCCGCACGGCGTCCAGGGGAAACCCCTGGACGCCGGAAAGTCAGGTATCTCGATTAATTGTATCAGTTAAAAAGTTTTGGAGATTCTTAAGAACCTTTTCCCAAAAGGTTCTTAAGCCGCCGGAGGCCTCCTCTGGTCGTGGTGCGAGACGCATGCCCAGCTCCGGCTACTCCTGCGCTTCCGGTGAAGCGATATCCTCGTAGATTTCGTCGGCGGCCATCATGATATCCACGGGAGGATCATAACCGATTATTTCGGCCACTTTCATATTCAAGGCGATTTTGGGCGGGTCCTGCCATTTCTGGCTGAGTTCCCGGGGTTTAGCGCCGTTGAAGATTTTGGCGATAACGTCGGCGTGGAATTGCCCCACATAGCGAAAGCCGGCTTGGGCAATGCTCATCAGCACCCCGTGGCGGACTTCTCCGGAGCCGAGCATGGAGAACGTGGGAATTTTATTCGCATACAGCGGCGCAAGCAGTTTGGGCAGGGAATTGGCGTTAACGCCGCGGTGTACGGTGATGTACACCGCGTCCACTTGCGACGCCAGTTCTTCATAACACTTGACCACGCCTGCCTCGGCTTCGGCTTTCTCCACATTGTTGAACGGTGCGTGGCATTCCACGATTTCAAAGCCCAGGTCATCGGCGGCGCGTTTGATGATGTCCACAGCGGCAAAGGTGCGGCCTTCGGTGCTGTCTTCATAGACAATGCCCAGCTTTTGGAAGGGCACGATATCGTGAAAGAGCCTGATTTGGCGCGGGTAGCGATCAGGTTCCACTTTGGCGTGCACATGGTCGAGTCCCGAATCTTCAACGCTTTGAATGATGCCGGAGCCCAAGGGATCGGAGCACGATTCCACCACCACGGGCACGGAATGCTCCGTGTTGGCCAGGTCCTGCCCCGCCCAGGTGCCCAGAGCGAGCATGAGATCGATGTCTTTTTTCGTATTCAGGCGTTCAATGACCTGCTTTTTGACTTCCGGGCGCAGGGCCTTGTCGAAATCTCCGGGCGCGTAATAGGCGTCCTTGACGAATTCAAGGTAATCGCTTTGCGCGTTATCGGCCAGCCATTCCCAGAACTGCTTATGGTCCGTAACGTTGGCCGGCATATCCGCGACTTTGAGCCAGCCGCGGTTTTGCAGGCCTTCGACAGTGACCCGCAGCAGTATCGGGTAGTCGGGATAGTAACCGCCTTCAAGATACCCAATGCGCCATTTGCTTCCGTCCGGCTTTTTCGTCGGCGTTGTCGGGTAGTCGTCCATGCCGGCGGCCAGGGAGGCGATGGCGCCGAAGGAGACGCTCAAGCAAAAGGCACAGAACAACAAGGCCAGACCATGGATAATGCGTTTCATTCTTCGCTCCGGTGAAATGGCGCTAAGTTTTGGAAAAAACCACAACTCCGTAGTTGGGGTGAGGACGTCCGGTAATGCACAAGGCGGCGCGGGGCGTCTGAATCGCCTGGAAACGATGCGTATGGGCGATGGAACATGCCTGTGTCGCGTTTGCATACCATGTTCTTGCGATTCTCAGCTTTTTGGGGCGGGCCCGTTATAGCGCAGGCAGAGCATGGTGATGTCGTCGGACTGCGTCGCTTCGCCGGCATGTTCTTTGACGCTTTGCAGAATGCCGTCCACCATCTCCTGCGGTGGAGCCTGGGGCATGGAGGCCACCGTGTCTATCAGTTTTTGGTCGGAATAGAGTTCCATTTTCGTATTCATGGCCTCGGTGACGCCGTCGGTATAGAGCAGGAGCGTGTCGCCGGGCTCCAGGCTGATTTCCAGGGGCGTGAAGGGCATATCCTCCATGGCGCCGGCCATGGGACCGCTGACGCCGGTGATGAAGTCGACTCCCTGTTTGTTGACCAGCACGGGTCTGTTGTGCCCCCCGTTGGCATAGGAGATGTTGCCGGTTTCGAGGTCGATGATGGCGATGATCAGGGTGACGAACATGGCGTTCGGATTGTCCCTGGCCAGTTCGTTGTTGACTTGGGAAAGGATTTCCGCGGGCTCGTGCGTCTGCTCGGCCACCACGTTGATCAGTGTTTTTGTCACGGCCATGAAGAGCGCCGCGGGCACACCCTTGTCCGAGACATCGCCCACACTGAAGCAGAGGTGCGTGTCGTCGAGAAAGAAAAAGTCGTAAAGGTCGCCCCCGACCTCTTTGGCCGGGTGAATGAAGGCGAAAAGATCGAATTCGGGGCGGTCGGGAAAGGGCGGGAAGATTTTGGGCAGCAGGCCCATTTGGATGTCGCTGGCAATGGAGAGTTCGCTTTCGATCCGCTGTTTTGAGGCGGTGACCTGCATGAGATTCACGATGTTTTCGCGCAGGGATTGTTCCATGAAGATAAAGGATTCAGCCAAGCGGCCCACTTCGTCGTGATATTTGGCGGGCAGGTCGCGTATGGGGGACTCCTCAGGGGCGGGTTGGGTGAAATCCTGCTCAGGCAGGAGCTTGGCATGTTCCGTGAGGCGCGCCAGGGGGTTTGCCAGGCGTGCGGCGAACATGAGGGCCAGGATCAACCCCACCACGAAAACGCCCAGAAAAATGTAACCTTGGCGTTGCAAGAGGTTTCTGGCCGGGCTTTGGATTTCCTCTTGCGGGGCCACGGTCACGATATACCAGTCCAACGGTTTGAAATAGCTTGCGTAAGATTCCATGGCCAGCGGGTCGCCGTCCGGGGCGGGCAGCGTATAGCTGAGCTTTTTTTTGTCTTTGGCATGGGCCAGGTGCATCAAGACTTCCAAGAGGGGGCCCTGTTCGGTCATGGCCTCTTGCAATTGCGCCGCGCGCTCTTTCGAAGGAGTGACCAGCATCTTTTTTTCGCCGTTGAACAAGAAGACGAAACCGCTCCGCGCGATACGCACCTGGGAAACGTTTTCCTGCAACACCTGCACAATTTCCCGGCGTTTTATGAGAATGTCCTGTTCCACGTCTCCGATGAATGAAACCGTGGCCACGACCCAATCCCATCCCGGCACGGAGATGAAGTAGGCGAATTGTTTGACCACGGTGTCGCCATCCAGCCCCAGGTCGCGGAACGTGGCGAAACCGCTGCCGAAGCGTTCCGCTTCGTCGCGGGCCGCCTCGACCATGACGCGGCCCTTGATGTCGCGGATGCGGCTCAGATCCTGGCCGATGAGTTCCTTGCGGGGGTGGTAGACGGCTTTGTTGTCCGGGCCGTAGATGAAGGAGTACACGCCGCTGGAATGCAGGCTTTTGATCCAGTGCAGGGCCATGTCCTGCGCTTTTTCCCTGTCGATGAGGCCCTGGCGGTCGAGGTCGCGGTAGGGTTCAAGTCCCGAGACGATGAGATTGGAAAGATAGCGGACGTTTCTTTTTACTGTCTTGATGGCGTCCACCTTGTCCCAGAGCAATGTTTTATACCGTCCTTGGATGTTGAGATCCATGAGGTGCAGCACATTGCGCTGGGAGCGCTCTTCAGCGGCAAGCATGGCGTTTTCAACGTCGCGTTTGGAGAAAAACATGACGCCTGAAGCCACGAGGCCCAAGATCAGAATGATCAGAAGAAATATTTTCGTTCGGAAAGAATGCAAGGGCTACCTTCCTGCTGCAAGTAACAGTGTGAATGGGGCCAACAAGTAAACCGTACCGGCGTTCCTGAATGGGCGGCTTTTCCGGCGTTGGGCTTCCATGGCCGTGTTGCTGATGGAAGCGGCACAATCGCGACTACGCCCCGGCGGTTGCCATCACGCCTTTTGCCGTGGACGCGATTTTCTTGCTATCTCATGCGGTAAAAAAAGGCCGCACTGGTGCATGCCTTGAGACAAGAAAAAGATCGGCGGGCGTACTTTTGGGAAATGGACCGCTGTCTTTTTGTTCAAGGATATATAGATTATTTTTGCTCAATATGAAAGAGTTGAGTGCTTTTCTTGCCCGGTGGGCTGGAATGGGCTATTTCTTGCCTGAAGTGTATCGCCCCGCAATTTTAGTTGCTACGATAATCCGGGCGTACCCCTTTCCGCCTCTTGCGTGATCGTGGTTGTCCCTGCCAACCCTGAGCCATACGCTGTTGCGCATGCGGGCGCATATGAGAGTAATATCACACATGCCGTAGTGGATTGTTATGTCGATAACGACTGCCGCACTGCGGCGTAAGGCTGAATAAAGATCATGCAAAATACAGGCATACTGCTGGCGGCGTTCGGATCCAGCAATCCTTTGGCGCATCAAACCCTCGCGCGTTTCGAAACCACAATACGCCAGGCTTTTCCCAATGTGCCGGTACGCTGGGCGTTTACCTCCGGGATTATCAGGCGCAAGCTCGCGGACAAGGGAAAAAAGACCGATTCCGTGGTCAAGGCGCTTGAGAAGATGCGCTTTGAACGCTTCAGGCGCGTGGCCGTGCAATCATTGCACGTCATACCCGGCAGGGAGTTCAACGAATTGCAGAAGCAGGCCATGTCGTTCGACGCCGCCGCATTGGGTGAGGACGGTTTTGAGCGCATCACGGTCGGGGCGCCGTTGTTGTCCAACGCGCGGGATATCGCGGCGGCCGCCGCTGCGGTGCTGCGGCACATTCCGGCGGAGCGCGCGCCCAACGAGGCCGTGGTGCTTATGGGGCACGGCACCTGGCATGAAGGCGACGCCATGTATCAAAAGCTTTCCGACGCCCTGCGCGAAAAGGATGGAGAGGTTTACATCGGCACCATGGACGGTGCGGGCTCCGTGGAGGAGATCGCGCGCGTGTTGTCGGAAAAACGGACCCCTGTCGCCTGGCTCATGCCGCTGCTCGCCGTGGTCGGCGCCCATGCGCTGCATGATATGGCCGGAGATCATGACGCTTCATGGAAGTCTGTCCTGCATCGTCACGGCGTGCCCTGTGTTCCCGTGTTGCGAAGCGCGGTGGAATACGACGGGCTTGCCGCCATTTGGGTGGAGCATTTGCAGGAAGTGATGCGCACCCTCACGGATTGACGCTCATGAGGGTGCCTCCCCTAGCGCATTTTCGCCTTGAAACAAGGCTCTCCCCTGAAACAATTTCCAAT
>CAZFCK010000086.1:0-18365 GCA_964517355.1 uncultured Desulfovibrionaceae bacterium | reverse complement strand
TCTACAGAAAGGTTTCCCCCCGAAGGCACTTTCGGAGTAAAGGAAATAACCACATTTCCCATTTCCAGATTGATTTATGAAACTTTCCGGCCAAAACTTTAAATTTCATAATATCATGTAGATACCATGTTGTTTCTGGCGTTGTTCCACGCTTGGTCATTCCTCCTATAACGCAGAAAGGGGTGCTTTGCGCCGACACTATGAACAGGAAACGGTAGTAAAAGGCTCCGCAAAGATTTGCTGGTAAATCTTTGCCGCGAAATGATTCTAGGCGGGCTTTACCCGCCGTCAAGCGATCGTTTCAAACGTTAAATGCTCTAGCGCATTTTCGCCTTGAAACAAGGCTCCCCCCTGAAACAATTTTCAATTGTTCCAGAGAAATGCATAAGAGCATCTAGCGCTTTTCAAGCGTGAGATGCTCTAATGATGCTCCCACCAGAATTTTGCGACATGCTTGTCGCCATTGATCATGAACAGGCAGATGATGCCGTACTTCCCTTTTTCCTCTGCTTTGAAGTTCGCCGCGAGTATCCCGCTGTAATCCTTGAGATCGATGACTTCTTCCTCACCTGTGGGGCGCACGATCTTGACGCGACCGATGGCGTCGGTGATTTTCTCTCCGCTGGCCTCGTCCTTGAAGCCGGCCATGACATGGTGCGTGGCGCCCGCCTCATCCTTCATGTTCATACTGGCCAGGCTCATGACTTGGAACTCGGCCACTATGCCGTCCACCTTTTCAACGTGCTTGAAGGGGCCCATTTCATGACCGCCGCCTTTGTTGCCGTGATCCATGCCTTCCATGGCGGCGGCGCCGCCGCAGAGCAGTGTGACGAGCAAGAGAGTGCTCAGAATGATGCATTTTTTCAAGTTGATCCTCCGGTTATCCTTTGTTGGCGTCCTTGGGGAGTCCTCTGCCTTTCCACAAACCATATATGGCGGGCAACACCACAAGGGTGAGGATTGTGGCGCTGACCATGCCTCCCACCATGGGCGTGGCGATACGTTTCATTGCTTCCGATCCGGCGCCGTGGCTCCACATGATGGGCATAAGTCCCGCTATGGTGGATGCCACGGTCATGATCTTGGGCCGCACGCGCATGACCGCCCCTTCCATGATGGCCTCGTAGAGACGTTTTCTGTCGAACTGATCGCCATAGATCGTCATGTATTTCTTGTAGGCTATGTCCAGATAGATGAGCATGACCACGCCTGTTTCCGTGGCCACGCCGGCAAGGGCGATGAATCCAACCCCCACAGCCACGCTCATGTTGTAATCAAGGAAGTACATGAGCCAAAGGCCGCCCGTAAGGGCAAAGGGCACGCTGAGCATGACGACCAGACTTTCGGTGACGCTCTTGAAGTTGAGGAAAAGCAGCAGGAAGATAAGCGCCAATGCGACTGGCACCACAACCAGCAGCCGTTTCTGGGCGCGGATCATATATTCGTACTGACCGCTCCAGACAATGCTGTAGCCTGGCGGCAGCTCCACTTGCTCCCGCACCACTTCCTGAGCTTTCTTGACGTAGGTGCCTATATCGACGTCGGTTATGTCGACGAAAACCCAGGCCGTCTTGCGGGCGTTCTCGCTTTTTATGGAGGGGGCGCCCTTGGCGATGCGGATGTCCGCCAGTTGGGTGATGGGAACCTGCGCGCCCGTCGGCGTGGGCACCAGGATGCGCTTGAGGTTCTCCATGGAATCCCGCAGTTCGCTGCCGTAGCGCAGGTTCACAGGATAGCGGGCCAGCCCCTCCACCGTGAAGGTTATGTTCATGCCGCCGATGGCGGAGACGATGACTTCCTGCACGTCGGCCACTGTGAGCCCGTAGCGGGCCGCCTCCTCGCGGCGGATGTCGAAGTCCAGGAAGTTGCCGCCGGTGACGCGCTCGGAATACACCGACGCCGTGCCCTCCATGGGCCGCAGGGCCGCTTCCACCTGCTGGCCCACGTCGCTGAGGATCTGCAGGTCTACGCCCATGACCTTCACGCCCACCGGAGTCTTTATGCCTGTGGAAAGCATGTCGATGCGGGTCTTGATGGGCATGGTCCAGGCGTTGGTCAGCCCCGGAAACTGGATGGCCTTGTCCAGTTCCTCCACCAGCTTGTCCATGGTCATGCCCTCGCGCCATTCACTTTGCGGCTTCAAGGTGATGGTCGTCTCCAACATTGAGAGGGGGGCGGGGTCGGTAGCCGTCTCGGCGCGCCCCACTTTTCCGGCCACGGTCTCCACCTCCGGAAAGGAGGCGATGATACGGTCCGTCTGTTGTAGCAGCTCCTTGGCTTTGGTGATGGAGATGCCCGGCAGCGTGGTGGGCATATAGAGCAGGTCGCCCTCATTGAGCGGCGGCATGAATTCCTAACCTATGCGCTGCCATGGAATCCAGCTCACGGCCACGGCGGCCACAGCCAAGGCCACGATGGGCAGCTTCATGCGCAGTGTCAGCCATATCACCGGCTTGTACAATTGGATGAGCAGCCAGTTCAGGGGGTTTTTGTTCTCTGGCAGTATGCGCCCCCGGATAAGGTAGCCCATGAGTACCGGCACGACCGTCACAGCCAGTACGGCGGAGCCCAGCATGGCGTAGGTCTTGGTGAAGGCCAGGGGCCGGAAGAGTCTTCCCTCCTGGGCCTGCAGGGCGAAGACCGGTAGGAAGCTGATGGCGATTATAAGCAGTGAGAAGAAAATGGATGGTCCGACCTCGGCGGAGGCGTCGCGGACGAGCTGCCAGTGGGGCTTCTTGCCGCCCTCATGCTCGATGTGTTTGTGCATGTTCTCGATCATGACGATGGAGGCGTCCACCATGGCGCCGATGGCGATGGCTATGCCGCCAAGACTCATGATGTTGGCGTTGATGCCCTGGTTCTCCATGATGATGAAACTGATGAGTACGGCGAGGGGCAGGGTGACCACGCCCACGAAGGCGCTGCGCAGGTGCAAGAGGAAAATGATGCAGCCCGCGGCGACGATGGCGATTTCTTCCAGCAGGGTGCTCTTGAGGTTGTCTATGGCGCGCAGGATGAGGCCGGAGCGGTCGTATGCGGGCTTGATTTCCACGCCCTCCGGCAGGCCGGATTTCAGCTCGCCAATCCGCTCCTTGACCTTTTTGATGACATCCAGGGCGTTCTCGCCGAAGCGGATGACCACGATGCCCCCCACGACTTCCCCTTCGCCGTTGAGATCCATCACACCGCGTCTGAGCTCCGGCCCCACCTTCACCGTGGCCACATTGCGCAGCAGAATTGGCGTACCGCGTTTGTCCACATCGAGGGGCACGTTGTAGAGATCGTCCAGGCTCTGGATGTAGCCCAGGCCGCGGACCATGAATTCGGTTTCCCCCATCTCCACCAACCGGCCTCCAACATCGCTGTTGCTGCGCTGAATGGCCCTGCGCACTTTCTGTATCGGCATGTCGTAGGCCAGCAGCTTGTTGGGATCCACGATCACCTGGTACTGCTTGACGAATCCGCCCACAGACGCGACCTCGGCAACGCCGGGCACGCTGGTAAGCTCATAGCGCAGGAACCAGTCCTGTATGGAGCGCAGTTGCGCCAGGTCGTGGCGATCGCTCTCCAGGACGTATTGGTATATCCAGCCCACTCCCGTAGCGTCCGGCCCCAGCTCGGGGTTCACGCCTTGGGGCAGCCGGCCCGAGACGTAGTTCAGGGCCTCCAGCACCCTGCTGCGCGCCCAGTAGAGGTCCGTCCCGTCTTCGAAAATTATATAGACGAACGAGTATCCAAAAAAAGAGTATCCACGAACCACCTTGGCGTAGGGCACGGCGAGCATGGCGGTGGTCAGGGGGTAGGTCACCTGGTCTTCCACCACCTGCGGCGCCTGCCCTGGGTATTCCGAGAACACTATGACCTGCACGTCCGAGAGGTCGGGCAGCGCGTCCAGCGGGATGCGCAGGAGGGCGAACACGCCCCAGGCAATGAGGAACAGCGTTGCCAGAACGACGAGGAACTTGTTCTTGAGGGAGTAGTCTATGACGCGTTCTATCATAAGGGCTCTTGGCCTCTTGTGTCTCCTGCGGACGCCTGTCCCGGACCTGATCACGGCAAGGGGGCGCAAATGCCGCGCAGCTTCGGCGTCCGCCCTCGCTTGGTGCCGGCTCCGCGAGGCGTTCCCGCGGCAGGCTGCTATTGTTCCGCCGGAGCGTCCATGCTCAGCCCGTCCATATTCAGGTCATTCACGCTCGCGTCGTCCATGCTCAGTCCGTCCATATCCAGGCTGTCGAGTTCGCTCTGCTTCCGCCGCTCCTGTTTCTGGCGCACTTCGAGCATCTTCTGGATGGCCTCACGCAGGCGGCTTTCGGAATCGAGCATGAACTGGGCGGAGAGCACGACTTCCTCGCCCGCTTCAAGCCCGGAGAGCACCTGCACCACATGGCCTTCACCTTCCACGCCCAGCTTCACTTCCTTGGGTTCGAATTTGCCCTTGCCGCGATAGACGAAGACCACCTTGCGTTCGCCGCTGTCGATGACCGCTTCCTGCGGAATGACCAGAGCCTTGTCCTCGATCTTGGAATTGAGGATCACGTTGGCGTACATGTTCGGCTTGAGCATCAAGTCCGGGTTGGGGAATGCCAGGCGCAGCCGCACAGTGCGGGTTTCCGGGGAAAGAAAGGGGTAGATGAAGAGCACCTTGCCCTTGAACTCCTTGTTGGGAACGTAAGAGAGCTCCATGGCGGCCGTCATGCCCTTCTCCACATAAGGCAATTCGTACTCGTAGATTTCCACGTCCACCCAGACATTGGAGAGATCGGCTATTTCGTAGACGTGTTCCCCGGCCTTGACGTAGTGCCCGTCCAGAGCCGTCTTGTCCGTCACCACCCCGTTGCCTGGGGAGTAAACGGTCACTGTCTTGCACACGGTGCCGGTGTTTTTCAGGCGCGCAATCTGTCGCTCGGTGAGATCACAGAGTTCCAGCCTGCGCCGGGTGGCCTGCAGCAGCCGTCTGGCGCTGTCCCCGACCCCCTGGTAGGAGCTGCCGCTGAGAATCTTGAACTGTTGCAGGGCCAGAAGGTATTCTTCCTGGGCAGTGACCAGGGCCGGAGAGTAGATGTCGAACAGCGGCTCGCCGCGCCGCACGGATTCGCCCTCGAAGTCGATGTAGAGATGCTCGATCCAGCCGTCGAACTTGGTGGTCACCACATAGAGCCGGGTCTCGTCATAGGTCACCGCGCCCATGGCCCGGATTTCCTTGGTCAGGGGCTGGCGCTTCACCCTTCCCAGCCGCACGCCCATGTTCTGCATGGTAACGGGGTCGATGCGTATGGTGGAGGCGGGCTCTTTTTCCCCGCCCTCTTCCTCGTACACGGGCACCAGGTCCATCCCCATGGGCGATTGCCCGAATTCCTCGCGAATATAGGTTGAGTCCATGGGCGCCACCCAATATTTGAGCTTCTTCCCGGTCTTGGGATCTATCTCCCCCGCGCGGGGTTTCCCGTCCTGGGCGAACGCTGCTGCAGCCAGGCACAGAAGCAGGACAAAGAGGGCAAGCATCACGGCAACGCGCCGAAAACTATGATGTGTCTGCATCAGTCGCTCTCCTCGGGTCTGGTTTCCGGCAGGCAGTAGTTAAGCGAAAGGGGATCAATGTGACGCCAGGAGGCTTTTCCGGCGTTGCCTTCCGCCCCAAGGGGCAACGGGGCGCCTACGAGCGCCTGCAGCCTGGCCAGCACGGAACGCAGTTCATGATGATAGCTGCGCAGTTTCAGGTCGTAGCGCAACAACCGCACTTCCGCGGTGAGCATGGTGCTGAACTCCACGTTCCCCACTTCATAGGCCGCAAGCGAGGTGTCGGCCCACTGGGCGGCCTGTAAGGTCAGCACCTGCTGCAACAGATCGAAGTTTTCGTGCAGTGAGTCGGCCTCAGCCAGCAGGGCGTCGATCTGGTGCGGCAGGCTGGAACGCACTCCTTGCAGGGCCAGGTAGGCGGCTTCGAGCCGCTCAGCGGAACCTTCCAGGTTCTTGCTTTGTTTCACTGGCGCCCACAAGGGTATGGTGAAGGACAGGCCCGCAGAAAAGAAATCAGCACGATCATTGCCCATCCGGTCGTCGTCCCGCTGGCCGTAAGCCACCTGCACGTCAAAGTCGGGGCCGAAGTCCTAGGTGCTAGTTCCACGTCGTTCTGCGCCAGTTGCACCTCCGCCTGGCGCACTCTGATGGAGGGGTTGTTTGCGTCGGCCAGCTCAAGCAGCTGCTCACGGTCCAGTTGCAGCCGCACCATTTCCGGCGGAGGATGAGGCGCTATGTCCATGAAGCGGTCGCGTTGCAGCAGCTCGTTGATGCGGTCCTTCTGCTGCCGCAGCTTGCGCTCCAGGGTGATCTTCTCGTCCAGCAGCTGATTGTGCTCCACCTGGGCCTGCAGGATATCCTGCTGCTTCCCGTGGCCTGTGGCGTAGCGGCTCTCGGCCACCCGGAGCATGACGCCGAGCACTTCGCGGAGCTTGGCGTTGGTTTCGAGCGCTTCAAGCGTGGTGCCCATTTCGTGGTAGTCCACGGCCACGCCTTGCGCCAGCGCCAGCTCCCTGCGCCGCACTTCAGCGCGCTGGCGCTCGGCGCGCAGCAGCACCTTGCGTTCCGCCAGGTTGAGCTTGCCAAACCAGGGCAACCGCTGGGAGAGTGAAATTTGCTTCTGGGTCATGGCCTCCTGGTCAAAGGCGAAGGTATCCGTGGGCATGTTCAGCAGACCCAAGCCCAACTTCGGGTCGGCAAAGGCGCCGGCGGCGGGGGCCTCCTGCTCCAGAGCGCGTATTTCACGACGCAGAGCAAGCAGCTCTCTGTTGTTTTTCAGCCCTTCGTCTATAAGCTCCTGCAGTACGACGTCCCCCGATCCGGGGGCGTTGTCGGCCAGAGCCTTGTTTCAAGGCGAAAATGCGCTAGAGGCGGCCTCCTCTTGCGGGGCGCCGGCAGGTACGGCCAGAAGCAGGCCAACGAGCAGCAACGTTATCCATCGCATCATGACATTCTCCCTTCCACCCCATGCCGCGGGGGGAGCTCCTCCGTAACGTCGGCGATCACTTCCAGAGCCTTGACCACCACCAGCGTCACGTCGTCTTCCTGCACAAAGCCGTTGCGAAAACGGGTCAAGGCCCTTTGGTGAAGGTCGCCCCCTGCTGCAGGGTGTAGCCTGCGTCCGGCGTCACGCCCAGGGGAGTGTCCACAGGTCCGCCAAGCTCGCGTACGCTTCCGTCCTCAGGCGTGTAGAGCTGAGCCGGATCGTGGCCCGCGCGCACCCAGGCAAGGCCGGCTCCGGCAGCACCGATCTCCATGACCAGCAACGTGATAAAGTTGCCGCCGCCGTAATTGTCGCGCGTCACCAGCTTGTCGGCTTTGGACACCAGCAGCGTCTTACTGCGAACGGCCAGATCCCTGCCCACGCGTTCGAGAGCGTCGTAGGCCGTGAACCTGAGCAGCAGGAAAGGCGTCAGAGCCATTGCCCCAAGCAGCGGGAGGAGCTTCCAGCGTATGCTCATGGCCTGAAATCCGCTCAGCGTTTATGCTTCATGATGCGTTGCAGCTTGTCTCTCATGTCGCTTTCGCTGCCGCGGGGAATGCTGATTGTGAAGGAGGCCCCTCGTCCGTCTTCGCTGTGCACGGTAATGTCGCCCCCCAAGTCCCGCAGCACCTTGCGGCTGGAGGCGAGCCCCAGCCCGGAGCCGTTTTTCTTGGTGGTGAAGAATGGCTGAAAAATCTTGTGCATGTTTGCAGGGGAGATGCCAGGACCCTCGTCACGTACGGTCACTGTGCAGAAGTCCTCTTCCTTGCGGGTGGAGACATGGACAGCGCCTCCCCGAGGCGTGAAACTGGCCGCATTGAGCAACAATTCGGCCACGGCGTCGCGGACGTGCTCAGTCATGGCCATGGTCAGGCATCCGCCTTCGCAGAACTCCTTGGAAACATGCAGGCTGTTCTTGGTCAACGCCTTTTTCGCCCCCGCAAGGGCTTGTTCCACGATATCGTTCACGTTGTGCGAGACACGGGCCTCGCCCATCTTTGGGGCGACGGAATGCAAGGCTTCGAGCATGCGTTCCATGTTCGCCACTTCGGTGGCGAAGGCCTTGTCGCGTTCAGGGGCGCCAAGTCCTCCGGCTTCCAGCACAAGATGCCGTACGGCCTGGATCATGTGCCGCAAGTCGTGGCCCACAGCCGCAGACGCCCGGCCCAACAGAGCCAGCCTCTGCGCAGCCAAGGCCTCCTCGTGCCTCTTGGCCTGGCGCTCTGAAAGCGACCCGACAAGAAATGCCACGATGAAAAACATCGCCACCTGGGAAAACAGCGTTGCCAACAAGCCGGCGCTGGCGTGGTGCATACCGATTCCCAGCCCATAGAACAGGCTTATGATTGCGGCGAGCGCCAAGCCTGGGCGCAAACCGAACCATAGGCTGCAGAGGAGGATGGGAATGAAAAGCAGCTCCCTGTGCACGGCGTGCCATTCAAAAGAGGCGTGGCCTGCGCCAAGATGCAGAAGCAACGCAAGCAAGGTCAGGCCGACGATAACAAATAATTTCCTATCCATATCAACTCTGCCTCCCTGTTTGCCTTGAGGTCGTGATGGACTTCCGATAGAGGTTATCCCAATAAGAGTGTAATTCAAAACTGTCTCATAAGAAACAACGATTGCCGCAAAAACGCTGTCGAGTACGGTTTTGTTTCAAATCACGTGGGAACCCCACTGCACCGCTTGCTTCTTTCATTGCCAAGTGTCTTACCGGAATCAGAGCAATGACCGTGCCAGGCAATTGAAAACACAACAAAACATGAACATTTCAGACTGTAATGGTCTGGTATTTATACTGACCAACCGCCGTTGCCCATGAGAGTGTGTACAGTTCCGCAACACGTTACACAGCAAATGTTCAATATGTTTACACACCCGGAGGCAGGGGCTTTTCCGCAGCACGAGCGGCCGAGGGGATAGCCGAAGGCAAGGGATGGTGGGTAGCTACGAAAGGGAGGTGTATCGATGGGTGATGTCGCAAAAAAAATATTGGAAGCCAAATTCTTTCTGGAAAAAATGGACAACGTTTGCAATAGATTCGATGTGCCAGATTTTCATTACTATACAAGTGCCTTCCTTTCTTCCGCAAGGTCAGCACTGCAATATCTTTTTAAGAGACTGGACGGCAACGACAATAAAAGCTGGTATGATCAACAGGTGCAACAGAGTAAAATCATACAATTTCTAAAAGAAGAGCGAAATTCAAATATTCACCATAAGCCCGTATCTCCAAAAAAGATAATACATGTCACAGTGATGGATAGTATTGCCGTAGGTGATTGTTTTTATATCGAACAGCGTGACGCTACGGGAAAGGTGGTAGAGCAGGACTTTACCGGCATAAAGCCCGGGATACGTCGATCATCGACGTCAGAAAGCCCGCAAGTTGTTGAAAAATATTATTTTAAAGGCTGGTCTGGAAGCGAAGATGTATGCGAACTATCTAGAAAATACCTTCTAGAAATTGAACAAATCCATAGCGAAGCAATCGAGGATGGGCTTTTATTACATACCGTTTCGTGAGCTTATTGGAGTGTCCCCCCTTAACCAAGAGCCTGGAGCGGATATATGTGGAAACGTACTGCGTGCCTTTCGTGACGAACCTGGAAACGCCCACGGCGGTAAGAAGGGCGCTGGTGGTCGTTGATCCGGGGGCGCTGCGCTTTCGTCCGCCGGAGGGATGCGCCTGATCAACGGCCGGCGGGAGCGGGAGGAGAGGCGACAGGGCGGTCCGCCTCTGCCGCCCTGCCGGAAACGAGCCGCTACTCCAGGATCATGACGTCCGTCTGGCTGGGAGACAGACAATTGCCCATGGCGTTCGGATTGCTCCCGTTGTGTTTTGTGGGGTCGCAGAGCCGGACCGCGGGGTTGCCCTCTATCTGGACCTTCATGCTTCCTTTGAGGAACTGAACCTTGTTCATGTTCACGTTGGAAACCACGCCCCCGGCGGTGCCGGGTTCGTCTCCGTTGGACGAGTCCCATTTGGTCTTGAGGTGCATGGCTTCCATGGAGGCGAAAAAGACCTTTTTCGAAGCCGAGTTCCCATCGGCCGTGGCGCCGTTGACGATGTTCGGGTAGGGTATGGGTATGGGGCCGACCGGGCCCGGCGTCTTGCAGACATCGGGAAATCCCTGGATCACGCCGCCCTGCAGTGTCATCGCGAACATGCCGTGTCCTCCGTCATCCGAGGTGGATTTTTTCGCCGTCGATTTTGACCCGCTCCTCCGCCACGATTTCGGCCTGTTTCGCGTGCAGGCTGAAGGTCCTGCCGATCATCTGGCGCAGCCGGCCGATGCGGCTTTCCTCGAAATCGGCGACGTCCCGGTAGAGGCGTTTGACACGCTGGATTATCCTGTCCGCAGTCCATTCGGCCGCGCCGCAGGCGCAACGCAGGGCGCCGATGTTGGCCTCGATCAGGCCGGCCGTCAGGGAAAGCGCCGCCGTGCGGACCGTCTGGCGCTCGGAGCTTAGCGTGACAGCGGAGCCGGAAAGGTCCAGGGCCTTGCGCCCGTTCAGGCGCACCTTGTCGGCGGAAAGAACCACCTCGCCCCTTGCCGCGGTGAGGCTGACGCCCCGCTCCAGGCAAAGCCGCGCGGGGCGGTCCTGTTCCGCGCGCTGCAGCAGGCCCAGAATATAGACCTGCCCCTCCCGAGGCGCGTGGCAGAGCACCAGATCGCCGGGGGCGAGTTCATGCAGGCAGCATTCCGCCTTCCTGGCCTCGACGACCTCGCGGTCACAGGCCACCAGAAATGTTCCATTCCGGAAGGCCTGCACCAACCCCTGCCTGAGTGCCGCATTCTCCGATTGCATAACAGACGCCATCATCCGCATCTCCTTCTACGGGAAGGCCCCCTTGTGGGGCGATTCCCGGTAATGTCCTCAGCTGGGCTGGAAGGCCTCGGCCTTGGCCCTTTCCATGTCCGTCCCCTTGGTCAGACGCAGCCTTGCGCCGTCCGTTCTGGCGGATTCCAATCCGCCGGTGCGGTGCAGCCTGGCGAAGTCCAGGTTCGCCCCGGCCAGGTTGGCGTAACTGATGTCCGCATAGGAGAGGTCCGCATATTTCAAGTCGGTATCCGCCAATTGCGCTTCCCGCAACCGCGAGCGCATGAACCTGGCCTTGACCAGGCATGATTTGGAAAAGACCGCCTGATGCATCTCGGCGCCGGAAAAGTCGGCCTCGGTGAACTCGTTTTCCTTGGCGCGCACCCGACTGAGATTGGCGCCGGTATAGCGTGCCGCCCAGGCATGGCATTTTTCGATGACCGCGCCTTCCATATTGGCTTGGGAACATCCCACCTGATCCAAGCGGGTGCGGGAAAAGTGCGCTTCTCGCAGGTCGGCGCCGTCGAAATGGGTCATGGTGCAGTCGCATTCCCTGAAATTGGCCCTGGCCAGCGCCGCGTTGCTGAAAAAGGCCTTGCAAAGGATGGCGCCCTGGAATAGTTGCCCGGTCAATTGGCACCCGGAAAGGTCGGCCTCGGAAAGATCCGCCTGGAGGAAGTTGGATTCGGACAGGTCCGCGCCCAAGAGGTTGGCTCTGGCGAGAGAGGCCCGTTGCAGGCTGCAGGCCACCAAGCCCGCGCGGGAGAGGTCCGCTCCGGCCAGCGACGCCCCTTCGAGGTTGGATCTTTCCAGGGATGCGCCCGCCAGCACGGCGGCCTCCAGACGGGCGGCCTGGAAATTGCAGCCAAGGAATCTGACTCCCGCCAGGGAGGCGTTTCGCAGGTCCGCTTTGCTCAGGTCCGATTCGGAAAGCAAGGCGCCGCTAAGAACCGCCCCCCGAAGACTGGCGCCGGAGAGATCGACCTGGAACAGCCTGGCGTCCTCGAGCATGATCCCGTCCAGGTTCAGGCCCTGCAGGTTCAGCCCCGACAAATCCACGCCGCAGATGCATTCGCCCCTGCCGACTCCGTGGAGGAACTCTTCCCTGGTCATTGTCCTGCGGTTCATGTCTTAATCCTGTCCGCCAGCAAAGTTGCCTGGATATTGGCGCCATCGGGCCTGGTGTTGCGGTCGACCTTGATCTTGTAGAGGTCGGCGCCGTAGAGATTGCCGCCCCTGACATCCGTGCCCTGCAAGCCCGCCTGGCGCAGCGAGGCCTCGAACAGGTCGGCGGTGTTGAGGCTGGCCTGCTTGAAATCCGCCTTGTCCAGGTTTGCCCAGCGGCCGTGGATCTTGTCCAGGCGGGATTTGGCGAAGCCGCTGCCGGCCATGTTGGCGTCCGTGAGCCGGCAAGCGCTCAGATCCGCGTTGGAAACGTCCACAGCGAGCCAGGCGGCCTTCTCCAGATTGGCCTTGACGAGTTTGGCGCCCTGGAAGGTCGCGACGCCGTCCGCCCGGGAGTTGACCATGCCCGCCTCGGTGAAATCCGCATTCCTGGCAGTGGCGTCGTAGAACATGGCCTCCTGGAGGTTGGCCTTTTGCAGGCTGGCGTCGGTCATGTCCGCTGCCGAGAAATCGGCCTGGAGCAGGCTGGCCTGCTGCAAATCGGCCTCTCTGAGGTTGGCGGACGAAAAAGAGGCCCCGGGGGCCTGCAGGCTTTTGGCCCGGACTTGCTTGAGCACGGCGTAGGAAAGGTTGGCGTGGCTGAAGTCGCCGTGGCTGAAGTCCGCGTTGGTCGCATCAGCGGCGTTGAGGTCGGCGAAGGCCAGGCAGGCGTGGGTCAGGTCGGCCCGCTGCAGTCCGGCCCGGGGCAGGCTGGCGGAGCGGGCGTTGACCTTGCGCAGGCTGGCTCCGGCCAGATTCGCCCCGGCCATCCTGGCTCCGGAGAGGTCGGCCTCGGAGAGGTCCGCCGCTGACAGGTCGGCCCCTTCCAGGATGGCCTCCCGCAGCAGAGCGCCGCGCAGCTTCCGGCCCGACAGGTTGAAACCGCTCAGATCGCAGCCAGCCATGGAACGCCCCTCTTTGGCCCAGGCCTCGACTTCCCCGGGCGATGCGGGGCAGGCCGCGGCCTTGGGAGCTCCCGCAAAATTCTGGTCCCCTGCCTCCGGCGTTCCGGATTCCGCCCCTCCGGGGGGCGGTGCGCCGGGCCGCCCGGCCGTGGAGTCCGGGCCAGCGGGTTTGAGGCTTGCGGACGCGGAGGATTCGCCTCCGGAAGCGCCCCCGGCCTCGGGGGGGAGCCCTGACTGGGCGGCCGCGCGCAGCCCCGGCGCGGCCATCTGCCCGTCATACGCCGCCCTTTCGGCCTGAAGTTCGGCATGCTCCCGTTCAAGGTCGCGCAGTTGCTGGAACAGGTCCTCGTTCCGCACGCCCTTGGACTTGAGATATTCGATGGTCTCGCTCGCGTTTCCGGGCCCGGCTTCAGGCGCGACGGGATTCGGAATCCTCGGGTTGTCGGGATCGACGCCCAGCTGCATGAGCTTTGCCCGCAGTTCCTCCTCCTTGGAGCTGATGCCCGAGGAAAGCGCCTCGATCTGCCGCGCCAGCTCCGCGTCGGTCTCCGGACCGGAAGGGTGCGGCAATCCGGCCAGCAAACCGGAGTACATGGACTCCAGTCCCGATTCCAGGGTCTTGCGCTCCACCCCGAACCGCAGCAGATGTTGGTCGAGGAGCGCCTCCTTTGCGGCGATGTCGGCCTGGACCCCGGCGATGTGCTGCTGCAGGGCGGACTGGTCCTCGATGGAAAAAAGCGTGACCGGCGTTTGCGGGGGAACTTGAGGGGCAGGGGCCGGCGCAGGCTTCGGCGCAGCGAGTTCCGGAGCCGGAGCCTGCGTCCCCGCTTCCGAAGCGGATGCGGGCCACTCCCGGTAGTGGGATGCGGGCTTTTCCGGCTCGTCGAGCGGTTCGTGCACGCCCACGATGCGGACCACGTCCGAGGACTCCTCATCGGCCGTGGTGATGCGGCCGCGATGGATAAGCACCCCGGCCATGACGTTGGGAAAAAGCCATAGCGTGTCGGGCAGCAGGGAGACCTCGGAAAAGACCTCGCCCCCTTCGGGCGGAGTTCTGAGCGCGAAGGCTCGCACCCGGACCCGAGGCAGCCGGGCGGCGATTCGCGGATGCGCGGCGTTCATGCCGCAGACCACCACTTCCTGCCCCGGTTCGAACGCGCCGCGGAAGCGCTGGTCCTCAGGGCTCTGGTTGAAATAACCGAAGTCGAAATCCCCGGGCAGTCCCGGCCAGCAGGTCATGCGCCAGTCATCTTTGAAGGTGCCGAGCCCCTTGAGCCGCCAGGGCCAGGACGCGCCCAGAGGTCCGAATCCCGCGGGCTCCGGAGCATCCTTGACGCTGAGCATCAGTTGCCCGGGATACTCCACGTTGGGTGGCACGCCCGGGGAGCCGTCCGGAGCCAGAGTGCGCCCGTCGGAGTTCTTGCACGAGGCTCCGCCATAGGCGCGGGACCAGTCCATATCCATGGACGTGAACGGCGCGGGCCGGGTCGGCTGCCCATCCTGGCTGAAGCGGCGGTCGCCGCAGACGACGAGTTCCTTGGCGATGGGCCCCACCTTGAGCAGCACCCTGACGTGGGTAGCCGGCTGGCCCTCCGGGGGCATGCACTTGCCGACCATCAGCACCTCGGCCAGAGGCTTGGGCATGATGGGGTCCAGGTTCCGCCCCCGCTCAAAGGCCTGGCTGGCCGCGGTCCAGAGTTCCTGGTCCGGGAGCAGCCCCGCCCCCTCTTGCAGGGAAAACCCGGCAAGGGCCACCAGGCAGAGCCGGTGCTCCCCCGCGATTCCGAAGGTTTTGTGCAGCAGGCTGACGTGTTCGTCGGTATGCAGGATCATGGATTGGCTACCTCGAAAAAGGGGTTGCGCCCGGCAAGGTTTCTGGGGCGTTGGTCCTTGCCCTTGCAAAAGCCGTCATGCCGCTATTCCCCGCCCGGGGCTGCGCCGGAGGAGACGCCGGCGGCATTGCTCGCGCCGCTTTGTTCGAGCGCTTTCAGCCGGCTTTCTATTTCGTCGAAGCGGTTGCTCGCCACACTGGTCATGGAGACCACGTCGCCTTTCACCCTGAGGGCGTTGCCGACGTTCAGAGAGCCTTTGATCGTGGTGCCTCCGCTGGAGATGTTCAGCACTTCGTCAAGTCCCGTATCCACTTTGACGACCTTCCCGACGTTGAATTGCGCGCCGTGCTGGATGCTGCAGGCGGAGTTGTCCAGCGTGAGGGCTCCCCGCTCCGGGCCGAGGATGGAGATACCGTCGTCGCCTGCCGCCTGAATCGTGATCTTGCCGTCCTCGATGGTGATCGCCGTTTCGCCGACATTGATCGTCACGGTTTTGTTCGAGGAGACGCTGATTATGCCCTGCTCGTTTTTCGGGATCGGCGGCACGGCGGTGGGGTTCCCGGGTTCCTGCCGGATGAAGATGTTGTGATTCTTTCTCGCCGTGATGCGGATGCCGTCATCGGCCGTTTTGGTGAGCCGGTTGAGCAGCAGTTGCGTGCCGACTTCCTCGTAGTCCGTGGTGCCGGGCACACCGGTGGAGAGCTCCAGTCCATCCCAGGCCTGGATGCAGGACCTGGAAGTGGTGACGTTGAACCTGTAGTTGCTGGTTGCGGTCAAAGGGCCGCTGGGGGCGATGCTTTTGCTGCCTATGGCGATGTCGTCGCCCCAGACCGACATCTTGTCGCCGACCATCACCTGGAGTTGCTTGCGGGTGTCCAGGCAGATGTCGCCCTGTTTGGCGTCCAGGATGATGGGGCCGACGACGGAAATCAGGCCTATGCCCTGGCGTTTCGTGTCCGGCAGGGCCGGATTGTTGTCCAGGCCGAATTCCTTTTTCCATTTAAGCTGTTTGTAGGCCATGCCGGCGGCGGAGCCCACGGCCGTGGCCCCCATCAGGACGCCCGTGCCCGTCTCGCTGTCCGTGAAACCGCCGCTTCCATCCTGGTCGGCTGATTTCTTCCTGTCCTGGTCGTTGGACACGCCTGCGCCGACGCCGGCCTGCACGGCCTGGGCGGCGATCGACGAATTGAGGATGTAGTAATTCGTCTTGGTCATGGTCGAGATCTGGTCGAAGGTATTGGTCTCGCCCATGGCGGTGATGGTGAAATTGTACCTGCCGTTGTAGTTTTTCGAAAAGCCGTTGGGGATGGCCAGCTGTCTCATGGCGTTGGCCGCTTTTTCGGACTGTTTGTCGACATAGAACTTGTCCGTGATGATGTCGGCGATCATGTCGATGACGGGTTGCAACGCCGTCGAGGCGCAGCCGAGGTCCTTGCTGGCGCTGTCCTGCCCGTCGCCGGAACCGGTGGAATTCTTGTAAATGTTCGCCGCCAGGGTCGGGGCGTTGGAAATAACGTCCTTGATCATTGCGGAGATGAGCATGGTTTTGAGCCCGCCCGACATCTGGCTGATTTTCCACATGGAGGCGGCTTTGGCGAATTCGCCCGTGAAACAGGTGCTGCAGAAGGTGGTGGCCGAGACGACGTTGTCGTTGGCCATCCACATCTCGTCGTCCGAGCCGGAGCCGATTTTCATGAACGAGCGGTTGTTGCCGGAATGCAGGACCATGCGCTCGTGGCCCTTGGCGTCCTCCAGGTTCAACCCGCCGCCGCTGCCGGAACAAAAGCCGGCCATGGTCTGGTTCTGGGTGTTGATGATGCTGGGCACGTTGGGGTTCGGCAGGGCCGCGCCGATGACGGGCAGGTCGGGATTGCCCCCGACGAACCCCAGGGCGACCTCGGTGCCCTTGTGCAGCGGAAAATGCATGCCGTGTCCGGCCCCGGTGTATGGCTGCGCTTTGCGAATCCAGGCGGAGGCCTTGCCCTGTCCGCGTCCGGACAGGTCGAACGGCATGATGACCTTGTAGCGGCCTTGTTCGTCGACCTGGGCGTACTGCCCCCCGCCGTGGGCGTCCACGGTCGCCGGGAGGTAGCCGCCGATGCGGGTCATCTGATGCGTGCGCTCCGGCCTGAACTGGACATCCGCAGGTATGCACGTGAAATTGTTTTGGTAGACGGGAGCCGAGTCGGACCCCTTTGAGGCCTTGCCCATTCCGGAGCGGATGTAGGCAGCCTGGCTGCCTTCATGTTTCACCTCCACCACCATGTACTCGCGGTTGAACTCCTGGCGGTAGTGCTGGGTGAGGGTGAACAGATAGCCCGGGCGCAGAAAGGGGATGGTGGAGGAGCCCTGAAAGGTTTTTTCCTTGCAATTGAGCTCCTGGGCCCTGAGCGTGGCCTGTTTCTGGGCTTCGCTCGGGCTGAGAACGCCGTCTCCGTAATGGTAGAAGCTGCCGAGTCCGGTGGGAGAAACCTCCGCTTGACCCAGCAGTTCGAGATTGGGCGTCTCGTAGTTGTAGTCCCTCACCACCACCGCGTTGGGCATTTTGCGTTGCGTGCAATAGAAATGGTCGATGATGTGCTCCCGGTAGGGGCCCTCCAGGCCCGAAGGGGGGGAGTAGACCATTTCCCGGCCCTGGGTCATGAAGTCGTGGCTCACGAGGGTGTCGGTTATGACCAGCACCTCGGTATCGGGCCCCTGCTCGAAGAAGTAGTACATGCCGGCCCATTCCATCCATCTGCTGACAAAGTTGAGATGGGTCTCCTCGTATTGGCAGATGTACTCGCGCTTGGGATAGTTTTCGCGCAGGCTCAGGCGGTAATCACGCGGGGTCAATCCGCCGTCGTTGAGCACGATCTCCAACGCTTCGGTCAGACTCTTGTCCAGCATGATCTGATTGTGGCGCGTCAGGGAGAGCCACCAGAATCGCGGCGCCAGTTGAGCGCGGTAGAAGCACAGTTTCCCCTTGCGCTGCAGCTCCTCGAACTTGATGACGTAGCCGTGGAAAGGGAGGTCGTCCCCCTCTTCATGCAGGATGGTAAAGGTGGCGGGGCTGTCCAAAACGCCGCGCAGATCGAAGTCGGCGTCTTCCGTGGCCAGCACGATGGTGAACATGTAGCAGGTGCTCAGCCCCTCGACGCCCTTGAAGCGGACCACCGAGAATTTCGTCTCGGAGGAGGCTTTGGATTCGAAGGTGAACTTCATCTTTTGGGATTGCAACATGAAAGCCTCCACGCGGATGATCCCGCCTGAATTCGAAATGAAAATGCCGGCGGCCGGGGCGATGCGAAAAGCGCGGCCCAAACCGGCCACCCGGCGCTGCCGACGGTTGTCCGGAGCGCTCCGCAAGCCTGCCGGCCTGTCGGAACCCGCCCTCTATAAGCTGAAAAAGGGGCAGATAAACCGATTGCAACGGCCCCCCCGCCATTGTTCTTTCATATCACGCCTCAATCGATCACGGCAAGCGCGGCATCATTCAACCCGGTACGTGGGCTTCGTTTCTCGATTCGTCTTTTTCATTTCGCAATGGAGAAAGGGGCGCTTCGCGCCGGCATTCCGGACGGGAAACGGTCTTATTCGATTTGCGATTTTCGGACTAGCGCATTTTCGCCTTGAAACAAGGCTCTCCCCTGAAACAAT